>DASRJM010000021.1:0-13506 GCA_035649475.1 Acidimicrobiales bacterium
CGCCCGTCGCCCCGTCGCCGTCGCCGTCGTCGCCCGAGCACGCGGCGGCGCCCAGGGCCATGACGCCCCCGGCGGCGACGGACGAGCGGGCGAGGAACGAGCGACGGGACAGCGCGGCCATGCCCCGTAGTGTGACCGGCCCGCGACCGGCCCGCGACCGGCCCGCGACCGGCCCGCGCTACCCGCCGGACGCCTGGTCCTCGTAGTACGCCTTCTGGGCCGGGTAGTAGTCGTCGAAGCTCGGCGTCGGCCCGCCGTCGCGGGAGGCGACGAGCAGGTCGAGGTAGTACTCCCACCCGGGGCCGACCGAACCCACGTCCGCGCCCTCCTCCATGTGCTGGGTGAACGTGAGCGTCGTGACCCCGGCCTCCTCGGCCAGGCGGGCCTCCAGCTGCCAGGTGCCGTACGCGTCGCTCGACGACACCGCCAGGTGGTGGGGGGCCTCGCAGGTGTCGATCGTCATGTCGCCCGACGGCCGGCCCTCCTCGAATTCCAGCGTGAAGCGGATGACCCTGCCGGGCCCTGCCTCGCCGGTCCAGGAGGCGAACCAGCGGGCCGTGCGGTCGGACTCGGTGATGCTGGCCCACACGTCCTCGATCGGCGCCCGGAACGTGCGGGTCAGGACGAGGTCGCGGCCCTCGGCGGTGCCGAACAGGCGGCCGGTCGGGGTGGGTGTCATGCGGTCTGCTCCTCAGCATCGTCGACGGTCGGCGTGGCGGCCCGGCGGCGGTCACGTCCCGTGCGGTGGACCTCGGTCTCCAGGGCGTCGAGGCGCGACCCCCAGGCGGCCCCGGGCGGCGCTCGCAGGGCCACCAGCCAGGCCTCGACCGGCGCCAGCGGTGCGGGGTCGAGCCGGTAGACCCGCTCCCGCCCCACCAGCTCGTCGCGCACCAGCCCGTACTCCCGCAGGACCCGCAGGTGGCGGCTGACGGCCGGCCGGCTCACGGCGAACGCGGCGGCGATGGCCCCGGCCGCCCGCGGACCGTCCCGCAGCATGTCGAGGATCTCCCGGCGCACCGGGTCGGCGATGGCCCGCACGGCCTCCACGACCGAAAGCGTAACGATGGAGTTACACGTTCGGCAAGGAGATGGCCCACTGGCGGTTGCCGGCATCGGCATAGCGCAGCTCGTAGCCGTTCGCCTGGAGGAACTCCGTCACGGCGCGGTGGACGCCATGGTGGGGGTGGTCGGGGTCGGGCTGCCAGTCGTCGCCGGCGATCACCCCGCCGGGTCTGACCTTCCGATCGAGCAGGGCGAGCTCGTTCACGGTGTGCTCGTAGGCGTGGGAGGAGTCGAGGTAGGCCCAGTCGAGGCTGTGATCGGCCATGCGCCCCAGCACGTCGAGGTCGTACCCCACGTGCACTTCGACCCGACCGGCCTCGATCTCGGTGCGGAAGCGTTGGAGGATCCGACGCACCGCGTTCACGGTGCTGCGGTCGCCGACACCCCAGTGCCACTCGGGGGTGAGGAGGTACCAAGGATCCACCAGGTGGAGCCGTTCGGCCTCGCTGGCCTGCAGCAGGACCGGGGAGAAGCGCCCCTTGAAGACACCGAGCTCGGCGCCGACGCCTCGCTTCGGCAGAAGCTCCGCCAGGATGGGGCCTCTGGTGCGGGCCGAGCGGATCTCCCGGGGAGCTGCGACCTGCTCGAGGAGCCATGCCCGCATCCGCCGGATGCGGACGCTTCCCTGCTTCGCCATGGCGCCATCATGGTCGCGCGCCGCCCATCGCCGGGCACGGGTCGAGCCGCGAGCTGGCTCATCTTCGGGTTCAGGTCACAGGGCGGGTGAGCCCGTGGCGGCGACGAACTCGGCGACGACCGCGGCCAGCTCGGGGCCCTTGTCCTCCTGGAGGAAGTGGCCGCCGCCCTCGATCGTCACGTGGGACCGGTCCCGGGCGCCGGGGACCGTGCGGTGGAACACGCGCTCGCCGCCCCGGGTGATGGCGTCGCCGTCGGAGAACGCGGTGAGGAACGGCTTGTCCCACTGCGCCAGCGTCTCCCACGCCGCCCGGTTGGCGGCGGCCGCCGGGTCGTCGGGCGACGTCGGAACCAGGCTCGGGAAGATGCGGGCGCCGGCCGTGTAGGCGTCGTCGGGGAACGGGGCGTCGTAGGCGGCCACCACGTCGTCGGGCGGGGCGACCGCGCAGCCGCCGGCCACGATCCGCCCGATGGGGAACGCCGGCGACTCCTGCGAGAACTTCTGCCAGTCGAGGAACGCCTCGGTGAGCCTCTGGTCGCCGGTCGGCAGGCCGGTGTTGGCCGCCACCACCCGCGCGAACCGATCCGGGTGCACGCCGACCAGCCGCAGCCCGATCAGGCCGCCCCAGTCCTGGCCGACCAGCGTGATCCCGGTCAGGTCCAGGTTGTCGAGCAGCGCCTCCCGCATCCACGCCACGTGGCGGGCGTAGCTGTAGTCCCCCTGGCGGGCCGGCTTGTCCGACCGGCCGAAGCCGACCAGGTCGGGCACGACGCACCGCAGCCCGGCCTCCACCAGCACCGGGACCATCGTGCGGTAGAGGTACGACCACGACGGCTCGCCGTGCATGAGCAGCACGACCTCGCCGTCAGCCGGTCCCTCGTCGAGGTAGTGGACCCGCAGCCCGCCGCCCTCGCCGTTCGACACCTCGGTGTAGTGCGGCTCGAACGGGTAGCCGGGCAGGTCGGCGAAGCGCTCGTCGGCGGTGCGCAGGACGTCCACGGATCCCTCCCCCCACGGTCAGGCGGGGGCGACCACCTCGAGGTGGCGGACCTCGGCGGGCAGGCTGGCGTACAGGTCATCGATCAGGTCGTCCCGCCGGGACCGGCAGGTCGCGTCGTCCCAGCGGTTGTGCCACTGGTGGGGGTCGTCGGCCAGGTCGTAGAGCTCGCCGGTGGCGATGCCGACGCCGCCGGGGCCCGAGCGCGTCTGCTCGTAGACAACGGACGACGTCAGGTCGAGGACACCCTCGCCGAACATGCGCTCGAGGCCATTGGGCTGCCCGGCCGTCGACGGCTCGTAGACGGTGCACAGCCAGCCGTCCCGCACGATCGAGCGCAGGTGCATGCCGTAGCCGGGGAACTGGCTGTCCCACTCGCACAGCGCCCGCTCCCGGCCGGGCCCGCCGTCGGCGACCGGCAGGGGCCGGCCCTGCATCCAGTCGGGGACGTCGACACCGGCGATGGCGCAGAACGTCGGGGCCAGGTCGAGCTGGCCGACCGGGTCGGTCACGACGGCCGGCGCCGCGCCCGCCACCGGCGCCGGCCGCCAGACCAGCGGGAGCCGCATCAGGGCGTCCGTGTGGAACGGGCCCTTGTAGAGCAGCCCGTAGTCGCCCTGGAGCTCGCCGTGGTCGGTGGTGAAGATCACGTCGGTCCGGTCGCCCCAGCCCCGCCGCTCGACGGTGGCGAGCACCCGCCCGCAGGCCTCGTCGATCAGCTCGTTCATGACGTGGACCTTGGCGTTGATCTCCCGGATCTGGTCGTGGGTGAGCCGCCCGGGCACGAAGTCGGCGGGCCCGCCCTCCCGGTTCGAGAACGACCCCTCCCAGTAGGCCAGCCAGTGCGGCGGCTTGCCCTCCAGCACCTTGCGGATCGCCTCGTCCGAGCCGGGGTGGCCCTCCGGCAGCTCGAGGTCTCGCCAGTCGACCCGGTCGAGCTCGGACGCCGGCGGGTCCCACGGGTGGTGAGGGTCCGGGAAGCTCATCCAGCAGAACCAGTCGTCCCCGGCGGCCAGGCCCTCGAGCCACTCGACCGTGATGTCGGCCACCCAGTCGGTCGTGTACCAGGCCCGCGGGATGGGGTTCAGCTTGGTCTCGGGTGCGCCGCTGTCGCCGCCGGGGAGCGCCTGGAGCAGGTCGGCGTAGCTGTGGAGGTGCTCGGGGTGGTGCTCGGCCAGCCAGTGCCCGTAGTGGGACAGCCGCCGGTCGCCCCAGGCGGCCGCGTGCACGACCCCGAGCGCCCGCTCGAAGCCCCGCCACGGGCCCGTGTCGCCCCGCAGCGCCCGGGCGTTCTCCTCGAAGCGGTAGTCGGGGTCGAAGCCGGGCTCGAAGTGGGCCTTGCCCAGCAGCGCGGTGCGGTAGCCGCCCGCCTCGGCCAGGTGCGCAGCCACGGACGGGGCGTCCAACGGGAGGGGGATGCCGTTGGACACCACGCCGTGGGTGCGCACGAACTGGCCGGTGAGGATCGTCGAGCGGGCCGGCATGCACACCGTGTTCTGGTTGACGGCCCGCTCGTAGCGGATGCCCGAGGCCGCCAGCCCGTCGACCACGGGCGTGCGGGCGACCGTGCCGCCGTTGCACCCCAGGGCGTCGTAGCGCTGCTGGTCGGTGGTGATGAACAGGATGTTGCGGCCCACGGGTCCCTCCTCCCGCCGGGGCCCGGCGCTCAGGTGGTCGTCAGGAGCGCGGTCAGCGTGACGGTGACGATCCCGGCCGCCGCCCCGGGGTCGAGGCCCTGGACGGTGCGGAGGCGCTCCCACGCCTCCCAGCTGGCGACGAGGTCGAGTGCGTCGAGCACCTCCGGGCCGGAGCCCGCCACTTCGGCCCGGAATGTGCTCGCCACCTGCCCGCGGAACAGCTCGGCGACCCGCCGCAGCTCGTCCGCTATCGGTGGCGAGGTGGCCGCCGCCCGCACGGCCACCCGGCGCACCGGGCTGATGGTCTCGTAGACGTCGCGGCGGTTGGCCACGAGGGCCGCCACCCGGTCGGCGACGGGTCCCTCGCTGGGCAGCGGCACCAGCAGGCCCATGACCCGCTCGACCTGGCGCTCGGCCGCGGCCCGGTGCAGCGACGCCATGTCGTCGAAGAGCCGGAAGATGGAGCGGACGGACACGCCCGACCGCTCGGCCACGATCTGGGCGGTGGGTTGGGCGTGCCCTTCGCTCAGCAGGTCGAGGATGGCGTCGACGACCGCGGCCCGGCTGCGCACCGCCCGCTGCACCCGGCCGTCGAGAACGGCACCTTCGCTCGCATCCACGGCCACAGCGTAGAAAGTGGCAGAGCGAGTGTCAATAGATTACCAGAGCTGGCCGGTGTAGCGGTCGGTGCCCGGCACCGTGGGGATGAACGGCGACGCCCACCGCACGGTTCCCGCTCCCGACGCCGCGACGCCGGCGGCGTAGCGCTCGACGGCCGGCCACCAGCCCGCGGGCTCGGCGTCGGCGAACCACAGCTGCAGCTCCCGGCGCTCGACGCCCTCGAGGCCCGGCTGGGTGACCGGGGCGTCCTTGGGCATCGGCACCGACCGGAAGCTCAGCACGAGCGCCACCGCATCGTCCCCGGCCAACTCGGGCCGCGGTGGCGTGTCGTCCTCGCCGGCCCGCTCGACGACGACCGCCGCCAGGCCCCGGAACGGGTGGTCCAGCGCCAACTCGGGCGGCACGCCGTCGGCGTCCCGGGCCTCGGCCCCCTTGAACAGGTACAGCAGCGTGTGGATGTGGTCCCGCTCGGCGAACATGCGGCCGTTGTCGTGCAGCCAGTGGACCTGGCGGGTCGACCAGTCGGTGTTCTCCCGGAACCGGCCCTTCAGCGTCCAGTACAGCGCCAGGTAGGAGCCGGCCCGGTCGTCGCCGAACAGCGGCTGCCCACCGCCGATCCGCATGTCCTTGAGGTCGCGCGTGCACACCCAGCGCCGACCAGCGAAGTACCACGGGCCGATCATGCAGCCGGCGTAGAAGTGGTCCCGCTCGTACCAGCGGTTGTAGGCGACCTCGTGGCCCTTGTGCGGCTCGACGAGCGTGAACAGCGCGCTGCCGAGCCGGATCTCACCCCCGAGGTCCCGGTTCGCCTCGACGGCGGTCATGCCGGGATGCCAAAGCGCTCGAGGCCGAAGGCCCGGATGGCGTTGCCCCGCACGAGCTTGTACGTCTCCTCCTCGTCCAGCCCGGCGGTGGCGCAGATCTCGGTCGCCACCTCCTTGGATCGGGGGAAGGTCGAGTCGGCGTGCGGGTAGTCGGTCTCGAAGCAGATCTGGTCGATGCCGACCGCGTCCCGGTTCTTGAGGCCGGTCTCGTCGTCGAAGATGCAGCCGTACACCCGGCCCGGGATGTAGCTGGTCGGCGGGTTGGGCAGCGAGGTGCCGAAGCTGTTGTCGCTGCGCTCGGCCCACAGCTTGTCGGCCCGCTCCAGCACGTAGGGCATCCACCCGACCTGCCCTCGGAGTAGGCGATCTTCAGCGTGGGGAAGCGCTCGAGCGTGCCCGAGAAGATGTAGTCGAGCATCGAGCCCATGGCGTTCTGGAACGTGAGCGTCGACGACACGATGAACGGCGCGTCCGGCGACGTGGCCGGCATGCGGGAGGACGACCCGATGTGCATGCACACGACGGTGTCGGTGTCCTGGCAGGCGGCGAAGAACGGGTCCCAATGGCCGGAGTGGATCGACGGCAGGCCGAGCGGATGGGGGTTCTCGGAGAACGCCACGGCGTGGCAGCCACGCGAAGCCGACCGCCGCACCTCGGCGGCGGCCAGCTCCGCGTCCCACAACGGGATCATCCCGAGGGGGATGAGCCGGCCCTTCCCGTCGCCGGCGCACCACTCGTCGATCATCCAGTCGTTGTAGGCCAGCACGCACAGCAGCGCGAGGTCGGGGTCGCCACCCTCCCGCTTCACGCCCTGCTCGTAGAACGTCTGCCCGCAGAAGCGGGGGAGCGTATTGGGGAAGCAGATGGACGCATCGACGTGGTTGGCGTCCATGTCGGCGAGGCGGTCCTTCTGGATCCAGCAGCCCGAGCGGATCTCGTCGAAGGTGGTGGGAGTGACGTCGAGGTCATCGAAGCCCACCGCCGCCGACAGCTTCGGGAACGGGTAGACGAGCTGGTCGTAGAGCCACCAGTCGCACCAGTCGCCGTCGGGGACGCCCTTCTCGTAGCTGAAGACGCCCCCCTTGAAGCTGAACTTGGCCCGGTCGCGCACCACCCGGGGGCCGGTCTCCCGGTACTTCGCCGGCAGCCGGCTCGCCCACAGGTCGGGCGGCTCCACCACGTGGTCGTCGACCGAGATGATCCGGGGCAGGTCGACCGTCATATCTGCGACTCTAGAACGTGTTCTAGTTCGGCGCTACGGCCAACGAATCTCGTCCCGAGCGCGGGGGCCTCCTACCGGACTTGAAGTCAATTTCAACTTCGTGCTTGAATCTGGTCCGGCGCGGTGGACGCTCAGCTGGAGGGAGTACACGTGCAACCAACGTCGCCGCGGGCGCGCCTGCGACCGTTCCGCCTGATGGTCCTGCTGCTCGCCGTGGCGCTGGGGGCCGCCGTCCTCGCCCTGGCGCCCCGGGGCGCCGACGCCCGGGCGCAGGGCCTCCCGCCGGTCGGGACGAACTTCGCCGCCACCGGCCCCTACCAGGTCACCGTGCAGACCGACTCGGCCCACACCTACTACAGCCCGGCCACGCTTGGGCAGAACGGCGTCAAGCACCCGATCATCCTGTGGGGCAACGGCACGGGCACGTCCCCGCCGATCTACGACGGGCTGCTGCGCCACTTCGCGTCCCACGGGTTCGTGGTGGCCGCCGCCAACACGTCCAATGCCGGCAGCGGCACCGAGATGCTTGCCGGCCTGAGCAACCTGACGACGTTCAACGGCCAGAGCGGCAACCGCTTCGCCGGCCACCTCGACCTCGAGCACGTAGGCGCCACCGGGCACTCCCAAGGGGCCGGCGGCGCCGTCGCCGCCGCCCGGGACCCGCGGGTCGACACGATCTTCCCGTTGCAGGGCTACGGGGCGCCGACCCGCACCGCGGGCCTGACCGCCGTCTACTTCGCCGGCCAGAACGACACGATCCTCACGCCGACGATCGTGCGGTCGAGTTTCACCGGGTCCTCGGGGATCCCCGCCGCCTATGCCGAGCTGGCCGGCGCCACCCACTTCGTCCCCATCGGCAACGCCGGCGGCTTCCGGGGGCCGGCCACGGCCTGGGCCCGCTGGCAGCTGGCCGGCGACGGCAACGGCCGCGGGCTGTTCGTCGGGTCCGGCTGCGGGCTCTGCACGTCGCCGGAGTGGAGCGCCTACGAGGCCAACGCCCGCCTGCAGGGTCTCGGCCCCCCGGCCACCACGACGACGTCGACCACAGCGCCCTCGACCACGTCGACCACCGCCCCGTCGACCACGACCACGGTGGTCCCGCCCGGCGACTGCGTGGTGGCGCTGAACTCGGCCCACATCCAGGCCGGCCGGGCACGCCGGCCGTTCCTCCTGGTCCGCGCCGTCGGGTCCAACGACATCCTCGGGTTCTCGTTCCAGTCGTCTGCGCTGCGCCAGACCGCTCCCGGTACCTGGGAGCGGGTCCAAGGCTGTCAGAGCTGACCAGAGTCGGGCCGGGCGCCGGAGGTCCGTGTCGGCGCCCGGCCCGGCTTGCCGAATCCGGCCGGACGCGCGACCGGGTTGCCCAGAATTAGAACACGTTCTAGTCTCAGGCGGGTGAGCGACGAGTACAGATTGCTCGTGGGGGGCGTCCGCGTCGCCGGCGGTCGGGGGACCTACACGGTCGTGAACCCCGCCACCGAGGACGCGGTCGGGGAGGCGCCCGAGGCGTCCGTCGAGCAGGTTGCGGCCGCAACGCAGGCGGCCGCAGAGGCGTTCGGAGCCTGGAGCCGCACCACGCCGGCCGAGCGGGCCGCGCTCCTGGACCGGCTCGCCGACCTGTTGGACGCCCGGGCGCCGGACCTCGTGCCGCTGGTGCAGGCGGAGACCGGCGCCACGCTGCGGGTGGCCCGCACCATGCAGGTCCCACAGACGGTCGACCGCTTCCGCCGTTACGCCCGGGGCGCCAACGAGCCGACCGCCCAGCCGCTGCCGCCCACCGAGATGCCCTCGACCGCGCTGGCGCCGGGCGGGCTGCTGGGCACCGTGGTCGAGCGCCGGCCGGTCGGCGTCGTGGCCTGCATCACGCCCTACAACTTCCCGCTCGTCAACATGGCCGGCAAGGTCGGGCCGGCGCTGGCGATGGGCAACACGGTCGTGGTCAAGCCGGCACCCCAGGACCCCCTCGCCGTGCTGGCTCTCGCCGACGCCGTGGTCGAGGCCGGCTTCCCGCCGGGCGTCGTCAACGTCGTGACGGGCAGCGGGGCCGACGTGGGCGAGGCGCTCGTGGGCTCCCCGCACGTCGACATGGTCAGCTTCACCGGCTCCACCGCCGTCGGGCAGCGCATCGGCGGGGTGGCCGGCCGGGACATGAAGCGCCTGCTGCTGGAGCTGGGCGGCAAGGGCGCCGCGGTCGTGTTCGACGACGCCGACCTCGCGATCGCCATCGGCGCCATCTCGAGCGTGTGGGCGTTCCACTCCGGCCAGATCTGCACCGCGCCGACCCGGGTCATCGCCCAGCGGGGCATCCACGATCAGTTGGTCGCCGGGCTCCAGGCGGCGGCCGGCCGGCTGAAGGTCGGGGATCCGCTGGCGCCGGACACCGTCGTCGGGCCGGTGATCTCCGCCGCTCAGCGGGACCGGATCGAGGCGCACGTCCGGGGCGCCGCCCAGGAGGGCGCCGCCGTCGTGGTCGGCGGCGAGCGCCCAGACGTCAGCCCCGGGTACTACGTCGCTCCGACGCTGGTGGTCGACGCCAAGCCGGCCATGCGGATCGTCCAGCAGGAGATCTTCGGTCCGGTCGTGGTGGCGCTGCCCTTCGACGACGAGGACGAGGCCGTCGCGCTGGCCAACGGCACCGACTTCGGCCTCAACGACTACGTGTTCTCCGGCGACACCGCCCGGGGTCTGCGGGTCGCGCGCCAGCTCCGATCGGGCAGCGTGGCGATCAACACCGCCCAGCAGAGCCCCGAGGCCGCGTTCGGCGGGTTCAAGCTCTCGGGCGTCGGGCGGGACCGGGGCGGCTTCGCACTGGCCGCGTACAGCGAGCTCCAGTCGATCGTGTGGCCGGGCTGAGGGGGAGGGCCGGGACGTGAAGGGCATCGTGTGGACGGGAGAGCTAGAGGTGCGCGACGACGTGGCGGTGCGGGACCCGCGCCCCCACGAGGTCCGGGTCCGCATCGCCAACGCCGGGCTGTGCCACAGCGACGTGTCGGTGATCGACGGGACCATCCCGTTTCCGACGCCGGTCGTCCTCGGCCACGAGGGCGCCGGCGTGGTCGAGCAGGTGGGCGACGCCGTCACCAAGGTGAAGGTCGGCGACCACGTCGTGCTGACCACGCTCGGCAACTGCGGCCGGTGCGACGCCTGCGACCGGGGCCGCCCCACCCACTGCCGGGACACCATGGGCCGCCTGTCGCGGCCGTTCACCGTGGGCGGCGAGAAGGCGTTCAGCTTCGCCAACACCGGCGTGTTCACGGAGGAGGTCGTGGTCACCGAGACCCAGGCGGTCGTCATCGACCCCGACGTGCCGCTCAGCGCCGCCTGCCTCATCGGCTGCGCCATCGTCACCGGGGCCGGCGCGGTGCTCAACCGGGCCCGGGTCCAGCCCGGCCAGTCGGTCGTGGTCATCGGGGCGGGCGGGATCGGGCAGGCCGCCATCCAGGCCGCCCGCATCGCAGCCGCGGGCCGCGTCGTCGTGGTCGACGCCAACCCGGCCAAGGAGGCCGTCGCCCGACAGTTCGGGGCCAGCGACTTCGTGGACGCCTCGGCAGCCGACGACACCGTGGCTGCGGTCAAGGACCTGGGACTGACGAACGGCGCCGACCACGTCTTCGAGTGTGTCGGCCACCCCGCCCTCATCCGCCAGGGCATCGCGCTGCTCGACTGGGGCGGGACGCTCACGCTGCTCGGCGTGCCCAAGCTGGGCACCGAGGCGTCGTTCGTGGTCAACGACCTCTACAACGACAAGGCGATCCTCGGGTGCCGCTATGGCTCGACCCGGCCGCACCACGACATCCCGCTGCTCGTCCGCTTCTACCAGGACGGCCGCCTGCTGCTCGACGAGATGGTCAGCCAGGTCTACCCGCTCGACCAGATCAGCCAGGCCCTCGACGACCTGGGTCACGGCAAGCTCAACCGCGGCGTGCTCGCCGTACCCGCATAAGGAGTCCCCATGGAGTTCGGCGTCTTCGCCCAGCTGTTCGTGCCACAGTTCGAGCGCGACCGCGACCCCCAGGCCGAGCACAAGCGCATCAAGCGCAACGTCGAGATCGCCAAGGCGGCCGACCGCAACGCCTTCAAGTACGTGTGGTGCCCGCAGCACCACTTCCTCGACGAGTACAGCCACATGCCCGGGCCCGAGGCCTTCCTCGGTCACGTGGCCGCTCTGACCGAGCGGGCTCACCTCGGCTCGGCGATCTTCAACATCACGCCGGCCGTGAACAAGCCGCAGCGGGTGGCGGAGAACGTCGCACTGCTCGACCACCTGACCGACAACCGGTTCGAGTTCGGGACCGGGCGGGGCTCGTCCAGCACCGAGGTGCTCGGCTTCGACATCGCCAGCGTCGACGAGACCAAGGCCATGTGGCGGGAGACGATCCGCGAGATCCCGAAGATGTGGAAGGACGCCCCCTACAGCTACGAGGGCGAGTACTTCCGCATGCCGGAGCGCAAGGTGTTCCCCAAGCCGCACGGCCCGCTGCACCCGGCCATCTGGGTCGCGGGCGGCAGCCCCGGGACCTTCACCGAGGCCGGCGAGCTGGGACTCGGCGTGTTCTGCTTCGCGATCGGTCGCCCCCAGGACATGGCCCCGCTGGTGCAGGCGTACAAGTCGGCGATTGGGTCCGCCACCCCGGTCGGCGACTACGTCAACGACAACATCATGGGCGTCACGAACATGCTGTGCATGGAGGATCGGCGCAAGGCGTTCGAGGTCGCGTCCAACATGGGAATGAACTACTACTCGTCGCTGGCCTACCACTGGCTCGACAACGTGCCCCGCCCGAAGCACCTGCCCGAGTGGCCGGAGAAGATTCCGGAGCCCACCCCCGACGCGGTCGAGCAGCTGTCGGCCGAGGGCTTCATCGCGGTGGGCGACCCGGACGATTGCGCCCGGTCGGTGCAGCGGTGGGTGGACATGGGCTTCGACCAGCTCACGTTCAGCCCCACCACCAACACGCTGCCGACCGAGGTCGTGGTCGGGTCGATGGAGCTGTTCGGCCGGGACGTCATCCCGCAGTTCGACACCGACCCCGAGCACTCGACCACCCGTTACCGCCGGGAGGCCGCGGCCGAGCTGGCATCATCCTGAACCCATGGGGACCGTCCCGGCGACGTACAACCTGGCCGACGTGTGGGAGATGGCGGCGGACGCCGTCCCCGACCGCGAGGCCCTGGTCGTCGGCGACCGGCGTCTGACCTACGCGGCCATCGAGGAGCGGGCCAACCGCCTGGCGAACCACCTGACGGGCTGCGGGGTCGGGCCGGGCGACCACGTGGCGCTGTACCTGGAGAACTGCCCCGAGTACGTCGAGGCCATGCTGGCGGCGTTCAAGCTGCGGGCGGTCCCGATCAACGTGAACCACCGCTACGTGGCCGGCGAGCTGCACTACCTGCTCGACAAC
Organism: Acidimicrobiales bacterium; assembly: GCA_035649475.1. GTDB lineage: Bacteria > Actinomycetota > Acidimicrobiia > Acidimicrobiales > VFJN01 > ZC4RG19. The sequence goes on from DASRJM010000021.1 coordinate 12,403, forward strand.
AGCGACGCGGTCGGGGTGATCACCCAGCCGTCGCTGGCGCCGACCGTGGCCGGCGTGGTCGGCGACCTGCCCGAGGTGGGGTTCGCGCTGGAGGTCGGCGAGCCCTACGAGGCGGCCCTGGCGGGATCGGCCGCCGACCGGCCCGCCGTCGAGGGGCGAGGCGACGACGACCGCTACATCATCTACACCGGCGGGACCACGGGCCTGCCCAAGGGCGTCGAGTGGCGCCACGCCGACGCCTTCTTCGCCTGCATCGGCGGCGGCGACCCCACCCGCATGTCGGGGCCCGTCGAGCACCCGGCCGAGCTCGCGGATCGCATCCTCGACTCGCCCCTTTGCTACCTGCCGCTGGCGCCGATGATGCACGCCGCCGCCCAGTGGACCTCGTTCTCGTGGTTCTTCGCCGGCGGCAGGGTCGTGCTCATGGCGGGGCCGCTCGACCCCGACGCGGTGTGGCGGACCGTGGGCGCCGAGGGCGTCAACATGATGACCGTGGTCGGCGACGCCGTAGCCCGGCCCCTGCTCGACGCCTGGGACCGGGCCGGCGGCTACGAGGTCCCGTCCCTGTACTCGTTCTCCAACGGCGGCGCGCCCATGGCCCCTGCCACCCGGGAGCGGATCTTCGCCACGCTGCCCCAGGTGATGCTCACCGACGGGTTCGGGTCGTCGGAGGCCGGCACCCAGGGCGCCATGCGGGTGGCGGCGGGGGAGCGGCCCGAGGGCGCCAGCCTCGTCCGCTTCGACGTGCCCACCAAGCCGACGATCGTCGTGAGCCCCGACGGCGACGAGGTCCGACCGGGGTCCGGCGAGGTCGGCCAGGTCCTGGCCGGCGGGCGCCTTCCGGTCGGCTACTACAACGACCCCGAGCGCACGGCGGCCACGTTCGTCGAGCGGGGCGGCGCGCGGTGGCTCGTCACGGGCGACATGGCCACCGTGGGCGCCGACGGGGCCATCGAGCTGTTGGGCCGGGGTTCGGTCGCCATCAACACCGGCGGCGAGAAGGTGTTCCCCGAGGAGGTGGAGGCCGCGCTGCGCCGCCACGCGGACGTCTACGACGTGTTGGTCGTCGGCGCGCCCGACGAACGCTGGGGCCAACGGGTGGTG
>DASRJM010000022.1:0-5127 GCA_035649475.1 Acidimicrobiales bacterium
GACCACCCGCGTGCCGCAGCCCGCGTCGACCAGGGCGCGGCCGAGGGCCTCGGGCGGCTGGTCCCGGGACACCAGCACGGCCACCTTGGGGTGGGCCAGGATCGTGCCCACGGCGTGCTCCAGCGGCCGCCCGTGGGCCGAGGCGACGACGGCATCGTCCCAGTTGCAGCCGATCCGGGCGAAGGCCAGCGCCACCGACGACGGCGCCGGATGCACCCGCAGCACCCCTTCGCCGAGGTGGGTCGCCGCCAGCCGGACCAGCCCGAAGAACCCCGGGTCGCCGGCAGCCAGGATGCACGCCCGCTCGCCGGCCGCCCGGCGCTTGGCCGCGAGCCCGAGCACCTGGTCGAGGTCCCCCCACAGCTCGACGGGCTCGCCGGGGAGGTCCGGTGGCAGGACGGCGAGCTGGCGGGCGTGGCCGATCAGCAGGTCCGCGGTCCGCAGCGCCGCCTCGGCGTCTCGTCCGAACCACTGGCCGCCGTGCAACCCCACCACGTCGACCGGTGGTAGCGGCAGGGCCGGCACCGGGGTCGGTTCAGCCACGGGCGATCACGTCCTCTCCCGCGAAGTCCACCATCACCACCTCGACGGCCAGCCCGCCGTCGACGTGGGCCGCACAGGCTCGGGCCGCACGCCGGCACAGCTCCGCCAGGGGCGCCCGGCAGTCGTGGACCAGGCAGACCTCGGCGAAGTGGCGGGCGGTGGCGGTGGCCGTCGCGGCCTCGACCACGGCGGGGGGCGCGTGTGTCACCGCGGCCACCTCGGCCAGCAGCTCGCCGTCCACCTTGGACCGGCGGTAGTGGGTCATCAGCACCCCCGCGGCCAGCTTGGCGATCTTGCCGGCCATGCCGACCCATGTGATCCGCTCGATCCCCGCGCCGGCCGCCCGCCGGAGGGCGATGCCGGTGAAGTCCCCCACCTCGACGAAGCACACCGGCGCCAGCTCGGGGAGCAGCCGCTGGGCCGCCTGGTCGCTGCGGCTCCCGGTGGCCAACACCAGGTGGCGCTGGCCCTGCGCCCCGGCGACGTCCACCTGCTGAACGACGCTGGCCCGGTAGCTCGCGGTGGAGAAGGGCCGGACGATGCCCGTGGTCCCCAGGATCGAGATGCCGCCCACGATGCCGAGCCGGTCGTTGGAGGTCTTGGCGGCCATGGCCTCGCCGCCGGGGACCGAGATCGTGACCACCAGGGGAGCGGCGGTCACCTCCCGGACGGCCTGGGTGATCATCCGCCGCGGGACCGGATTGATCGCCGGGGCCCCGACGGGGAGGCCCAGCCCCGGCAGGGTGATGGTCCCGACGCCGTCACCCGCCCGCAGCTCGACACCCTCCCGGACCTCCGTCGCCTGGGCCTGGGCCTGGGCCGGGGATGGGGAGGCCCATGCGACCGCCGCGGTGAGGTGCGCCCCGTCGGTGACGTCGGGATCGTCCCCCGCGTCCTTGACCACGGCGCAGCGATGGGGGACGGCGGGATCCACGTCGTCGACCGGGAAGGCGACCCGCCGCCCGGACGGCAGCGCGACCTCGACCGAGTCCGGAGGCGAGCCCTCCACCAGCCACTGCGTCGCCGCCTTGGCCGCGGCCGAGGCGCAGGTCCCCGTGGTCCAGCCGGTCCGCAGCCCTCGGGCTCCCGCGACCTCCGGCGCCAGCGGCGGCTCCCGGGTGCTGCGGGTCATGACGGCCTGTCCCACCCTCGCCTCATCGCTGACCCGCGGGGCGCCGGGCCGAGGGCCGTCCGGTGGTCGACCCCGGGGTCGACCGGAGCCGGTAGGCGGTGGTGTAGCCAGGCGAGTACAGGTGGCTGCGCCGGTCGGCGGGTTGTTCGGCCAGGGCGTCGCCGACCAGGACCAGAGCGGTCATCGTGGCGCCGGTGGACCGGAGGTCGTCGGCCAGCCGACCGACGGTCGTCCGGACCGCCCGTTCGTCCGGCCAGCTGGCCCGGATCACGATGACCGCGGGTGTGTCCGGCCCGTAGGCCGAGCCGGGACCGAGCAGCTCGGCCTGGAGCTCGTCGGGCCGGGCGGCCGACAGCAGCACCGCCATGGTTGCACCGTGGCTGGCGAAGGCGGCGACCCCCTCGCCGACGGGCATCGACGCGGCGGTGCGACCAGCGAGGCGGGTGGTCACGATGCTCTGGCTCACGCCGGGGATGGTCAGCTCCCGTCCCACGAGGGCCGCGGCAGCGGCGACCGACGAGACCCCGGGCACGACCTCCCACGACCGGCCGTTGGCCTGGCACCAGTCGAGCTGCTCCTGCACGGCGCCGTACAGGGCCGGATCGCCGGAGTGCAGGCGCACGATGGGCACCGCATCGTCCTGGGCCGCGTACACGGCCAGCACGTCCTCCAGGGTCATGGTGGCCGAGTCGTGGACGGCGGCGTCGGGCCGGCAGTGGGTCAGCAGCGCCTCGGGGACCAGCGAGCTGGCCCAGACCACCACCCGGGCCGCCGCCAAGCGCTCCGCCCCCCGCAGGGTGATCAGGTCCGCCGCGCCCGGGCCGGCGCCGACGAAGCTGATCATGCGCCCTCGGGCTGGGCGGCCTCGGGCTGGGCGGCCTCCGGTTGGGCGGGCTGGCTGCGCGGGGGCTGGGCGGCCTCGGGCCGGGCGGGCTGGCTGCGCGGGAGTTGGTGGGGGTGTGGGGCGGTGCCGGCGGTCGCCGGGAGGATGACGGTGGCCAGGTAGCCGGCGGGACCGGTGGCCAGGTCGGCGAGAGGGCCGATCCGCTCGCCGGTCATCCCCAGGAGCTCGCCGGCCACCGCCCCGTCGAGCCGGCCGGCGGCTGCGGCCGCCTCGGCCAGCGCCGGGAGCTGCCGCCCACCCTTGTAGAGCACGACCGTGCGGGTCGGATCGGACAGGTCCCGGGCCAGGTCGCCGGACAGGTCGTCGCCGTCGAGCGCGGTGCGGATGGTGAGCCGCTGGCGCTCGTCGACCAGGGTCGTCTCCGTGCGGGCCGCCAGGGACTGGAAGGCCATGATCCCCGGCACGACGTCGACGACCGTGCCGGGCCTCCGCCTCCGGACCCCGTCGGCCAGGGCCGAGAAGGTGGAGTAGGTGAGCGGGTCGCCGAGGGTGATGAACGCCACCTCCTCGCCCCGGTCCAGGTGACCGGCCACGCTGGCCGCGATGTCGTCCATCGCCGCGGCGCGGGCCACAGGATCGGGATGCATGACGAACGGCGCCCGCTCCACCCGCACGTCGGGCGCCGCCTCGCGGACGATCGCCTCCGCCCGCCCGACGGCGTCGGGCGCGGTCGCCGGCGCGAGCACCCGGTCAGCCCGGCGGAGTGCGGTCAGGGCCCGCACCGTCACCAGGTCGGGATCACCCGGTCCGACGCCGACACCCACCAGCCGCCCGGGCTGGGGTCGCTGGGTGGGCGGGAGCGATGCCGCGCCCGGGCCGGTCGCCACCTCGGCCTCCACGGCGGCTCGCAGGACCTCGGCCTCGGACCGCCGGGTCCGGGCCGCGTGCGCGGTGAGCGCCCGCTTCAGGTGGTCCGGGAGGTAGACCGACGTCTTGCGCACCCACGTAGGGTACGACATAGGGCAAGGCTCGGTCGTACCCCGGCGGTCAGGACGTCGCGGCCCCCCGGAAGGCGACGCAGGCCCGCGCGAACCGCTCCACCGGCGCCGGGTCCCCGCCCGGATGGACGTGCAGGTAGGTGGCCAGCAGCGTCGGCGTCGCGAAGCCGTCGGTGCGGGTGCCCCAGCGGGCCGAGAGCTCCAGCGCCGATCCCGCCGGCTCGACCGCCGAGTAGTGGAACTCGTGGCCCCGCAGGCCGGCCCCGGCCTGCGCCACCGGTGATGTCGTCGCAGCGCGCGCGGTCCGGTAGCCGAGGGTGAGCCGATCGGTCATCCGGGCCTCGGCGGGCAGCAGCCCGGCCATCGGGACACCGTCCAGCGAGCGGCACAGCCACAGCAGCCCGCCGCACTCCGCCCAGATCGGGAGCCCGGCCCCCGCGAGCTGGCGGAGCTGGTCGAGGAGGCGGTGGTTGGCGCTCAGGTCGTCGCCGTGGACCTCCGGGAACCCGCCCCCGGCCAGCAGGCCGCAGGCCCCGTCCGGCAAGGCTGGGTCGTGGCGGGGGTCGAAGGCCATCGGTTCGATCCCCGCCGCCACCAGGGCGTCGAGGGTGTCGGCGTAGGTGAAGCTGAAGGCCGCGCCCGCGGCGACGGCCACCGGCACCGTCGTCCCCTCGGGCCCGACCCGCCCCGGTAGCGCTACCGAGCCCACGGCGAGCGGCGTCGCCTCCCGAGCCAGACCGAGCACCGCCTCGAGGTCGATCCGCTCGCCGATGGCGGTCGCGAGCCGGTCCAACGCCCGGCCCACCTCGTCGGCCCGCTCGACGACCGGCACCAGCCCCAGGTGCCGATCCCGCCAGGTCAGCTGGTCGTCGCGGCGGAGTGCCCCGACGACCGGGATCCCCAGCGGCGCGAGGGCCTCCCGGAGCAGGATCTCGTGCCCGTCGGACCCCACCCGGTTCAACACCACGCCGCTCACGCGGACGTCGGGGTCGAAGTGCGCGTAGCCGGCCACCAGAGCCGCCACCGAGCCCGACAGGGCGGAGGCGTCCACCACCAGCAGGACCGGAGCGTCGAGCAGCTTGGCGACGTCCGCGGTGGAGGCCGGCTCGCCGTCACCGGCGCCGTCGAACAGCCCCATGACCCCCTCGATCACCAGGACGTCGGCGGCGGCGGCCGCCCGGCCGGCCAGGGCAGGGACGGCGTCGGTCCCGCACATCCAGGCATCGAGGTTGCGCGGCGGGCGACCGCAGGCCAGCGAGTGGTAGCCGGGGTCGATGAAGTCCGGGCCGACCTTGGCTCCGGCCGGCCGGTGTCCCGCCCGCCGCAGCGCGGCGAGGAGCCCGGTCGCCACCGTCGTCTTGCCGACGCCGGAATGGGTGCCGGCCACGACCACCCGGGGACCGAGCGGTGGCCCGCTTCCGCTTCCGTGCTCCATGCCCTACGTCATACCACCCGTCGACGGGGAGACTGCTACGGTCCGACGGGTGTCCACCGTCAGCGTGCCCGGTGTCTCGGGTGCCTCCCGGGCCGGCCGCCGGCCGCTGCCCACCGGCGTGACCGAGGGTCTCCTGCTGGTGGGGCACGGGTCGCGCTCGCCGGTCAGCGAAGCC
>DASRJM010000023.1:0-16434 GCA_035649475.1 Acidimicrobiales bacterium
ACGGCGTCCGAGGAGAAGATGGCCAGCCCGACGAGCTTGGACACCCGCTCGTGCGGTGCCGCGCTCGTGGCCAGCGGGCGGCCCACGAGTGCACGCTTGACCGTCGAGTAGGCGTTAGGCATCGGGGACGGATCTCGGGGCCACCGCTGTGGTTCTACCAGCGTGGGTCCGGCGAGTACGGTTCGCCGCGTGCGCTGGGCGGGAGCGATGCGAGCGATGGGAGCCGCCGTCGTGGCGGTCGGGGCGGCGGGGTGCATCGGGACCATCGACCGAGGGGACTTCGACCGGGAGATCCAGGAGCGCGGCGGTGGGTTCACCTCCGAGCTGCCGCTCGCGGCCGTCGAGGCCGTGGCTGACGAGCTCGGGACCCAGGACGTCGCCCTACGCTCCCTGAGCGTGACCCCGTCGTCCGAGACGGTGACGATGGAGGTGCGCGACCCGGCCGTGCCTGCCAACCTCGACCAGTACGTGGTGCGTGGGGGCGAGGTCGACTCGGTCGCGCCGATCCGCCTGAGCGCCACCGACGACCTGGATGCCGAGACCTTCCCGGCCTCCGGTCTGGCCTTCGACCGGATCGAGCCGATGGTCGATGCCGCCTTGGCCGAGTTCGACCCCGGCACGGGCTACGTCACCTCCCTGATCGCGACCCAACGCGGGGCGGGCGAGGCGGTGTTCCTGCTGGGCCTCGAGTCGCCCCGGGCCAGCGCTACCGCCACCTTCAGCGCCGCCGGTGAGCTGCTCGAGGTGACCCGGTCGTGAGCGGGCCGCAGGACGCGGTGGTCAGTGGGCCGCAGGACGTGACGGTGGTCGTCGAGGGCCGGCGCCGCCGCCTGCGAGGCCGGTCAGGCTGCCTGGTCGCGGCGGCCGTCCTCGGTGGGCTGGCCTTCGTCGCCGGGATCCTGACCCTCATCGTCACGGCCATCTGGCCCGGTGAGGCCAAGCTGACGGCTCCGCTCTTCTGCCCGGACGACACGCCCGACGCGTTCGTGGTCATCGACTCGCACAGCGACGGGACGGGCGAGACGTCCTACAACTTCACCCTGTACTGCATGGGATCGCGGGGCGAGGTGGTGAGCCAGGGGTGGAGCGGCCCGTTCTTCCTGCTGATGGCAGCCCACGCGGCCCTGATCGTGGTCGTCCCGCTCGGACTCCTGCTGCTGCTGCGGGCCCGGCGGCGACGCCACTTCGTACCTGGTCAACAGTTCCCCTGAATGCAGCCGCATTAGTCAATAACGAATCTGTACCACGGGAGACCGACTAGACAGGCTCGTCGGTGGTCAGCCAGGCCAGGGGCTGGTGCGGCCGGACGCGCTCCCGGGGCAGGGCCAACAGCCCCATCAGCAGCCCGGCGAAGGGCGTCCGCACCGGTCGTCGCTCGCCGAGGCGGACGACCAGGCCGATGTCGTCGCCGGCGGCCACCGGGCCCGGCAGGCCGGGATCACCCCCTCGCGGGTGGGCGGCGGCCGCCGCCGTCTCCCCAGGTAGGAAGGTGCCCCCTGCTGGTGCGGTGATCAGCCGCACCGTGACGTGCAGGTCCTCGGCATGGCAGTCGACGTCGGTGCGATCCCCAGCGCTCCCCATGTCAGCAACTAACACAACCGAGCTACTCTGAGTCAATATTTTTGGCAAACTTGGCTAGGCCAATCCATAATTGCCGGAGAGCTGGGGAAGAGGGGGAGCTACGTCGTGCCTCACGATCACGATTCGCGTGCCGACGCTGCCCGTGACCCGATCTGGGTCGAGACGCCGTTCGGGGAGCCGCGGGCCCGGGTGGTCGTCGCAGCGGCCCGGGCGGGGGCACTCGGCCTCCTCGACCTGGGGTCCGATGCCGGCCGCGCCCGCGAGGCGCTCCTCCAGGTCACTCTGCGGACCGACCGGCCGTTCGGGGTGCGCATCGGCGATCGCTGTCCGCTGGTCGCCGCCGACCTCCCGGCCGCCGTCGACACCGTCGTCGTCGCCGATCCGGCGCTGGCCCGCCGGTGGCGGGCCGACCTCGCGACGGCGGACTCAGCCGCCGACCGCGGTGCGGACCGGCGCCTGGTGGTGGAGGTCCGGTCGGCCGACGAGGCGCAGGCGGCACTCGAGGTCGGCGTCGACGGCCTGGTCGCGAAGGGCGCCGAGACCGGCGGCCGCGTCGGGACGACCGGCGCGTTCGTCCTCACCCAGCAGGTGCGCGCGCTGACCGACCTGCCGCTGTGGACCCAAGGGGGCATCGGCCGGCACACCGCCGCGGCCGCCGTCGTCGGTGGGGCTACCGGGGTGGTGGTCGACGCCCAGATCGCCCTGCTGCGGGAGGTCTCGCTGCCCCGCCCGGTACGGAGCGCGATCGCGGCGATGGACGGCAGCGAGACCCGGGTCGTGGCCGGCCACCGCGTCTACACCCGGCCCGATCTGTGGGTCGCGGCCCTGGACGGCCAGGCCAGCGCAGCCGAGGTGGCCGAACGGCTCGGTGCGGCGAGCTTGACCGACCAGGCGGTGCCGACCGGGCAGGACGCCGCGCTGGCCTCGTCGTTCGCGGCCGACTACGCCACGGTCGGCGGGATGGTGTCGGCGCTCCGGCAGGAGATCGCCGATCACATCGAGGCCGCGCGCCGTGCCGAGGCGCTGGCGCCGGACCAGGGCCTGGCCGCCGACCTGGGGATCCGCTACCCGGTCGTGCAGGGCCCGATGACCCGGGTGTCCGACCGGGCAGCCTTCGCGGCCGCGGTGGCCGAGGGCGGCGGCCTGCCGTTCCTGGCACTGGCCCTGCTGCGGGGGGAGTCCGAGGTCCGCCCATTGCTGGAGGAGACGGCGGCGCTGCTCGGCGACCGCCCCTGGGGTGTGGGCGTCCTGGGCTTCGTCCCCAAGGAGCTGCGGGACGAGCAGCTGGCGGTGATCCGGGAGGTCCGGCCGCCGCTGGCGCTCATCGCCGGGGGCCGCCCGGCGCAGGCCGTGACCCTGGAGGAGGCCGGCATCCGGACCTTCCTGCACGTGCCGGCCCCGGGGCTCCTGGAGCACTTCCTGCGTGACGGGGCGCGGCGCTTCGTGTTCGAGGGCTTCGAGTGCGGGGGCCATGTCGGCCCGCGGTCCAGCTTCGCCCTGTGGGAGGCCCAGATCGAGGTGCTGCTCGCCTGGGGCGCGCACCAGCCGAACGGCCAGAGCGCCCAGAGCGGCCCGAACGGCCAGGACCGTCGGGCCGGGCTCGACGGCGTGGAGGTGCTGTTCGCCGGTGGCATCCACGACGCCCGCTCGGCCGCGATGGTGGCCGCGCTGGCCGGTCGGCTCAGCGCCGCCGGCGCCCGGATCGGCGTGCTCATGGGGACCGCGTACCTGTTCACCGAGGAAGCGGTGGCCGCGGGCGCGATCGGCGACGAGTTCCAGGCCCAGGCCCTGGCCTGCGAGCGGACCGCGCTGCTGGAGTCGGGACCGGGCCACGTCACCCGGTGCGCCGAGTCGCCGTTCGTCGCGACCTTCGAGCAGACCCGGCAGCGGCTGCAGGCTGAGGGGGCCGACGCGCAGCTCCGCTGGGCCGAGCTGGAGAGCCTCAACCTCGGGCGGCTGCGGGTGGCGTCCAAGGGCCTCAAGCGGGAGGGCGACGAGGTCGTCGCCGTGGACCGCGACGGGCAGCGCCTCGAGGGCATGTTCATGATCGGCGACGTCGCGACCCTCCGCCGCGACCGCACCACGGTGGCCGCGCTCCACGAGGGCGTGACCGCGGGAGCGACCGCCCACCTGGCCGCCGTAGCGGACAGCCTGCCGGCCGGTCTCGACGATCCCGCGACCAGGCGGCCGGCCCTGGAGCCGGTCGACGTCGCGATCGTGGGAATGGCCTGCCTCATGCCCGGCGCCCCCGACCTGGACCGCTTCTGGCTCAACATCGTCGACGGCGTCAACTCGATCACCGAGGTGCCGCCCGAGCGCTGGGACGTCGACCGGTACTTCGACCCGGAGTGGGACCACCAGACGGCCGCCCAACGGTCCGGCAGCGCGTCGAAGTGGGGCGGCTTCCTGCCCGACATCGGCTTCGACGCCCTGGCCTACGGGATCCCGCCCGCATCGCTGGCCGCGGTGGAGCCGGCCCAGCTCCTCAGCCTCAAGGTCGCGGCCGACGCCCTCGCGGACGCTGGCTACGCCGCACGGGCCTTCGACCGGGAGCGGACCTCGGTCGTGTTCGGCGCCGAGGGCGGGACCGACCAGTCGGCTGCGCACGGCTTCCGGGCCCTGTACCCGTCGTACCTGGGCCAGATGCCGGCCGAGCTGGAGGAGTGGCTGCCCCGCATCACCGAGGACTCGTTCCCCGGGCTGCTCACCAACGTCATCGCCGGTCGCATCGCCAACCGCCTGGACCTCGGGGGCCGGAACCTGACCGTCGACGCGGCCTGTGCCTCGTCGCTCGCCGCGCTGGACGTGGCCTGCGCCGAGCTGGCCGGCGGGTCCAGCGACGTCGTCCTGTGCGGCGGGGTGGACCTCCACAACGGCGTGCAGGACTTCCTGCTGTTCACCAGCGTCCACGCCCTGTCCACCACCGGCCAGTGCCGGACCTTCGACGCCGCCGCCGACGGCATCGCGCTGGGCGAGGGCGCCGCGTGCGTGGTCCTCAAGCGCCTGGCCGACGCCGAGCGGGACGGCGACCGGATCTACGCCATCGTGCGCGCCGTGGGGGCCTCGTCCGACGGCCGGAGCCTCGGTCTCACCGCGCCACGCCAGGACGGGCAGGAGCGGGCGCTGCGCCGGGCCTACGCCCAGGCGGGCATCGACCCCCGCTCGATCGGCCTGATCGAAGCCCACGGCACCGGCACCGTGGTCGGCGACCGGACCGAGCTCGCGACGCTCACCGAGGTGCTGTCCGAGGCGGGCATGGAGCCCGGTTCCTGCGCCGTGGGCTCGGTCAAGTCCAACATCGGCCACACCAAGTGCGCCGCGGGGCTGGCAGGGCTCATCAAGGCGGCCAAGGCCGTCTATCACGGGGTGCGGCCGCCGACGCTCAACATCGAGCAGCCCAACCAGGCCTGGGATCCCGACACCAGCCCCTTCGTGTTCCTCGACCAGGCCCGGCCCTGGCTCGACGAGCGCCGCCTCGCGGGCATCAGCGCGTTCGGCTTCGGCGGCACCAACTTCCACGTCGTCATCGACTCGCATGACGACGAGCAGCCCGAGGTGACCGTCGACGCCTGGCCGAGCGAGCTGCTCGTGTTCCGGGGCGAGTCGGGAACCGACGTCGACCGCGCGTTGGCCGAGCTCGCCGGGCGCCTGGCCGAGCCGGTCGCGGCCGCCGATCACCGGCGGCTCGGGGACGTCGCCGCCGCGGTGGCCGCGACCGGACGGGGGCCGGTGCGCGTGGCGATCGTGGCCGATGACCTCGACGACCTGCGGACCAAGGTCGAGCAGGCCCGCGCCGGCCGCAGCCTGCCGGGCGTCTACCTGGCGCCGGACGAGCCCTGCTCACCGGGGGACGCCGGGGCGGTGCCGGCCGTGGCGTTCCTGTTCCCGGGGCAGGGGAGCCAGCGCCCGGGCATGGCCGGCGACCTGTTCGTGGCGTTCGGCGAGACCCGCCCGTTGCTCGCCCTCGGCGCGGCGTGGCGGGACGTCATGCTCCCGCCGACGGCCTTCGGGGACGAGGCCCGTGAGGCCCAGCGGCAGGCCCTCACCGACACCCGGATCGCGCAGCCCGCACTCGGCCTGGCGGATCTCGCGGCGGCCCGGGTGCTCGGGCGGTTCGGCGTCCGACCGGACCTGGTGGCCGGGCACAGCTACGGCGAGCTCGTGGCGCTGTGCGTGGCCGGGGCCTTCGACGAGCAGACCTTGCTTGACCTCAGCCAGGCCCGGGGCGAGGCCATCGTCGCCGCCGTCCCGGGCGACGACCCCGGGGGGATGGTGGCTCTGGCCGCCTCCCGGGCCCGGACGGACGAGGTCCTGGCCGGCGTCGAGGTCGTGGTGGCCAACGACAACCACCCCGAGCAGCTGGTGATCGCCGGGTCGACACCAGCGGTCGACGAGGCCCTGGCCCGGCTGAAGGCCGCGGGGATCACCGCCCGCCGGCTGCCCGTGGCGTGCGCCTTCCACAGCCCGCTGGTCGCGGCGGCGTCCGACGCGTTGGCCCGCCACCTGGAGGGCGCGGCCATCGGCTCGCCGGCCCTGCCGGTGTACAGCAACCTCACCGGCGCGCCCTACCCGACCGACGCCGCCGCGCTGCGGGATGTGCTGGCCGCCCAGGTGGCCAGCGGCGTGCGGTTCACCGACGAGATCGAGGCCATGTACGAGGCGGGGGCCCGGGTGTTCGTCGAGGTCGGGCCGGGCCGGACGCTGACCGGGTGCGTCGAGCGCATCCTGGCCGGCCGCCCCCACGCCGCCGTGGCCACCGACCGGCCCGGGGACAACGGGGTCCGGGCGATGCTCCACGCCCTCGCGCAGCTCGCGGTGGCGGGGGTTCCGGTGGAGGTGGCCGAGCTGTTCGAGGGGCGCGCGGTGGATCCGGCGCGCTGGTCCCAGGCCGCGCCCGCCCCGCGCTGGACGATCAACGGCCACCTGGTCCGCACCGCGGAGGGCGAGGTCGTGCCGGGGGGTCTGCGCCCGGTGACCACCGTCCCGCACGTCGAGCGGGATGTCGCGCACGCCCCGGCCGGGTGGGCCTCCGGTTCGCTACGTCGTTCCCCCGCGACCGGCGGCTCCCCGGCCGGGACGGGGCCGAACGGGTCCAACGGGTCGAACGGCACGAACGGCACGAAGGGGTCCAACGGGTCGAAAGGGTCCGATGGCGAGATGCCGCCGGATCAGGTGCTGGTCGAGTACTTCCGGGCCGCCCACGAGATCATCGGCGCCGGCCACGACCTCATGCTGCGCTACCTCGGGTACGCGCCGAGCCGGCCGGCCAACGGCCGACCGGCGCCGACCCTGGCCGCGGGCGCGATCCCGGCCACGGCCACTCCGCCGGCGACCGTGGGTCTCGCGGTCCCGGCGACCGGGCCCGAGCCGGAGCCAGCGCCGACGGCGGCCCCCGCGGGCGAGGCGGGCGTCACGATCGGGTCGCCCGAGGAGCTGCTGGCCCGGCTGACGGCGATCGTCTCGGCCCGCACGGGCTATCCGGAGGACATGCTGGGGCCGGACCTCGACGTCGAGGCCGACCTGTCGATCGACTCGATCAAGCGGCTGGAGATCCTGGCCGAGCTGGCCGACGAGATCGGCCTGTCCGACGACGGGTCACTGGACGGGATGGAGGCGCTGGTCGAGGAGCTGGCGTCCCGCAAGACCCTGCGGGGCATCGTCGACTTCCTGGTCGAGCACGCCGGTGCTCCGGACGGGAACGGCGCCGACGCGACAGGTCCCCCGGACGGGAACGGCGCCAAGGCAATGGGTCCCCCGCAGGCGAACGGCGCCGACGAGCCGGCCGCGGCAGTGGACATCCCGCCGGCCTCGGCCGCGCTGGACATCCCGCCGGCCCTCAACCGCTTCGCCGTCACCCTCGCCGACGCGCCGCTCGGGACGCCCCGCGACCTGGCCGGCCTCGCCCTACGGGTCACGGGAACCAACCCCCTCGCCGTGGCCGTGGTGCAGGAGCTGGAGCGTCGGGGCGTCCCGGCGGCCGCGGCGGCCCTCGACCCCGCTGCGCTGGCGGCCGCCGATCTCGTGGTGGTCACCGACCTCCTCGACGGCCGCGGCGACGGGACGGGCGACGACGTCGAGATCCCCGACCTGTACGCCCGGCTGCGGCCGGTGCTGCTGGAGACGACCGGCGACCTCGTGGTGGTGACGCCGCTCGGCGGGGGTCTCGGCATCGACCCGCCCGCGCCGCCCCGTGCCGCGGACCCGGTGCCGCTGGGCGCCGGCGTGCGGGGGCTGGTCAAGACCGCGGCCCTGGAGCGCCCCGAGCGGCAGGTACGGCTGGTCGACATCGACCCGACCCGGGCCGCCGCCGAGCTCGCGGGTCTGGTGGCCGACGAGCTCGGCGAGCCGGCCGCGCCGGTGGAGGTGGCCTGGTGGGACGGGCGCCGTCGCCGGTCCGGCATCGGGCCGGCGCCCGAGCGGTCGCCGGCCGTCGAGCTGCCCCTCACCGGCGACTCGGTGGTGTTGCTCACCGGCGGCGCCCGGGGCGTGACGGCCCGGGTGGCGGTCGCCCTGGCCGAGCGGGTGGGCTGCACGATCGAGCTGGTCGGGCGGTCGACGTTGCCCGACGGCGAGGAGGAACCGGAGCTCGCGGCGTGCCACGACCGGCCGGCTCTGCGGACGGCGTTGATCGCCGCCGGCTGGCGCGAGCCGAAGGCCATCGAGAAGGAGTGCGACCGCATCCTGGCGCAGCGGGAGGCCGGGGCGACGATGGCAGCGCTGGCCGCGGCGGGGTCGGCGGTCGTGTACCACCAGGTCGACGTCCGGGACTCCGCTGCTCTCACCGGCGTGATCGAGTCGCTCTACGAGCGCCACGGCCGCCTCGACGGGGTCGTGCACGGCGCAGGCGTCCTCGACGACCACTTCATCGCCGACAAGGACCCGGCCGCGTTCGAGCGGGTGTTCGCGACCAAGGTCGACGCGGCCCGGACGATCGTGGCCGCCATCCGCCGGGCGGTCGCCGGGCGGGGCGTCGCCCGTCCGGCCTTCCTGGCCTTCTTCGGCAGCACGGCCGGGGTGTGCGGCAACCGGGGCCAGGTCGACTACGCGGCGGCCAACGACGCGCTCGACACCATCGCTGCCGCCCACGCGGACCTCGCCGACCGGGTGGTGGCCGTCGACTGGGGGCCGTGGTCGTCGGACGCCGGCATGGTGTCGGAGTCGCTGGCGCGCCTGTTCGAGGAGAGCGGGATGGGGCTGATCGCCGCCGAGGACGGCACGGCCGCCCTGTTCGCCGAGATCGCGGCGCCGACCCAGGCGGGGACCGCGGGGACGGGCTCGCACCAGGTGGTCGCGGCCCGCTGCTCGCTGCCGCTGATCACGGCGGTGTTCGGCGCGCCGCCCGCCCCGGTCGAGGATGCGCCGGTGCCCGCGTGATGCGACGGGCCAGGCTGGGCGCCGTCGGGAGCTGGGTGCTCTGGGGCCTCGCGGCGGGCCACCTCGTCGAGGCCGTGGTCCTGCGGCGCCGCTTGCGCCACATCCCCGCCGTCGTGGGCGCTCGGGTGGGGGAGAGGCGGGCGGCGACGCGTGCCCAGGAGAAGGTCACCGTGTTGGCCGCCGGCCAGGCCGAGGTCGAGGGGACGACGCTCGCCGCCGCCGCCCTGACGCTGGATGGCGACGGCCTGGCGGCGGTGGACCTCGTGCCCGGCGACCTCCCCGCCGACCGGGCGCTGCGACTGCTGCGCCGCGTGGACCCCCGCCGCCTCCGGTCGGATCCGCTCTACTCGCCCGGTGGGGCCAACGAGGTGGTGGTGCTGGAGCCGGGGCTGGCCGCCCGCCTCGGTACCCCCGGCCGGGGGGCCCTGGCCCGGGACGACCTGGTCCGGTGGTCGGTGCGGGCCCAGCGGTACGCGCCGACGGCGGTCGAGCTGCGGATCGCGCCCTCGCTGCGGGCCCGACCCTACGGGCCTGAGGACCGCTGGCGCGAGCTCGAGGAGCTCACCGCCTTCGCCCGGCCCCACGGTCCGTTGGCTGCGGCGCTGCTCGGTGCGGAGACCGCCCACCTGGCTGCCCTGAGCGCGGGCCTGCTGGTCGCCCCGGCCGCCGCGCTCGCGGCCCTCGTCACCTGGAGCGTGCAGCCCGCCCTGGTGTTCGCCGGGCGGTCGCGGCTGGCCTCGCCGTCCCTGCGGCCACCCGACCTCGCGCGGGCCTGTCTCGGTCGCCTGGTCCACGGATGGCGGGACAACGCGCGGACCACGATCGCCGGGTACCACCGGCGCCGGGCCGAGCAGCAGGAGCGACGGCGCGGGCCATTGCCCGTCACCCCGCCCGTCGACCTGCTGTTCGAGCCCCGGCGGTCGACCTGCCCGTGGTGCGCATCGGGGGCGCTGGTCGGCCGGCTGGACGTCGGCGACCTCCTCCAGCACAAGCCGGGCGCGTTCCACCTGGACGAGTGCGCCGACTGCGGCCACGTCTTCCAGAACCCGGCGCTGTCGAGCGCCGGCCTCGACCACTACTACGACCAGTTCTACGACGGCTTCGGCGAGGAGTCGTGGGACCACGGCTTCAGCGCGATGGGCCCGGCCTACCAGCGGCGGGTGGACGCGGTCGCCCGGCTCGGGGCGGTTCCCCGGACCTGGCTCGATGTCGGCACGGGGCACGGCCACTTCTGCCTCGTGGCCCGCCGGCGTTGGCCGGACGCCCGCTTCGACGGCGTGGACATGAGCGCCGCGGTGGAGGAGGCCGAACGCCGGGAGTGGATCGACCGTGGTCACCGCGGCCAGTTCGTCGAGCTCGCCCAGGGTGGGCTGGCCCGCTCGTACGACGTCGTGAGCATGCACCACTACCTGGAGCACACCCGCGACCCCCGAGCCGAGCTCGAGGCCGCCGCCCGCGTGCTCGCCCCGGGCGGCCACCTGATGATCGAGGTCCCGGACCCGGCCTCGCCCTGGGCGCGCCGGCTCGGCCGGTACTGGCGCTGCTGGTTCCAGCCCCAGCACCAGCACCTGATGCCCTGCGAGAACCTGGTCAGGGCGCTCGGCCAGGCCGGCTTCCAGGTGGTCTCGGTGGAGCGGGGACCGGCCACCGAGGGCTTCGACCTGGCCACCGGCGTGCTGTTCGCGTTGAACGAGCGGGTGCCGAACCCGGACCTCCCGTGGCTGCCGCCCCCCAGCCGCCGGCGGCGGGCCGCGCGGGTGGCGGCGCTGGCCGTCGGTCTCCCGGTCGTGGGCGCCGCCGCCCTGGTCGACGGGGTCAAGGACGCGGGCCTGCGACGTCCCGGCGTCACCGCGCCCGGCAACGCCTACCGGCTCGTCGCCCGGCGGCTGCAGTAGGGGCCGCGTGTGCCGCGGGCGCTGTTCGCGACAGCGGAGCTGGGGCGGTCGAAGGCCCGGTTCGGGATCCTGACCGTCGGCGCCGGGCTGCTGGTGTTCGTGCTGCTGTTCCAGCAGGCGCTGCTGGCGGCGGTCCTGGACGGGATGTCGGGTGCCCTCACCCACCAGTCGGGCCCGGTCCTGGTCTACGCCCGGGAGGCGCAGCGCTCCTTCGCGGGGAGCCTGGTCACTCCCGACCAGCAGGCCGCGGTGGCGGCGAG
Source organism: Acidimicrobiales bacterium (assembly GCA_035649475.1). GTDB lineage: Bacteria > Actinomycetota > Acidimicrobiia > Acidimicrobiales > VFJN01 > ZC4RG19. Next base: position 11,111 of record DASRJM010000023.1, read on the forward strand.
CCCCGGCGTCGCGGACGCCTCGGAGCTGGCGGTCATCCTCCTCAGCTACCGCCCGCCCGACGGCGACGAGCGGATCAACGTGTCGGTCATCGGCTACCGGCCGGACCGGGCGGGTACGCCGCTGGGTCTGAGCGTGGGCCGGCTCCCCGGTGCAGCCGACGAGGTCGTGGCCAGTGCGGAGGACGCGGCCGGGCGCTTCGGAGTCGGGGACACGGTCACCATCGAGCCTGGCGGGACGCCGCTGCGGGTGGTCGGGCTGACCCGGGGCGGGCGCTGGGCGGTCGGGCCGACCCTGTGGGTCCTCTGGGACACCTATGAGCAGCTGGTCCGGCTGGCCGTGCCGGACGCCCCGGTGGTGCTGGCCTCGGTGCTGGCCGTCGAGCCGGAGGCCGGCGTCCCCGCCGACCAGCTGGCCGGCGAGCTGAACCGGCGCTTCCCGGCCCTCGAGGCCCTCAGCCGGGAGGAGGCGGCGGCCACCACCCCCGGCCGGGACGCGGTCCGGGCGGCGTTCATGGCGGTGATGGCGCTCGGCTACCTGGTGGTGGCGGTGGTCATCGGCTTCTTCTTCCTCACCATGACCCTGCACAAGGAGCCGTCGATCACGCTCTTGCGGGCCATCGGCGCCCGGGGCTCCTACCTGGCCCGGGGGCTGCTCCTGCAGGTGGCGGTGGTGACGCTCGGCGGGCTGGCGGTCGGGGTCGGCCTGCTGCTGGTCACGGCGCCTCTCGTCCGCTCGACGGTCCCGGTGCACGTCGACCTGGCCGTCATGGCCCGTACGGCCGTCCCGGCGCTGGCCGTGGCGCTGGTGGGGGCGATCCCGCCGATGCGGCGCACGCTGCGCACCGACCCGTTCGCCGTGGTCAGCCGGCCGTCGCTGGGAGGCGTGGGATGAGGCTCGCGTGGCGCGAGCTGCTGCGGCGCCCCCGCAGCTTCCTGGTGCCGCTGGCGATCCTGCTGCTGCTGTCGCTGCTGCTGCTCTATCCGAGCGCAGTCCTCGACGCCGTCGTCGAGCAGACCAGCGCGGCGCTGCGCCACGCGCCGGCTGACCTGGTCGTCTACTCCCAGGAGGCGAACGGCGTGATCCTGCGGTCGCGGGTGGACACCGCCACGCGGGAGCGGATCGCGTCCACACCCGGAGCGGACGAGGTCGCGACGCTCGACGTCGCCCTGTTCACCGGGCAGGTGGAGGGCGAGGACGAGCCGGTGCCGTTCGCGCTGCTGGCCTCCGACCGCCCGATCGGCGCGGCGGTCCCCGGCCCCGGGGAGGCGCTGGCCGACTCGTCGCTCCGTGACAGCGCCGGCGTCCGGGAGGGCAGCCGGCTGGTGGTCGGCCCGTTCCGGGTCCCGGTCACCGTCACCGGCTTCACCACCGGGACCAACCTGTGGTTCGGCGGAGGCCTGGTGGTCGACAAGAGCACCTGGCTGGCGGCGCTCGGCGCCACAGCGGACTCGTCGGACCCCTCCAGCGGCGGGGCCACGGGCGGCGGGTCAGCCTCCCAGGCGCTGCTGGTCCAGGTGGACGAGGGCGTCGAGCCGGACGCGGTCGCCGCCGCCATCGACCGGACCACCAACGGCGCCACCGAGACCTTCACCCGCGAGGCGGCGGTCCACGCGCTCCCCGGCATGGAGCAGCAGGAATCGACCTTCGGTTACATCCGGGCCGCCACCGTCACCGTGGCGGTGGTCGTGGTCGGCCTGTTCCTGTCCTTCGTCACCCTGGAGCGGGCGCCGCTCTACGCGGTGCTGAAGGCGGTCGGGGCGTCGTCGCGCCAGCTGTTCGTGGGCCTGGTCATCCAGGTCCTGACCATCACCGACCTCGCGGTGCTGACCGCCGCCGCCATCACCTGGGGCCTGACCCGGCTGCCGGTCGAGCTCCCGGCCGAGCTGCGCTGGGACCGGGTGGTGGAGACCACAGTCGCGCTGCGGACCGCGGCCGTGGTCGGGAGCGTCCTGTCCCTCCGCCGGGTGGCCCGGGTCGACCCGGCCGACGCGATCGGATGAGGGCGGGCCGATGAGCGACGCGCTGGTGCTCAGCGAGGTCACCAAGGTCTACGAGGTCGGCGGGGTCGAGGTCGTCGCCCTGGACCAGGTCGACCTGGCGGTCGCCGAGCACGAGGTGGTCACGCTGCTCGGGCCGTCCGGATCGGGCAAGACGACGCTGCTGTCGATCGCCGGCGGGCTGCTGTCGGCGAGCTCGGGTCGGGTGGTGGTCGGCGGCCAGGACATCACCCGGGCCAAGGGCCGCAAGCTGACCCGGTTCCGGCGCCGCCAGGTGGGCTTCATCTTCCAGGCCGTCAACCTGGTGCCGTTCCTGACCGCCCGGGAGAACCTGTTGGTGGTGGCCGAGCTGGCCGGGCGGCGCCGGGGCGAGGCCGGGCGGCGGGCCGACCGGCTGCTGGACGAGCTGGGGCTGGGGCACCGGGTGGCGAACCTGCCCGCCCAGCTGTCGGGCGGCGAGCGGCAGCGGGTGGCCATCGGGCGGGCGCTGATGAACGCGCCGGCGCTGGTGCTGGTGGACGAGCCGACCTCGGCCCTCGACTCCGACCTGGGCCAACAGGTGATGGAGCTGATCGTGGCCGAGGTGAAGAACCGTGGCGCGGCCGCGGTGGTGGTGACCCACGACGCCCGCATGGCCCGCTACGGCGACCGGATCCTGAACATGGCGGACGGCCGCCTGGTCGGTGTGGCTCCCCGCCCGGAGTGGGCGACCCAGCGGCCGGTGGCCGTGGCGCCCACTGCGCCCGACCCGCCCTTCGAGAACCCGGGATGGGCGGAACCGCCCCGGATACCGGTCGCCCCGGCGACGCCGGCGGCCCTGCTGCGCCCGCCCGCCCATCTTCCCCCCGACCCGCGGGCCGAGCCGTCGCAGGAGTCGCTCGCATCGCTGGCCGCCCGGCTGCTCCGGCCTCCGGGTACCGCCGCTGCCCCGCCAGCGGATCCGTGGGGGCGCCGGACCGGCGAGGCGGTCATCCCCGAACCCGACCGGGTCTGGCGCCGCCGTCCCCCTCCACCGCGGCCGTCCCGGCGCGATGAGCCGCCCCCGCCCCCGGCCTGGCCCCGCGACTGGTGGGGGCCGGCGGCCGACGACGAGAGGAGTCCCTATGAGTGACGGTCGACGCATCGGCAGGCTGCGGCGGGTGGTCCGGATCGCCCTGTGGGGCCTGACCGCGGCCCACCTGGCCGACGCGCTGGTGCTCCGGCGACGGCGCGGCCGCCTGCCCACCCTCGCCCCGGCCGGGCCCGCCCCCGGGCTGGACGCCGCGGCCAAGGTCACCGTGCTGGCCGCGGTCGGGGCCCAGCCCGACGCCGCGACGATGGCCGCCGTGGCCGCCGAGCTCGAGGCCGGCGCCGAGATGGTGGATCTGGTGCCCGGCGAGCTCCCCACCGAGCGGGCTCTGCGGTTGGTACGCCGGGTCGATGCCGAGCAGCTCACGGCGGACGTCATGCACTCGCCCGGCGGCGCCCACGAGGCGGTCGCGCTGCATCCGTCGCTGGCCGAGCGGCTGGGCCATCGGCCCGCTCCGATGCCCCGCGACCCGGACTCGGTGCTGACGGGGTTCGTGCTGCAGCGCCGGGGCCGCCTGGTGCGCTCGACGATCCGGGCCCAGCGCTACGCGCCCACCGGGGCCGTGGTGCGGGTCGCGCCGGGGCTGGAGCCCTCGCCCTACGGCCCCGGCGACCGGTGGCAGGAGCTGACCGAGCTGAGCGCGTTCGCCCGGCCCTACGTCTCGCTACCGCCGCTGCTGCTGGGAGCGGAGGCGCTCCACCGGTTGGTCCTCACCGCGGGCCTTCTCGCGAGCCCCGTGGCCGGCCTCGCGGCGCTCGCGGCCTGGAGCGCCGAGCCCCTCCTGGTCTTCGCCGGTGGCACCCGGGACGGGGACGGCCTGCGCCCGGCCGACCTGGGGCGCGCCGCGGCGCTGCGGCTACCCCGGGCCTGGGCGGACACCATCCGCACGGCTCGGGCCGGTCGCCGGGAGGTGCGGGCGGCGATCGCCGGGCGGGTGGCCGAGGTGATCCCCGCTCCGCCCGACGAGGACGAGCTCTTCGAGCCCCGCCGGGACTCCTGCCCGTGGTGCGGGTCCGGCTCGCTGGCCGCCCGCCTGGACACCACCGACCTGTTCCAGCACAAGGGCGGGCACTTCCACCTCGACGACTGCCTGGACTGCGGTCACGTCTTCCAGAACCCCGCGCTGTCGACCGCCGGCCTGGACCACTACTACGACCAGTTCTACGAGGGGCTGGGGGAGGAGCTGTGGGAGGCGGTCTTCGCCAGCGCGGTGAAGCACAACCGCAACCGGGTAGCGGCCATGGCCCGGCACGCCGAGCCCCGCCGGTGGCTCGACGTGGGCGCGGGCCACGGCCACTTCTGCCTCACCGCCCGGCAGCGCTGGCCCGACGCCACCTTCGACGGCGTCGACATGAGCGAGACCGTCGAGGAGGCCCGCCGGCGGGGCTGGGTGGACCACGCCCACCGCGGTCTGTTCGTCGAGCTCGCCGAGGAGATGCCCTGGGCCTACGACGTGGTCAGCATGCACCACTACCTCGAGCACACCCTGGAGCCGCACCGGGAGCTGGCGGCGGCGGCCAAGGTCCTGCAGCCCGGGGGCCACCTGATGATCGAGGTCCCGGACCCGGCCTCGCCCTGGGCGCGCCGGCTCGGCCGCTTCTGGTTCGCCTGGGCGCAGCCACAGCACCTGCACTTCATCCGCTGCGAGGAGCTGGTGGCCGAGCTGGCCCGCGCCGGGTTCGAGGTGCTGTCGGTGGAGCGGGGCGCCGCGACCCTGGGGTTCGACCTGACCGGGGCGGTCGCCTTCGGCCTCCAGCACCTGGTGCCGAGCCCCCACTTCCCGTGGCGTCCACCCACGCCGCCGGCCGAGCGGCTCGAACGGCTGGCGGTGGTCGGCGCGGCGCTGCCCCTGCTGGCGGCGGCGGCCGTGGTGGACGCGGTCAAGGACGCGCTGCCGCGCCCGGACCGGATCGGCAACGCCTACCGGATCGTGGCGAGGGCCCCCCGCGAGGACCCCGATGGCTGAGCGGTCGCTGGTCTCGTACCTCGTGCTGCCGCGCCCGGACGAGGCGGTGATGAAGGCGCCGCTGCTGCTCCTGGCCTACGGCCTGGCGCGGGTGGCGGACCCGCCGGGGCCCGGAGCAGGGGCCTGGGTGCTGGCGGCGTGGGCGGCCTTCGAGCTCGGCCTCTACCAGGCCCGCTACATGCTCAACGACCTGGCCGACGCCGACGTCGACCGGATGCACCGCGGGGCCGAGGCGCGGGCGCGGCTGCCGTCCGGCCCCGGATCACGGCCTTGGGCGATGACGGTGCTGGT
>DASRJM010000024.1:0-4911 GCA_035649475.1 Acidimicrobiales bacterium
CCGCGCCGGTACGCGTGGCCGGACCAGGCCAGGTAGACCTCCGCGAGGTCGGCCCGCGTGCGCCACGTCCGGCCCTCGATCGCCTGGTAGACGCCCGAGCCGTAGGCGCCGGGTCCCGGCCCGAAGACGCGGGCGTCGGCCAGCCCCGCAGCACGGACCGGGTTGTCGTCCGCCGGCTCGTCCAGGCCGCCGACGAGGGTGACGGCGTCGTCCAGCAGGACGACAACGCCGGGGAAGGCGTCGCGGAAGAACCCCGAGATCCGTACGGTCACGTCGACCCGTGGTCGGCCGAGCTCGCCCAGCGGCACCGGCTCCAGGCCCCGGACGCGGCCGGATTGGTCGTCCCAGAGCGGGCGCACGCCCAGCAGGGCAAGGACCTCGGCGACGTCGTCGCCCTGCGTGCGCATGTTGGCAGTCCCCCACACGACCAGCCCCACGGTGCGGGGATACGCGCCGGTCTCGGCCAGATGGCGCTCCACGAGCCGGTCGGCCAGCGCCCGCCCGACGTCCCACGCCAGCGGGGAGGGCACGGCCTCGGGATCGACCGAGTAGAAGTTCCGACCGGTCGGCAGGACGTGGGCGGCGCCCCGCGTCGGTGCCCCGCTGGGGCCGGCGGGCACGTGGCCACCGGCGAGGCCCGCGAGCAGGTTGGCGATCTCGTCGGACGTGCGCCGCAGGTTCGGCACCAGTGTGGTCGCGACCCACCGCAGCGTCGGATCGCCGTCAGCGGCCGACGGATCCCAGCCGCGTGCGGCCAGCGCATCGATGCGGGACCGGCACTCGGCCTCCAGCCGGTCGATCTCCCGGGTCACGCTCGACGCAGGGTCCATCCCGAGCTCGCCCGCGACCGTGGCCCGCAGGGAGGGCACGGTGCCTTGGGGCTGGCGACAGATGGCCAGGACCGTGTCGACGAGGTCCGGGCCCGTGGGCGGCCGCCCGAGGACGTGGAGGCCGCCCCGGATCTGGGCGTCCTTCAACGCGCACAGGTAGCCGTCGATGTGGCCGACGATCCCGGCGAAGTCGTCGGGGTCCGGCATCGTCTCGACCCCGAGGTCGCGGACCAGCTCGGACGTGACGAGCAGGTCCCAGAGCTGGCCGCGGATGGCGGGCAGCTTGGCGGGGTCGAGCGCCTCGACCTTGGCGTACTCGTCGAGGAGCCGTTCGACCCGGGCGAGGTCGTCGTACGTCTCGGCGCGGGTCATGGGCGGCGGCAGGTGATCGACGACCAGCGCGTGCGCCCTCCGCTTGGCCTGGGTGCCCTCCCCGGGATCGTTGACCACGAACGGGTACAACAGGGGCAGGTCGCCGATGGCGGCATCGGGGGCGCATGCCGCCGACAGGCCGGCACCCTTTCCGGGAAGCCACTCGAGCGTGCCGTGCTTGCCGAGGTGGACGACGGCGTCGGCCCCCCACACCGCATCCAGCCACCGGTAGAACGCGAGGTAGTGGTGCGGTGGGGCCAGGTCGGGGCTGTGGTAGGCGGCGATGGGCTCCTCGCCGAACCCCCGGGGCGGCTGGACGGCCACCACCGCGGCGCCGAGATCGATCCCGGCGAAGACCAGGTGGTCGTCGTGGACACAGACCTTGCCGGGAGCGGGTCCCCACGTCGATTCGACGGCGTCACGTAGGGCGGCGGGCAGGGTCGCGAACCACGCGTCGTAGTCGTCGACGTGCAACCGCCCGGCGGCCATGGCCTGCTGGGCCGGCGTCAGGACGTCGACGTCGTACGAGAGCCCGTCAGCCAGCCGGGCCATGACCGCGTCGGCATCATTCCCGACCGGCGCGACGTCGTAGCCCGCGCCGCGGAGCGCGCGGACGAGCACCAGCAGGCTGGCGGGTGTATCCAGGCCAACGGCATTGCCGATCCGGCTGCGCTTGGTCGGGTACGCCGACAGCACCACCGCAACCCGCTTGCGGCTCGGCGGGGCTCGCCGCAGGCGCGCCAACCTGGCGGCGAGGCCGGCGACGCGCTCGACGCGGTCGGGCACCGCGCGGTGGGCGGACACGGCGACGCCCAGTTCGTCGCCGTCGTCGACCACCTCCTTGAACGCGAACGCGGGCCCGATGATCCTCCCGTCGAACTCGGGAATGGCGACGCCCAGGGTCACGTCCAGGGGCGACAGGCCGGCGGCGCGGGCGGCCCACGCATCCGTCGGCCCGGTGGCCACCACCGCCTGGAGCACGGGGACACCCAGCGGGTCGAGCGGCGACGCCCAGCCCTCACCGAGGCCCGCGGCGCGGGCGTCGCCCGACCGCACCGCGCCGCCGGCGGCCCAGGTCGTCGTCACCACGGTGTCGGCGTCGCGCAACAGGTCGAGCACCGGCGGTGGCGCCCCGTCCGGCCCCGTGCGCAGCGAGTAGCAGTGCACGGGCCGGGCGTTGGCGCCACGGGCCTCGATGGCGTCGCAGAGCTGGTCCACCGGCAGGGTGTTGCCGGCCAGGACGTTCGCCCGGTAAGTCACCACCGCCACGGTGGGACGGGCCGGGTCGTGGGCACGCGACCCGAGCAGGCCCACCGACGGGAGGTCGGCGGGCGGCTGGAAGCCGAAGCCCTCGAGCAGGACGGTGTCGGCAACGAAGCGCAGGAGGTTGGCCAGGTTGACCGGCCCGCCCGCGGCCCAGTAGCCGGCCGCCTCCGTGACGATCCCCGTGGGTGCGGTCGAGAGCGCGGTCAGCTCGGCGTCGAGCTGCGCCTCCCCGCCGAACGCGAGCAGCGCGATGTGCCGCTCGGCGCACTCCCCCCGGAGGGCGTCGAACGGCGCCTCCCACGCCGACCGGCCCTTGTGGAGCCGAACCAGCAGGGCTCGTACGCCGTCCAGCGGCGGCGCCGGCGTGAGGGCGTCGAGGTCGACACCGCCGTAAGCCCGCACCGGCGGGAAGCCGGCGGGGAGCGACTCGACCGCCGCCCGCAGCGCGAGCAGCTCCAGGTCGTTGTTGGCGACGACGAGGATCATCGCAGCGAGCAGTCCTCGCAAAGGGCGCCGTTGGCGGCCGAGGTCTTCCACCACAGGCAGCAGGTCGTGCGCCGGTAGTGCCGGTGCGGTTCGACCCAGCTGCCCAGGCGCCCCATGCGGTGCGGGAGGGCGGCGGTGGCGGCGTCGACGCGATCGCCGACGCCTGGACCGGCGCCCTCCGCGCAGGCGACGGCGCCGAGGCAGGAGGCGATCGAGGCCGCGGCGTTGCCCCACAGGAGCCGGCGCCCGATCGGGTGGCACTCCCGGAGCGCCTCCCCGAGCGGGTCGAGGTGGCCCCCGAACAGGCGCCCCACCAGCGCGTCGAGGTCGGCCAGCTCGGAGGCGTCGGGCCCGACGACGAGCGACGAGGGCCGGTCCCGGGCGACCCCGACGCCGCTCCCGGACTCCGCGGCGGGATCCGGCGCCGAGCCCGCCACCACCCAGGCCGCCAGCGTCGTCCCGGCGGTGCGATAGGCGTATCCCTGCCACCACAGCGACGCCAGGACCTGCGGGTCGTCGCTTCCCCGCCCGCCCCCGGTCGCAGCGATCTCGGCCGCCAGCCGCCCGGGATCGGCGATGAGGTCGGCGGCGAGCAGATCATCCGGCCCAGCCGGGCCCCGACGGGCGCGCAGGAAGGGGACCAGGCCCGCCACCTGGTCGAGCGACGTCACGGCGTGCAGCGCGCGGTCGGCGGCACGTCAGGACGTCATGGTGAGCGATGCAGGCGCGGGCCGATCAGCCGATGCCCGCCTGCGCTGCGCCTCCGCCACGAGCCACGCCAAGCCCAGGGTCAGCGTGGCCCAGAGCGTCAGGTTGGCCCCCAGGGAGGCGACCCGGAAGCGCCACACCAGCGTCGCGGGCACCGACACCTCGTCGGGCGCCGGCGGCAGGAGGGCGTACGCCAAGAGCATCGGCACGGCCACGCCGGCGACCACCGCGGGCCAGCGGCGGTGCTCAGGCCACCCCGCGGCCCGGAGCCGCCGGTCGAGGATCGTGGCGCCCAGACCCAGGGCCGCGGCGATGCAGATCACCGCGACGTAGAGGCCCTGACGTTCCGGCAGCGTGCTGGTGTCGCCGACGGCCGGCGGGTTCGGCGGGTACTTGAACCACGGAGCGACGGTGAACGCCCCCGCCAGGATCAGACCCGCGAGCACCACCCGGCGCGCCGGGTCTGGCCGACCCCGGCGCAGGCCATGTGCCGTCAACGCCAGCAGGGCTCCGAAGGCGGCGCCGGACAGCGCGTAGGCGCCGAACAGTCCTGCGCCCCGCTGGTCCGACCGGGACACCGACGCCTCGTCGTCGTCGTGGGCTGCGGAACCCTCGGGCTGGGTGGCGGCGTTGGCCTCTTCGATGGCGATGGCGTCGTCGACGGCCGGCTCGCCGGCGATCGACGCGAACGTGGCAGCGACGATGCCCGCGAGCAGGCCGACAACCGCGGCCGCCACCGCCAGCGACCGCAGACGCGACGCGTCGACCCGCTGCCACAAGCTGCGCACCATGGCGAGTGCGGTTCAGTGGCAGGGGACGCCGATGAGGTGGCGCCCGTCGTGGAACAGCTCGTGGAAGAAGGTGCCGGCCTGGCCGATCGCATGGGAGACCGGGCCCCCCTCGAAGGCGACGAGCCACAACAGCGCAACCGCGAGCGCGAAGAGCAGGAACCCTGTCCTCGAGATCGGCGCCGATGCCCCCTCCGGGACTGCGGTGATCGCCGCCATGTGGAAACCTCCATCCTCGTGGAGTGGGCGACCTGCCCACCGTCGTCACGGCCGGTCTCCTGGCTCCCGGATCGCCGCTCACCTCAGCCTTCCCAGGCCCGAAGGCCCAGTGGCACCCCGCGAGGATCGCTCCCCGGTCACAGTGGCGGGACCGCGTCGGACTCGCACCGACTTCCCGGATTCGTGACTGCGGGGCACGCTACTCCGGCACGCGGCGCCCCGCTACCGGCCCGCTAGCGTCC
>DASRJM010000025.1:0-3207 GCA_035649475.1 Acidimicrobiales bacterium
GACACACCCACCGCAGCGGAACCGACCGCCGAACGCCCGGACGACAGCGGCTCCAGCGGCTCCAGCGGCATCGACACACCCACCGCAGCGGAACCGGCGGCCGAACGCCGGGACGACAGCGGCTCCAGGGGCATCGACACACCCGCCGCAGCGGAACCGAGGGCCGAACGCCCGGACGACAGCGACTCCAGGGGCATCGACACAGCCGACGCAGCGGAACCGAGGGCCGGACGCCGGGACGACCGCGGCGGCTGGATCGTCGACACAGCCGCTGGGGTGCAGCCGGTCGTACGACCCCGCCCACCGCGCCTCGCGCCCGCCGCGCCGCGGGCCCGGCCACTGGGCGCCGACACCGCCGCCGTCCTAGCCGAGCTGGGCCTCTCCCCCGGCTCCGTGGGGGACAGAGCTCACGCGGGCCGGGCGAGGCCGAGCGAGCCATGCTGATCGTCGGCGGAGAGGTCGACGGACAGCCGGGCGTCGACGTGCGGGTGGTCGATGGGCGCATCGCCGAGGTCGCTCCGGGACTGACCCGCCAGCCCGGCGAAACCAGGCTCGACGCCGCGGGCGGGGCCCTGATCCCCGGCCTCCATGACCACCACCTCCACCTCCGGGCTCTCGCCGCCGCGCCGGGCTCGGTCCTCGCCGGCCCACCGGAGGTCGACGACGCAGCCACCCTCATGGTCCGCCTCCGGGCGGCCGGCGGGGCGACGCCGCCCGGCCACTGGATCCGAGCGGTCGGCTACCACGAGTCCGTCGCCGGCTCCCTCGATCGGGCGTGGCTCGACGCCGCCGTCGACCAACGACCGGTGCGGGTCCAACATCGCAGCGGAGCCCTCTGGATCCTGAACTCGCTGGGCCTGGCGTCGGTCCGTGCCGCCACCACGGACCAGCCTGGCATCGAGCGCGACGAGCACGGCCAGCCCACCGGCCGGCTGTGGCGCCTCGACCGCTGGCTCGCCGATGCCCTCCCGCCCGCCTCGCTCGCCATCGCCGCCGTCGCCAGGCAGGCCGCGGGCCGCGGGGTGACCGGCTTCACCGACGCCGACCCGGAGCGCACCCAGGCCGACGTGGACCTGCTCCGGTCGGCGGCCGACCACGGCGACCTCCTCCAGCGGATGGTCCTGATGAGCAGCGCCGGCCTCGACCTCGGCCCCCATACGGCGCCGGACGAGCTGGGTCGGCCTCCGGCCCGGTTCACCGCTGGACCGCGCAAGCTCCTGCTGGATGACGCCACCCTCCCCCCGCTCGACGAGCTGGCCGACCGCTGCCGCGCGGCGCACAGGCAGGGGGAGGCGGTGGCCGTCCACTGCGTCACCCGGCTGCAGCTGGTGGCCACGGCGGCCGCTCTGGCCGAGGCCGGACCTCGGGCCGGCGACCGAATCGAGCACGCCGGCGTCGTGCCCCCCGAGCTGCGGCTCGAACTGTGCCGGCTCGGGGTGACCGTGGTGACCCAACCGAACTTCGTCAGCGAGCGCGGCGATGCCTACCTGCGGGAGGTCGACACCGACGATGTGGCCCTGCTGTACCCCTGCGCCAGCTTGCAGGCTGCGGGCATCGCCGTCGCCTCCGGGACCGATGCCCCGTTCGGCGACCCCGATCCGTGGGCGGCGATGCGCGCCGCAGTGCACCGGCGGACCCGTGCGGGCGCGGTGCTCGCGGACGACGAGAGGATCGACGCCCGGGCCGCGCTCGATCTCTTCCTCGGCCACCCCGATCGTCCTGGGACCGGCCGCCGCATCGCGCCGGGAGCACCTGCCGACCTCTGCGTCCTCGACCGGCCCCTCGATGCCGTCCACGCCGCCCTGGCCGCCGACCCCGACGCCGACGCCGACGCGCCCGCCAGCGCGCTGAACCCGGTCACCGTCACCCTCGCCGCCGGCAGCATCATCGCCGACAACCGCTGACCGGATCCGCACCCACCGACCAGCGCTGCCACCGACCAGCGCCGCCGACCGCCGGCCGAGGCCGCGAACCCCCCTCGACCGCCGAGCGCCACCGACCGCCGCGGCGGGCCGGAGGCGATGTCTACGCCGGAGGCGGCGCTCGTAGAGTCACCCGCCGTGGGTGTGCCCGGGCCTTGGGTCTTGTCCTCGGAGGTGCCACAGCGCCCCCCGGTGGCGGCACGCCGGGCGCCGATCGCATACGCATTCGTGCTCCTGCACCCCATCCCGACGCTGGTCTTCACGCTGTGGGCGGTGGACGGGCTCCTGCACTGCGATGAGGCCGAGCGGGTCACCTGCAACCTGGGATTCGCCATCCACCTGCTGTTCCCCGCGGCCGTCGGCGTGGTCGTGGCGATCATGGTCGGGGTCATCGGACTGACGGTCCGTCCCACCCGCCGGCTGGAGGCCTGGCTCTGGCTCCTCGTCCCGACCACGCTGACCTGGCTCACGCTGTGGTGCGTGCTCGCGCTCACCGCCCAGCCCGGTCCGGCGCCGTGGGCCGACACGCTGGGCCCCTGACCCGGGACCAGGGCCGGTACCGCGGGCCACCGAGTCCAGCGGCGAGGCGTCGGGCGCGTGGCGACGGAGGCAGAATCCAGGGGTGGAAACCCGCCCCGCGGAGGTCGAGGACGCAGCCGAGGTCGTCCGCCTGGCCGCCATGATGTTCGAGTCCATGGGCATGGACACCTCCGATCCCGCCTGGCACGAGGAGGGTCGGCGCCACGTCCACGAACGACTGGGCCAGGACCTGGCGGTGTTCGTCGTGGACCACCCGCTGGCGCCAGGACGGTTGGTGGCGTCAGCGGCCGGCACCGTCGCCCGGCGCCTACCGAGCCCAGTGAACCCCCGCGCCCTCGCCGGATACGTCCAATGGGTGTGCACCGAACCCGCCTTCCGGGGCCGCGGCCTGGCCCGCCGGGTCATGGCCGCGTTGATGAGCTGGTACGAAGCCCACGGCGTCCCGACCGTCGAGCTGCACGCGACCGCCCAGGCCGATGCGCTCTACCGCTCGCTGGGCTTCGACGACTCGGGCCCGGTCGCCCTGCGACGGCGGATGACGACCCTGCCGTGACCGACCAGCGACCTGGCGCCGGGTAACACCGCTCGCGCTCTGTAGTGCCAGAGGCGCGGTGGAGAGACGCATCGACACGACTAGCGTCCGACAGATGCCTGCCGTCGTTGCCGAAGGCCTCGTCAAGCGGTTCGGTGAGACCGAAGCGCTGCGAGGGGTGGACCTCGAGATCGAGCGAGCCAAGGTGCTCGG
>DASRJM010000026.1:0-32672 GCA_035649475.1 Acidimicrobiales bacterium
TTCGGTCGACCGTAGCGAGCGGCAAGCTCGAACGCCTGCTCGAGCTTGCCGCTGCCACGGGCACCGTACGTGACGAGATAGCAGGAGCGACCCGTGCCCAGGCCGATGGTGCCATCACGCGGTCCTCGACGGTGTCATCCATCGTCTGATGACGATCCGTCACCGATCATCCTGACCTAGGCCCTGCATGTGCGCCCTGCCAGGCAATGACATCGTTCTGCGGGCCACTGTTTAGGCACTCACCCGTCAAGGATGAGCCTGAGGCTCCGGGCCGAGATGCTGTTCCTCGACGTCGACCAGGTGGAGGCGCTCGCCGCTGCCGTCGACGAGCGCTACCGGGCGCTGGTGCTGATGGCGGCTTACTCCGTCGCCCGCGCTGGCGAGCTGAAAGCGTTACGGACCGACCGGATGTCGGCACCAACGCCAGCCGGCTCCGAATCTCCGAACACGTTGAGGCGTACCCGTCGCCCGACCGGCTGGTGTTCACGTCGGCGTAGGTGACGCCGTTGCGGCACCGGAACTTCATGCGGCGCCACTTCAAGCCTGCGATGGCCCGGGCCGGGCTGCCGGAGCAGCTGCGGTTCCACGATCTGCGGCACACGGCGGCGGCTTTGGTCATCGCCGAGGGGGCCACGATGGAGCAGGTGAAGCAGATCCTGGGGCACTCGACGATCCGGGTCACGTCGGACACCTACGGGCACCTGTCGATGACCATACCGACCCGATCGTGGAGGCCCTGGCCGCACGCCGCGTGCTGGCCGCTGTGCCCAAAGCGTGCCCAAACCCGGTGGTCGATCTGGCCGAGACGCGAGTCAGCGCCGGCAGAAACCGGCGCTGACATGGGCTTCCCTGTTGAGCGGACGACGGGATTCGAACCCGCGACCCTCACCTTGGCAAGGTGATGCTCTACCAGCTGAGCCACGTCCGCGTGGGCGACTACCTTAGCAAGACGGTCCGGCCCGCCCACCTTCCCGTTGGGGTCACATCGGCGGGGGCGGCGGAGGCGGGGGCGGCGGCTGCGGGGTCGCCGCGGCCGGTGCGGGGTCGGGCGGGAGGCCGACCTGGTAGCGGATGCGCTGGGCCATCTCGATGGCCAGGCCCCGGTCGAGGATGCGCTCGACCACCTCGTGGCGGTCCTCGACGATGAACGTCAGCGCGGCCGACCGCTCGTCCTGCCAGCCCTGCACGGCGAGCGACGGATCGACCGGGAGCACGACGACGTCGGGCTTCCACTGGCGCTCGTTGACCAGCACCACCTTGTCGGGCAGGAGGGCGGCCACGCCGGCGTGGCCTCGCACCCCGCCCTGGACGACCATGGTGACCGTGTCGCCCTCGTCGAGGACGGCGCCCAGTACTGCCAGCGCGACCTTGCCGGCCCGGCGGGGACCTCCGCCGAGCCGGGTGGCGGCGGCGCCGATCCCGTGGGGGTCGTGGGACTGCGGCCCCGGCGGCGGGCCGAACCCGGGCGGCGGCGCCGGCATCGACGGATAGGCCCCGGGCGGCGGCCCGCTGGGCGCGGGCGGGTACGGCTGCGGCGCGGGCGCTCCGGGCGGCGGGGCGGCTCCCGGAGGCGCGAACGGCGGCGGCCCCGGCGGGACCGACCCTGGCGGGGTCGGCGGCGGCCCGGGCGAGGCCGACCCTGGCGGCGGGGGCGCCTGCGGCCACGGCGGCGTCGGCGTCAGCTGCCACGGCGGCTCGGCCGGCGGCTCACCCGCGGGCGCCTCGGGCGCTCCGGAGTCCGACCCGCCGCTCTCCCCGTCGCCAACGGGCGCGTCCGGCTCCGGCGTGCCGCTCGGGGTGCCATCGGTAGGTGCGCCGGGAGGCACGGGACGGGCGTCGGCCGAACCGGGGCCCGACGTTGCGGGCGGGGCCGGCGTCGTCCGCGGCGCAGCAGACGGCGCCGACGAGGCCGCGGACGCCACCGGGTCCGAGGTCGACGGGGCCGGAGCCGCAGGCGGCGACGACGTCGACGGAGCCGAAGACGCCGCCGGGTCCGAGGTCGGCGGGGCCGGAGCCGCGGGCGGCGACGACGTCGACGGGGCCGGAGCCGCGGGCGGCGACGACGTCGACGGAGCCGGAGCCGCGGGCGGCGACGACGTCGACGGAGCCGGAGCCGCGGGCGGCGACGAGGTCGACGGAGCCGGAGCCGCGGGCGGCGACGACGTCGACGGAGCCGGAGCCGCGGGCGGCGGCGAGGTCGACGGGGCCGGAGTCGGCGTGCTCGGGCCCGTCGCCGACGGAGGGGTGGGGGGTGCTGACGTCGCAGGCGGAGTCGGCTCCCAGGCCCCCGGGGGCGGGGGCGGCTTCGGTGGCTCGGGCGCCTCGGGCGCCTCGTCGCTGCCGCCCACGTCATTGTGGTCCTGCTCACTCACGGGTGATCGTCCTCCGGCTCACCTGCTGCACGCCTCACCGAGCGGGCCAACCTAGTTGCTGCCGGCCACCGCGCCGGACCACCCCTACCCCCGCGCCAGCGCCCGGCGGAGCAGGGCTGCGCCCTCCGGCGAGAGCGGCAGCGTGCGGGCCGCGGCCAGGCCTGCGGGGCTCATCTTGGCGGCCGTCTTGCGCAGGATCTCGATCATCTTGGCCTCGTCGCCGAGCGTGGCCGTCAGCTCGTCGAACTGCGTCTCCAAGAACACGAGGCACAGCGCGTCCTCGTGCACCTGGACCTCCGGGTCCCGGCCCAATCCTCGCTTGCGCACGATGGCCTGCACGCGCTCGACGGACGCGTCGCCGTAGCCGGCGTCGCGCATGATCGCCCCCACATCCTCCGCGTGCTGGCGCTGGAGTGCCGTGCGCCAGCGCAGGTAGCCGGCCCGGTCGCGGGTGTAGTCGTCCCGCGGGATCGCCCACCGGCGCAGGTGGTGGGCCCGGGCGGCGATCAGCTGCTCGTCGCTGCACCCCGGCGACAGCCGCCGGACCCAGCGGGTCATCATCTCGGCGTGGGTCAGCTCCTTGGGGCGGGCCGCGCCGCCGACGACGATCGTGTGGGGGTCCCCCGCGTTGGCCGCGTCGATGGCGGCCAGCGCGGTCGCCAGCCGGCCGTCACCGGATGCGGGCGCCGGAACGGGTGCAGGCGCGTCCATCGCCGCCCAGCCTCGCACACCCGACCCCGGCTGGTGGCCGCGTCAGTACGCCTCGCGGAACATCACGCTGATGCGGGGACCGGCCGCCGCGACCTTGGGCACGCTGTGCTCCCACGTGCGCTGGCAGGTACCGCCGAGCACGAGCAGGTCGCCGGCGGCCGGCGTGAGCCGCAGCGACCGGCCGCCCCCCTTGGGCCGCAGCAGGAACCGCCGCGGGCTGCCCAGCGACAGGATGGCGACCACGGTCTCGTCCCGCCGCCGGCCGACCCGGTCGCCGTGCCACGCCACGCTGTCACGCCCGTCGCGGTAGAGGTTGGCCGACACGGTCATCATGTCCTCGCCGTAGTGCTCGGACAGCGCCTGCGCCATCGCGGGAAGCGGGTCGGGCGGGTCGTCCCACAGCCGGGTCGTCAGCCGGGGCTCGGCCACGACGCGGTCGTACATCCACCGCTCGTGCCCCTCCCACGGGGCGACGTCGGCGATCAGGCTGAACAGCCGGTCGGCGCCCTGCGCCCAACCCTCGACCACGTCGTACCAGGCGCCGCCCGCCAGGTCGTGACGGACCAGGCCGCCGAGACCGGGGTCGAACCCGGGCGGCTCGTCACCGAGCAGGGAGGGCTGCCAGGCCAGCGCCACCCGGCCAGCCTACCGGCTCCCCGCCGGACGCGTCGAACGTCCGTTCGTGTCGGCCGGGCTTCTGTCAGTCGGACTTCGGCCGGAGGTCGATCCGCAGCGTGAGGACGCCGTCCTCCAGCGTCGCCTCCGCGTCGCCGATGATGGCGAAGTCCTGGAAGTCGGTCTCGGCCTGGCGGATGAAGCGCAGCCGCTCCTCGCCCGCCACCGGGGGCAGCGTCCGGCCGCGGACCGCCTGCGCCCGCTCCCGGAACCGCCGGATCATCGCGTCGGCATCGAGCGTGTCGGCCATGCCCGCACCGTACCGGACCCGTGCGTGGGCCCGGACCGGCGCCCGGCACCGCGAGGCCCGCTCAGCCCCAGCCGCCCCCGAACGGCGGCATGCCCGAGCCCTGACCGCCGCGGCCCTGGTCGGGCCGGCCGCCACCCTGCCCGGGAGGGCGCTGGCGCCGCGACCCCGAGCCACCCTGCGGCGGACCGTCGGGCCGGGGCCGCCCGCCCGCTGGCGGCGGCTCACTCCCCCGCCGCCGGCCGCCCTTGGCCGGCTCGGCGCCGCTGCGGCCGCCGCCCTGGCCCCGGCTCGGCGGCCGGTCGGCGACCGCGCCCCCCGAGCCCATCGACCCCGGTGCGGCGAACGACCGCGACGGCGTGCCCGGCGCGCTGGGGCCGGGATCGTCCCAGAACGGGTCGCCCCCGCGGGCCGTCCGGTCCCGGTCGCTGCGGCCGCGCTTGGGCCGGGCCGCGGGCGGCTTGGGAGGCCCGCGCCGACGACCCGCAGGCGCGCCGCCCGCAGGCGGGACCGGCGCCGCGCCCGTGCCGAACGTGTGGCCGCCCCCGTACCCGTCGTCGTACCCGCCGTCGCCCGACCCGGGCTCCTCGAGGTCGAGCCCCGGCCGGGTCAGCAGCCAGTAGCGCCAGGTGAGCAGTGCGACCAGCAGCGCGGCGCCGGCGGTGCCCGCGATGATCATCCAGATCATCCGGCTCTCGTCGTCGGCGTCGCGACCGCCTCCGGACTCGGGTGCGGCGGTCGTCGTGGTCGTGGCCGCAGGGTCCTGCGATCCGCTCCCGGGCACGAGCAGGTTGTTCGTGCTGGTGAACGTCATCCGCGCCTCCGGCGCGGGGGCAGCGGCGGCCTGCTCGTCGTCGGCGTCGTCGGTCGTGGCGGTCCTCTGGGTCGCGGCGTTCCGCTGGGTCGTGGCGGTCCGCCGCGTGGTGGCGGGTGCCTCCTCGGTCGGCGGCGGGGCCTCGGTCTGGGGTGGCGGCGGCTCCGTCTCCGGCGGCGGCGCGGTGGTGGTCTGCTGGCCCGGAGGCCTAGGCGGGCCTGGCGGCTCCTGCTGGGCGAAGGCACCCGCCGGCCCGAAGAACGTCATGGCGACCAGCGCGGCCGCCACTGCCCCCAGGATGGCGCGCCCCGGCGCGAACCGCCCAGCGCTTCGACGTCTACCGTGAACCATCCACTCCACCTTGTCGGCACCCCAGCCGGGACGAGCGTACCCGCCGTGCCCGCACCGACTGTAGGACCCGGGCCGACGGTGCGTGAATCGCGCGTGAATGCCGTGGAAGGCGGCCACGGTCAGCGCTGGTGGACCGGGCAGCTCAGCGTCGTGCGCCCGCCCACGGTCCGCCGCTCCAGCGGGGCGCCGTCCCGGGGGCACAGCCCGTCGAGGACCGCGGCCTGGCGGAGGTCGCCCGTGTGGCTGCCGCCGCGGTCGCCCAGGTCGGCCAGAACGTCGAGGACCGCGTCGTGCAGCGCCGCCAGCTCGTCGTCGTCGAGCCCGCCGGCGGGCCGCGCGGGATCCAGACCGGCTCGCCACAGGATCTCGTCGGCCAGCAGGTTGCCGACGCCGGCCAGCCGGGCCTGATCGAGCAGCCGGGCCTTGAGGGGCGCCGTACTGGACCCCAGCGCGGTTGCCAGCTCGTCCCGGGTGACCACCAGGGCGTCGGGCCCGAGCCTGTCCTCGTCGGGGTCGAGGGAGACACCGCCCAGCCGGCGCGGGTCCCGGATGCGCAGCTCGGTCCCATCGCCGAACCGCAGTCCGAAGCGGTCCCAGGCGGGCTCGTCCCTCCCGCTCGAGTACTCCAGGCGCTCGATCGACGCCGCTCCGTCGACCAGCAGGCGCCCGGTCATCCCGAACCGGAGTCCCAGCCTGGTCCCGTCGTCGAGGTCCAGGACCAGCAGCTTCCCGCGGCGCCGGACGGCGGCCACCCGGCGCCCGGGCAGCGCCGCCTCCAGCTCGGCGGGCTCGCCGCCCTTCACGAACCAGGCGTCGGGGGCGTCGACGGCGGAGATCGTGCGCCCGACGACGGCCTCGGCCAGGCGGCGGTAGGACTCCACCTCCAGCAGCTCCGGCACGGCGCCCGAGGGTACGCCCCCTGTGCCGCGGCCACGGACTGCGGCCGGCGGGGCCGGGGTAAGCCTGTCCGCGTCGAGCGCGGCGCCCTGGGGAGGGCGCCGACCGTGAGGAGGAACGAGGCATGTCGGAGGCCACCGGCTATCGGGTGCGGCAGACGGGCCGCAGGGCAGTGCACGGTGACTGGGTCGAACGCGCCGGGCGCATCGGGCTCGTGGCCAAGGGGGTCAGCTATGCGCTGATCGGGATCCTGGCCATCCAGATCCCGCTCGGGCAGGGCGGCCAGGCGGCCGACCGCCAGGGCGTGCTCCGCGAGCTGGCCACCGAATCGTGGGGGAAGGCCGCACTGATCGCGCTGGCGATCGGCTTCGCCTGCTACGGCGCTTGGCGGCTGATCGATGCCGTCGTCGACCGCCAGAACGAGGGCTCCGGCGCCAAGGGCCTGGCCAAGCGGGCCAAGTCGTTCGGCCTCGCCGTCCTGTACTTCGCGTCCGCCGTGATCGCCCTGATGCTGGTCGCGTCCAGTTCGGCCAGCACCGGCGGCAACGAGCAGCAGGAGACGGCTCGCGTGCTGGAGTGGCCGGGCGGGCGATGGATCGTCCTGGCGGTGGCCGCGGGGTTCCTGGGCGAGGGCCTGTGGAGCATCTACCGGGGCGCGTCCCGCAAGTTCCGCGAGCGGCTGAAGACCCAGGAGATGGGCCACGCCGTCGAGCGGTTCGCCGTCGCCTCGGGTGTTGTGGGCCACGTCGCCCGCGGCGTCGTGTTCGCCATGGTGGGCGTGTTCCTCGGCAAGGCCGCCATCGAGTACGACCCCAGCGAGGCCGTGGGCATCGACGGCGCCCTGCTCAAGCTGGTCGATGCGTCCTACGGGCCGGTGCTGCTGTTCCTGGTGGCCGCCGGCCTCATCGCCTACGCCGTGTACTGCATCGTCGAGGCTCGGTACCGGCGCATCTGAGCCGTCGGTCGGTGCGGCATGCTCGGGGGCATGAACCGCACCGACCGGCTCTACGCCCTGGTCGAGGAGCTGCGGGCGGTCGCCCCCCGACCGCGCACCGCCCGGCAACTCGCCGACCGCTTCGAGGTCAGCGTGCGAACCATCGAACGGGACCTCGGCGCCCTCCTGGAGGCCGGGGTCCCGCTCTACGCGACCCCGGGCCCCGGCGGCGGCCACGCCATCGATCCCGGCCACACCCTGCCGCCGGTCAACTTCACGTCCGACGAGGCGGCGGCCCTGGCCATCGCCCTGGCCCGGCCGGGCCGCTCCCCACTGGCCGGCGCGCTGCGCTCGGCGCTGCAGAAGGTGGTGGCGGCGATGCCGTCGGCCGAGGCCGCAGCCGCCGAGCGGCTGGCCGGGCGGGTCCACATGGAGGCGGACGAGGGCGACGACCGGCCGCCCGCGGCCCGGGTGATCGAGCACGCGCTCGTCCGCTCGCAGGTGATCGCCCTCGACTACCGCGACCGCCAGGGCGCCGACACCCGGCGTGAGGTCGAGCCCATGGCGCTGGTGGGCGGCCGGCTCGACACCTGGTACCTGGTGGCGCACTGCCGGCTGCGGGGCGGCGTGCGGGCATTCCGGGTCGACCGGGTGACGGGCGCGTCGCTGACCGGCGAGTCGGCCCCGGACCGGGAGTACGAGCCGGGCGAGCACGTCCCCCTCGACCTGCGCCGGCTGTCGCTCGCGGAGTGAGAATCACACCGGTGGAATTCCCGACGTAGGGCTGTCGCCCGTGCGGCGCACGCTGCCCCCATGACTGACAGCAACGCACCCGTCAACCCCGACAACCTGGTCGGCTGGTTCGAGATCGGCACCGACGACGGCAAGGCCGCCCGCCGGTTCTACGGCGACGTCTTCGGCTGGACCTTCGCGGACGAGGCGCCCGCCTACACCGTCATCACGACCGGCCCCGACCACCCCATCCAGGGCGGCATCCGTGACACCTCGGTGGACCGGCCCGACGGCACGCCCGCCACCTACGCCATGCCCTACGTCCTCGTCGCCGACGTGGCCGCCACCTGCGCGGCGGTCGAGGCCGCCGGCGGCAAGGTCACGGTCGGCGCCACCACCACCCCGGACGGGCTGGTGTGGGGCATGGTCGACGACCCGGCCGGCAACACCATCGGCCTGTTCACCCCGCCGTCCTGACCCGCTCCCCGCGGGTCAGGCGGTCGCGGCCGCCAGGGCCTGGTCGACGTCGGCGACGAGGTCGGCGACGTCCTCCAGGCCCACCGACACCCGCACCAGCCCGTCGCTGATGCCGAGGTCGGCACGCTCCTCCGGCGTGAAGTTGCCGGCGATGGTGGCCGGATGGGTCACCAGCGTCTCGGGCCCGCCGAGCGACAGGGCGATGCGCGCGATCCGGGTGGACTCGCAGAACCGGCGGGCGGCGTCGAACCCCCCGGCCAGCTCGACGGCCAGGGTCGTGCCGCCACCCCGCATCTGCCGCTTGGCCAGGTCGCGCTGGGGGTGCGAGTCGAGGCCGGGGTAGCTCACCGACGCGACCGCGGGGTGGGCCTCCAGGTGTTCGGCCAGGGCCTGGGCGGTGGCGCACTGCTGGCGCACCCGGACCCCGAGCGTGCGGATGCCTCGCAGGCCGTTCCAGGCGTCGAACGGCGACGCCTGCCCACCCTGGACGGACTGCCATCCCCACAGGGCGTCGATCAGGTCGCGCTCCCCCGCCACCACGCCCAGCAGGGCGTCGTTGTGGCCGGCCAGGCCCTTGGTGGCGGCGTGCAGGACCAGGTCGGCTCCCCGCTCCAGCGGGCTCTGGAGCACCGGCGTGGCGAACGTCGAGTCGACGACCGTGAACGGCCCGGGCAGAGCGGCGACCGCCTCGATGTCGGTCAGCGACAGCGCCGGGTTGGCCGGCGTCTCCACCAGCACCAGCTGGGTGCGCCCGGGGCGGATGGCGTCGGCGAACTCGGCGGTGTCGGTCCCGTCGACGAACGTCACCTCGATCCCGAACCGGGGGACGTGGGCGGACAGCAGCAGCGACGTGATCGAGAAGAGCTGGCGCTGGGCGACGATGTGGTCGCCCGTCGAGCACAGCCCGAAGATCACGCCGGTGAGCGCGGCCATGCCCGAGGCGGACGCCAGCGCCGCCTCCGCACCCTCGAGCGACGCCACGGCCTGCTCGAACTCCTGCACGCTCGGGCTGCCGAAGCGGGAGTAGTAGTGGGCGGTGCGGGGCGTGCCCGCCATGCGACGGTGGTCGTCGACGGCCTCGACCTGGTACGTCGTCGACGGGAACAGGACCGGGGCCAGCGAGTCCCGGCTCCACTCCCGGCCTGCCGTCACGGCCCGGGTGTCGAACGCCCACTCGTCGGGCGGCTCAGGCATCAGTCCCCTCCTCGCGGTCCAGGCGGGCGATGAAGTCGCCGAGCACAGCCGCCACCTGGTCCACCTCGATGAGGAAGGCGTCGTGGCCGTGCGGGCTGTCGAGCTCGGCGTAGATGGCGTCGACCCCGGCGTCGCGGGCCAGCGCCACGATCTCGCGGGACTGGTGGTTGGGGTAGAGGATGTCACTCGACACCCCCACCGACAGCAGCGGCGCGCGCAGCCGGGCGAAGGCCGACTCCATGCCGCCCCGGCCGCGGCCGAGGTCGTGGAGGTCCATCGCCTTGGTGAGCAGCAGGTAGCTGTTGGCGTCGAACCGCCGGACCAGCTTGTCGCCCTGGTACTCCAGGTAGCGCTCGACCTCGAACCGCTGCCAGAGCGTGAACCCCTCGACCGGTTCGACCACCTCGCGGCCGAAGCGGTCGGTGAAGACGTCGTCGCTGCGGAACGTCATCATCGACATCATCCGGGCGGTGGCCAGGCCCTCGTGGGGGCCGTCGCCCGGGGCGGCGTCGTAGTAGTCGCCTCCCCGCCAGCGGGGATCCATGCGGATGGCCCGGCGCCCGCTGGTCCACCAGCCGATCTGGGCGGCGCTGGCGGCCGCAGCGGTGGCGATCGGGACGAGCGCCCGGACCCGCTCGGGGTACATGACGCCCCACTCCAGCGCCTGCATGCCGCCCATCGACCCGCCGACCACCAGCGCCCACCGGGCGATGCCGAGGTGGTCGGCCACCGCCGCCTGGGTGCGGACCATGTCCCGCATCGACACGACAGGGAATCGGGATCCCCACGGGCGGCCGTCGTCGGGATGGGGCGAAGCCGGGCCCGTCGAGCCCTGGCAGCCACCGAGCACGTTGACGCAGACGACGAACCAGCGATCGGTGTCGAGTGCCTTGCCCGGGCCGACGACGCCGTCCCACCAGCCCGGCGTGGGATGCCCGGCGTCGAGCCCGCCGGCCGCGTGGCTGTCGCCCGTGAGGGCATGGCACACGAGCACGGCGTTCGACCCGTCGGGCGCCGGCTCGCCCCACGTCTCGTAGGCGACGGTGACGCCGCGCAGCAGCCCGCCGCCCTCGAGGGCGAACGGGCGGCCGGCCGGGAACGACAGGAACTGCCGGTGGCCGGCGTTGTCGCCCGGGCGCCAGGCGCCCGTCACGGGCAGGGCACTGGGGTGGGCCCGGCGGAAGCCCTCGTGGCCGGTCATCGGGCGGGGTGTCCCCGCCGCGCGCCAGGCCGCCGCACGGGTGGTTGCACGGGTCGAGTGTACGGATCGGGCCATGACCCCTCTGCGGGTCCGCACAGCCGAGGCGCCCTCCCGAAGGGGGCACGGACACTTGGTTGCTCCTGGTGGAGCCGCATCCCCGGCGAGCCGGGATGGCACCTTGGCTGTCCGAACCAGGTTGCCGGGCCGCCCCCCGGGGGGACCGGCCGCTCCTGATGTCGGGGCCACGCTAGCCCGGCGGGGCGCCACGAGGTCCAACCGGTTCCGCGTCACGCCCGCATCCGGAACGGGCGGCCGGCACCGCAGCTGTTCGATTCGTATCGCGGAATGCACCTTGCGTCGACAGATCGACCACGCGACGCAGGATCCCTTGACCGATTGCACCGCCAGTCCTACGTTCACCCTGACGGTGGCGTCGACGAGCGCCACGAAGGACGGCGACAGCCGAGGGTGGGGAGAGGCCCCGGCCGATCCCCGCCTTCGCCGTGTCCGCGGTTCAGTGGCGGTAGACGCGCTCGAACCACCAGCCGGTCAGGCCGGCTGGCGCGCCGTACGCCCGGCCGGCGGCCTCGGCGTACACCTGGAGCGCGTCGTCGCCCGGCGCTGCCGCGAAGTCCCGCAGCGCGGCGGCCGCGTCGTCCCAGGCCCCGCTCGGGGTCGGGAGCGGCAGGGCCGCAAGGGCGGGGCCGGAGATCCGCAGGGCGTGGCGGTCGAGCCCCGTGCCCGCTGCCCGGCGGGCCATCCAGGCGGAGGCCACCGGCGAGGCGACGGCGGCCGCCAGGTGCCACAGGTCGGTGGGGTCGTGGGGCACGACCGCCACGACCGGGACGCACGGCACCCAGGCGCCGGCCGCGTCGACGGCCGCCACGATCACGCTGGTCTGGGTGGCGACGACCAGCTTCGGACGGCGGGTGCGCTCGACCCAGCGGCGGGCCGCCGTCCGGTCCGGCTCGTCGAGGACGGTCAGGTCGACGACGGGTGCCCGCCAGCGGCGCTTGGCGAAGCGCACCGGGCGCTCGCCCCATGCGCTCCGGCCCCACACCAGGGTCCCGCTGGTCACGAGCGGCGCGGTGGCGGTGCCGTCCCCGTCCCGCTCCCTGACGGCGCCGACCAGGCCGTAGTACTCGTCGCGGAAGCCGGCGGCCACCGTGGCCCGCTCCCCCAGCGACGGTCCGGGCAGCGGGGGCAGGTCGGGGAGGCCCAGCGTGCGGGCCCACACGTCGCCCCAAGGGTCGCCGCTCTCGCCGGCGGCCGCCGGGTCGGCCCGGCGCTCCAACACGGGCGCGCAGACCCGCACCGCGGCGGCGAACACACGGGCGTCGTCGGCCCACAGGTCGACCAGCCGGGCGCGCCCGTCGACTGCAGCCCGCACGGCGGCGGCGTCCCGGGCGGCGACGAGCGACTGCGGCTGCACGAGCACGACCCGCCCGCCGGGCCGGACGAGCTCGCACCCCAGCAGCAGGAACAGCCAGGCGGTGTCTGTGTAGGCCCGGACGGCATCGCCGTAGCGCTCCCGCAGGCGGCGGCGGTCGGCCGCCGACCGGGCGGTGAGGCGCCCGAGCTGGCTCTGGAACGGCGGGTTGCCGACCACGGCCCCGAACCCCCCGGCCGGCGCGCCCGGCCACAGGCCGCCCCCCTCGACGAGCGGGTCGCCGACGACGAGCCGCCCGGGCGGCGGCGCCTCCCCCGCCCACAGCGCCAGCGCCGCCTCGGCCGCCGCCAGGCAGACAGGATCGACGTCCGCACCCCACACGAGGTGCCGCACGACGTCCCGCCGGTCGACGCCCGCCCGGTGCAGCCGCTCGGCCGCCGCCACCAGGAAGGCACCCCCGCCACAGGCGGGATCACACACGGTCGTCCCGCCGGCGTCGGGCGCCAGGGCCCGTTCCGCCAGTTGGGCGGCCAGCCAGGCCGGGGTCATGTGCAGACCCTGGGCCCGGCGCTGCCCGCCGTCGGTGGCGTCCTCCAGCGCGGCGCCCAGCGCCTCCGCGATTGCCCCGGCCGCGAGCCCGTCCGCCGGACCGTCGACCGGCCGGAGGTCGGGGCCGGGGACCCCGCCCGCCAGGGCCCACAAGGACAGGCCCGGGTCCATCGGGACGCCCGCCTCCCGGGACAGCCGGGCCGCGGTGCGGGCTACGACCGCGGCCCGCGTCCCGTCGTCGCCGCCCGGCGCCCTGTCCCCGGGCGCAGGCTGCGGCGCGCGGGTGGGCGGGGTCACGGGGCGACGGTACCGTCGATCGCATGGCCGGCCCGGACACCGACGTCGTCGTCGAGCGGGTCGCCCCCGAGGTCACGCACCCCCTCCGCCACAGCGTCCTGCGGACCGGGCAGCCCGCCGACCGGGTCCGGCTGGCCGCCGACGGCCACCCCGACACCGCCGCCTTCGCCGCCCGCACGCCCGACGGCACCGTCGTCGGCACCACGATCGTGACCCCCGAGCCCTGCCCGTGGGCGCCCGAGCGGCCAGGCGCCTGGCGGCTGCGGGGCATGGCGACCGCCGAGGGCCTGCGCGGCGTCGGCATCGGCGCCCGGCTCCTGGCCGCGGCCCTCGACCACATCGCGGCGGAGGGCGGCGACCTCGTGTGGTGCAACGCTCGGACGCCCGCCCGCCGGTTCTACGAGCGGGCGGGCTTTGTCGCCCGCGGCGACGAGTGGGTCGACCCCGAGATCGGTCCCCACATCGCGATGTGGCGGGAGCTCCGCTCCTAGGCTGGTCCGGTGCGTTGGACGGTGCACGGCGAACGCGAGATCTACGACTCCGAGTGGCTCCGGCTCGTGCTGGTCGACGTCGAGGTCCCCGGCGTCGACCGCTTCGACCACCACGTCATCCGCTTCCCGCTGGCGGCGTCGGGCACGGTGGTCCACGACCCCGATCGCGGCGTGCTGTTGCTGTGGCGCCACCGCTTCATCACCGACACCTGGGGGTGGGAGATCCCGGCCGGTCGCATCGAGCCCGGCGAGACGCCCGATGAGGCCGCCGCCCGGGAGACCGAGGAGGAGACGGGCTGGCGGCCCGGCCCGCTGCGAACCCTCGGCGCCTACGCCCCCATCAACGGCAGCGCGGACCAGCGGTTCCACATGTTCAAGGCCGCCGGCGCCACCCACATCGGCGATCCGACCGACGTGGGTGAGAGCGAGCGCATCGCCTGGCACACCACGGCCGAGGTCCGGGAGCTGATCGCCCGCGGCGAGATCAACGACGGGCTGTCGCTGACCGCCCTGTTGTGGGCGCTGGCGTTCGGCGAGATCTGAGGCCGGCGAGCGGGCGGGCTACGCCGCGCCCTCGGCGGCGGGGTTCCAGTTGGCCAGGTCGGCCAGCCGCTCGTCGTTGGAGAACATCTCCACGATGGGCTCGTCGAGGCTCAGCCGGCGCTTGAGCCGGCGGACCTCGAGCTCCTCGTTCCACAGCACCAGCGTCACCGCCAGCCCTGCGGCGCCGGCCCGGGCCGTGCGTCCCGACCGGTGCAGGTAGGTCTTGGGGTCCGGTGGCGCGTCGGCCTGGATGACGATGTCGAGGTCGTCGATGTCGAGGCCCCGGGCGGCCACGTCGGTGGCGACCAGCACCGGCAGCTTGCCCTCGGAGAAGCGCTTGAGCGCCCGCTCCCGCACCTCCTGGCGCAGGTCGCCGTGGATCGCCTTGGCGTCGACGCCGACGTCGACGAGCTGGCGGGCCAGCCGGTCGACCGCCCGCTTGGTGTTGGCGAACACCAGGCACCGGGTGCCGGAGTTGCAGATGGCGGCCGCCACCCGGTGCTTGTCCATCTCGTGGACGAGCAGGAACCGGTGGGCCATCCGCTCCACCGTCTGGGTCGGCGAGCCGACTTCGTGGAACACGGGGTCGCGCTGGTAGCGGTCGACCAGGCCCTGGATGCCGCCGTCGAGCGTGGCCGAGAACAGCAGCGTCTGGTGGGCCTTGCCGATGTGGCGCAGCACCCACTCGACCTGGGGCAGGAAGCCCATGTCGGCCATCCGGTCGGCCTCGTCGATGACGACCAGGCCCACGTCCGACAGGTCGGCGACCTTGCGGTCGATCAGGTCGATGAGCCGGCCCGGGGTCGCCACCACGATCTCGGCGCCGGTCTCGAGCGCGGCGATCTGCTTGCCCATCTGGGCGCCGCCGTAGACGGCGACGAGGCGCAGCGACCGGGCCTCGACCAGCGGCCGGAGCACGTCGGTGACCTGCCCGGCCAGCTCGCGGGTGGGGACCAGCACGAGGCCGGTGGGGCGCTTCGGGGACGCTTTGGCGACGCGCTCGACGAGGGGGAGGCCGAACGCGAGGGTCTTGCCCGAGCCGGTCTTGGCCTTGCCGCACACGTCGCGGCCGGCCAGGGCGTCGGGGATGCAGAGGCGCTGGACGGGAAAAGCTGTGGTCAGGCCGGCTCGATCGAGCACGGCGACCAGATCAGGGGACACGCCCAGCGCAGAGAACGTCTCTTGTTCTTCGTTGCGCATGGTTCCGATCGAGCTTACCGGTCCGCGGGTAGGCGGCCCCATTTCGGGTCGGGGCGACGTCTGCCGCTCAACTGGCCGCCACGTGGTGGCCGCCCTCGCTCATGTCCACGACGTCCACCAGGCGGGTGAAGCCGCGGATGGCGTGGGGACCGAGCCGCCGGTGCGCCAGGCCGTCGCCCGCCGCGTCGAACAGCGACGCGGTCACCAGGAGCTGATGGGGCTCGGCCTCGTCGCATAGCCGCGCCGCCAGGTTCACCGGCCGGCCGATGTAGTCGTCCCCCTCGAACAGGATGACGCGCCCGGCGGCGACGCCGCCCCGCAGCGGCAGCGCGCAGCCCCGCAGGTCGAGCGCCTGCTCCATGCGCAGCACCGCGTCGAGCAGCGGCCGGGGCTCGGTCGCCACGAGCATCGCCCCGTCGCCCAGCCACTTGGCGACCCGGACCCCGCGCCACCCGGCCCGCTCGCGGACCACGGCCCGGAACGTCGACAGGGCGGCCACCGCCGCGCCGACGCCGTGCTCGTCGGTCAGCGACGTGAACCCGCACAGGTCGATGAACGCGAAGTTGCGCCGGACCAGCGCGTCGACGTGCGCATCCTCGTCGATGTCGAACTCGGGCTGCACGGCCCTCCATCGTAGTTCTGGCGGTCGCCGGACCCAGCAGTCGGAGGCGGCTCCGCTGGTGCAGCGTTCGCGCCGCCTAGCGTGGGCGCCCGTGCCCGCGCTCGACGCCCTCGCCGCCTGGCCGGTGGACCGGGTGGCGGGCGCCGTGGTCGACCGGGCCGGCGGCGTGCAGACGGCCGGGGACACGGGCTGGCGGACCCGGATCGCCTCGGTCACCAAGCCCCTCGTTGCTCTGGCCTGCCTGGTGGCGGTCGAGGAGACCACGCTCGACCTGGACGCTCCCGCGGGGCCGCCGGGGTCGACAGTCCGCCACCTGCTGGCCCACGCGTCGGGCCTGCCGTTCGAGGGCGCCGTGCCCGTGAGCCCGCCCGGCCGCCGCCGCATCTACAGCAACACCGGGTTCGACGTCCTGGGCGACACACTGGCCACGGCGGCCGGCATGCCCGCGGCGACCTACCTCCACGAGGCGGTGGCCGTGCCGCTCGGCATGGACCGCACCGAGCTGCGCGGCTCGCCGGCCAAGGATGCCTGGTCCACCGTCGACGACCTGGCCCGGTTCGCCGCCGAGCTGCTCGCACCCACCCTCGTCGCCGCCGAGACCCTGGCCGAGGCCACCACCGAGCAGTTTCCCGGCCTCGCCGGCGTCGTGCCCGGCCTCGGCAGCTACGACCGCAACCCGTGGGGCCTGGGCTTCGAGATCAAGGGGGCGAAATCACCCCACTGGACTGCTCCCGACGGCTCGCCGCGCACCTTCGGCCACTTCGGCGGGGCGGGCACGTTCCTGTGGGTCGACCCCGACGCCGCCGTGGCCAGCGTCGTGCTCACCAACCGCGAGTTCGGCGACTGGGCGCCGCCGCTGTGGTCGGCCTGGTCGGCGGAAGTGCTGGCCGAGCGGTCAGAACGCCGCCGCCAGTAGGTCGGCGGGCCCGGCCGTCACCGACGGGACCAGCCCTGCAGCCTGGGGCAGCATCTGCTCGGCGAAGAAGCGGGCGGTGACCACCTTCTGGCGCAGGAAGTCGGCGTCGCCGCGGCCCTCGTCCAGCGCCCGCTGGGCGCCCGCCGCGCCCCGGGCCAGCAGCCAGCCGCCGGTCACGATGCCGGACATGCGCAGGTAGGGCGTGGCGCCGGCCAGCGCGTTGGTGGGGTCGGCCAGCCCGTTGGCCAGCAGCCAGTCGGTGGCCTGGCGCAGGGCGGCGTGGCCGTCGGCCAGGTGCTTGCCGATCGTGGCCAGGTCGCCGCCGGCTGCCGACAGCTCGCCGGCGGTGGCCTCGATCGCGGCCAGGAAGTCGACCATCACCCCCCCGGCCCGCATCGGCAGCTTCCGCAGGACCAGGTCGATGGCCTGGATGCCGTTCGTGCCCTCGTAGATCGGGGCGATGCGGGCGTCCCGGTAGTGCTGGGCCACGCCGGTCTCCTCGATGTAGCCCATGCCACCGTGGATCTGCACGGCCAGCGACGTCAGCTCGACGCCGAGGTCCGTGCCCCACCCCTTGGTGATCGGGGTGAGCAGGTCGGCCAGCTCCTGGCGCCCGGTGCGGACCGCCTCGTCCGGGTGGCGGGACGCGAGGTCGAGGCTCTCGGCGTTGAGGTAGACCAGCGCCCGCAGCGCTTCGATGTGGGAGCGCATCGTCAGCAGCATCCGCCGCACGTCGGGGTGGTCGACGATCGGCGAGGAGGCCCCCGTCGCGCCCGGAGCGCGGCCCTGGCGGCGCTCGGTGGCGTACGCGACCGCCTGCTGGTACGCCCGCTCCGCCAGCGACAGCCCCTCGACGCCTACCGACAGCCGGGCGTTGTTCATCATCTTGAACATGTAGCGCATGCCCTGGTTGGGCTCGCCGATGAGGTAGCCGACGGCCCCGTCGTAGGCCATGACGCAGGTGGGGCTGGCGTTGATGCCCATCTTGTCCTCGATCGACACGCACTCGAGGCTGTTGCGCTCGCCGGGCGTGCCGTCCTCGTTCGGGAGGAACTTGGGGACGATGAAGCACGAGATCCCCTTGGTGCCGGCGGGCGCGCCGGGTACCCGGGCCAGCACGAGGTGGACGATGTTGCCGGTCAGGTCGTGCTCGCCGTAGGTGATGAAGATCTTCTGGCCGGTGATGCGCCACGTGCCATCGTCGGCCGGGAGGGCCTTGGTGGTGAGCGCCCCCACGTCCGAGCCGGCCTGCGGCTCGGTGAGGTTCATCGTGCCCGTCCACTCCCCCGTCACCATCTTCGGCAGGTACACCTCGCGCTGCTCCTCGGACCCGTAGTGCAGCAGCATGTCGATGGCGCCCTGGGTGAGCAGAGGGCACAGGGAGAACGCCATGTTGGCGGCCGTCATCATCTCCTGCATGGCGATGGCGACCAGCCACGGAAACCCGCCGCCGCCGTACTCGGCCGGGAACGGCACGCCGGCCCACCCGGCCTCCACGTAGCGGGCGTAGGCCCGGGCGAAGCCGTCCGGCGTCGTCACGGACCCGTCCTCGTTGCGCCGACTGTGCTGCGTGTCGCCGACGCGGTTGAGGGGCGCGAACTCCTGGGAGAAGAACCGCCCGGACTCCTCCAGGATCCCGAGCACCATCTCGGGGTCGGCGTGCTCGTAGCCGGGCAGGTCCGCCAGCGCGGCGACGTCGACGATGTTCTCGAGCACGAAGCGCATGTCCGCCAGGGGGGCGACGTAATCGGCCATGCCGAAAACGGTACGGCCCTGGTCGGGAACCCGAAAGGTGGCGTCGGCGTCAGGTCGCGTCGGGCGGGCGCCCCCGCACCGCCGCAGTCAGTTCGCGTGCCGCGGCCACGACCTCGCCGGCGAGCGCCACCAGCCGGGACCCCGGCGTGTCCTCGTCGGGCAGGCCCGACAGCGTCAGCACCAACTCGACGTCGCCCGTCGACGAGAACACCGGCGCGCCGAGGTCCGCGGGCCGGTAGGTCGCGGCCTCGTCGACCTCCGCAAGCAGCAGCGGCTGGCGGGCCACCGCCAGGACCAGCCGGCGGAGTTCGTCCGGGGGTAGCGCCAACCCGCCCTCCCGGGGCTCTGACAGCGCCCTCCACTCCGGCGACGTCAGCGCGACCGCGTACCCCCGCCGGCGGATGACCGGCAGGGCCTCGAGCGCCGGCCGCACGGCCTCGGCCGACGCGGCCCGGGCCAGCCAGGCCTGGATGGTGGGCTCATCGCTCCAGGCCACGAACAGCGACCCGAGCGGCGGCGCCAGCGGCAGCTGGACCGCGCCGAGCGACCGGCCGACCATGGCCCGGGGCACCCCGGCCTGGGCGACCGGGACGGTGTGATCGTCCAGCACCCGCCAGGCCCGTGCCCACAGGCCGGTGCGGTCGGCCAGCGCGGCGAGCACCGGGGCGACGAAGTCCAGGGCCGTGTAACCGCGCCTGGCCGCGTCGCCGATCGCGATGAGCCGGGGGCCGAGCGAGTAGCGCTTCTCGCCGGGGTGGCGCAGCAGGACGCCGTGGTCGCTCAGCGCACTGAGCAGCGCGTGGGCGGTCGCCTTGTTGAGGTCGCACCGGCGGGCCACCTCGGACAGCGTGAAGCGCTCGTCCGGGTGGCTGGCCAGCAGCTCGAGGACGGCCACCGAGCGGTCGGCGCCGGGTGCCGGGCGTGCCATCGCCTCACCCCCGGCCCGCGCCGGCTCCCGGCGCTCGTCGATGTTTGCGCCCGGGCAGCCTCAGCTGCCCCCTGCCCGCAGTGGTGTCCATGTCCCGCCTCGCCGACTAGCTCTCCTGTCCCGCCCGGGAGCGTACCGGTTCTGGACGCGTACGCTCTGGCCGAGTGGCGCTCGCACCCCTGGATGCCGGCCTGTATGTGTGGCTGCCGGACGGTCCGCCGCACCGCGGCCGGCCCAACGCGGGGGTCGTCGTCGACCCCGACGGCGTCACGGTGGTCGACACGCTGATGGTCCCCGACCAGTACGAGCCGTTCGCCGCGGAGGTGGAGGCGCTCGGCCTGCCGGTGCGGCGGGCAGTGCTGACCGGCAGCGGGGTCGAGCAGGCCGGCGGCACCGGACGGTTCAAGCTGGCCGCGGTCTACGGCAGCCGCCAGGCCAGCGTGCACCTCGACCAGCCTCCCAACGTCGACAGCTGGCGGGCGCTCTTCCCGGAGGACGCCGACGCGTTCGAAGACGTGGTCACGCGAACGGTCAGCCACGTGGTGGCGTCGGACGTCCAGCTCACCCCGAGCGTGACCGTGGTGACGACCGGTGGCCAGATGACCGAGAACCTGGTGGCGCTGGTGCCTGCGGCCCAGGTCATGTTCGCCGGGGCGATGTGCAGCTTCGGCGCCGCGCCCCTGTGCTGGCAGGGCGACCCGCAGCGGTGGGCGGACGAGCTGGACCGGCTCGCCGGCCTGGCGGCGATCGTGGTGCCCGGGCACGGGCAGATCGGCGGCGAGGAGGAGCTCCGGGACCTCCAGGCCTACCTGCGGGCGTGCGCGGCCGCGGACGGCGACCCGGGGCGCATCGGCCCCGGGCCGTGGGACGGGTGGGCCGATCGCGAGCACGACGCCGTCAACGTCGAGCGAGCCGCGATGCTCGCCGCCGGCGACGACGCGGTGCCGCCGTCGATGCTGCGCCTCGCCGGGCTGACCTAGCGGCTGCGGGCCGCGTAGAACCGGCTCGACTCCGGCCGGTACAGCAGGAACAGGATCACCGCCGCCAGCACCACGCTGAGGACGCTGAAGACGATGCCGACCCCGCCCGAACCCGTGACGAGGCCGCCGAGGGCGGACACGATGCTGAGACCGCCGAGCACCGTGGCGACCACGCGGGCCCAGCTCTGCCCGCGACCGTTGGTGTAGGCCATCCACAGCCACAGGCCGACCGAGATGACGCCGATGACGACGAAGGCCACCACGAAGATCGCGACGGCCGTGTCGACCTCGTCCCCGGTCAGGGAGGGGTCGTCCTCCTCGATCTGGTCACGGATGGCGTCGACCTGCAGGAAGATGCTGAGCGCTCCCAGCACGCTCAGCACCGCACCGAGGTACATCAGACGAACGGCCGTGCGGATGCTCGGCGGCTGCTCGACGTCGGCGGGCGCCGGACCCGCAGGCCGGGCGACGTGGTCGGAGGCCCAGAGGCCGCTGGCGGACGGAGGCGGGGGCGGCGGGACCGGCGCGGCGCCCTGACCCGGATCTGGCTCGGTCGTGCTCACGGTGTCACTGTTCCACGTGGGAGGTGTCCCATCCCGTCACGATGGCGTCACGATCCGGTTGCGAAAACGCCGGAGGGGCGGGGGCGCCGGTAGCCTTGGGGAGCATGTTGTTCGGTCGTGACAAGCATCGGATGGTGGATCGCGACGGCTCGCTGCCGGGCCGGGACCACCGGGTGTTCGCGGTGCCCGACACGCATGCCGTGCTGGCCACGCGGCTCGAGCCGCCGTTCCCCGACGGGCTGGAGCGGGCGGTGTTCGGCCTCGGGTGCTTCTGGGGCGCCGAGCGGCTGTTCTGGCGGACCGAGGGCGTCTACACGACGGCGGTCGGCTACGCCGGCGGCTACACCCCCAACCCGACCTACGAAGAGGTGTGCTCGGGCCGCACCGGGCACGCCGAGGTGGTGCTCGTCGTCTACGACCCCGCCAAGGTGGGTTACGAGGAGCTGCTGCGCACGTTCTGGGAGGGCCATGACCCGACCCAGGGCATGCGCCAGGGCAACGACGTGGGCACGCAGTACCGCTCCCTGATCCAGGTGTTCGACGACGTCCAGCGCAAGGCGGCCGAGGCCAGCCGCGACGCCTACCAGGCCCGCCTCACCGCCTCCGGCTACCGGGAGATCACGACCGAGATCGAGGACGCCACCGAGTTCTGGTACGCCGAGGACTACCACCAGCAGTACCTGCACAAGAACCCGCTGGGCTACTGCGGCATCGGCGGCACCGGCGTGTCCTGCCCGGTCGGCCTGGAGACGTAGCGCAGCGACCGACTGCCGCATCAGCCTCCACACACCACCTTGCCTCGCCGGGGCCTGACAGCCCTGCCGCGTCGGCACCCAGACCGCTCGCCCCGCCACGGCGTGGGAGAACGCCAACGACCGTCGGATCAGTTGCGGTCGGTCGCGGGCAGGGCGAGGCGTCGATCGATCTCCTGGCCCATGATCTGGCACTCGGTCGCGGGGTGGTCGTAGCGGCAGAGCAGGGCACCTTCGAGGTAGCCACGTGCTTGCTGGAGGCGAGCGATCTCGGCGTCGAGGAGGGCGAGGCGTCGACGGGCGATCGCCTTCCAGTCGGCGACGTGGGGGGCATCGAGCACTCCCGCGATGTCCTCGAGCGACAGGCCGGTGTCCTGGAGCATGCCGATGAACACGAGCCGGCGCAGCGTCTCGACCCGATAGCGACGTTGCCCGGAACGACGGGCGTCCGCCGTGAGCAGGCCTTGCCGCTCGTAGAACCGCACCGTCGAGGTCGCCACGCCAGCGCGTCGCGCGACCTCCCCGATCGTCAGCTGGGCATCATCCATGCGACACACCTTGACTTGAACCTGGGTTCAACTGTCAAGGTCCATCCATGAGCGCGACTCCCCCAGGCGACGTGACCCTGCCGCCGAACCACCACGCCGACCACCCGGGTTTCTCGGGCATCGGCGGTGCCCTCGCAGCGATCTGCTTCACCATCGGACGAGGCGCCACCGCTGACCTCGCCATCGAGCTGACCGGCACCGGGCCTGGCGACGACGTCGTCGACATCGGGTGTGGACCGGGTGTCGCGGTGCGTCGCGCCGCGGCCCGCGGGGCATCGTCGGTCGTGGGCGTCGATCCCGCGGCCGTGATGCTCCGCGTCGCCCGCGCCTCGACCCGAACCAGCCGGAGCACCACACCAACGGTCCGCTACCAGGACGGCACCGCCGAAACGCTGCCTCTGCCCGACGGTTCCGCAACCGTCGCGTGGTCGCTGGCGACGGTGCACCATTGGCACGACCTCGACGCCGGCCTCGCCGAAGCCCGTCGGGTGCTGCGTCCCTCGGGCCGCTTCCTCGCCATCGAGCGTCAGGTCGAACCGGGAGCGACCGGCCTCGCCAGCCACGGCTGGACCGCCGAACAGGCCCACGTGTTCGGGCAACGATGCCGCACCGCCGGCTTCTCCGACATCTCGATCGACCACCATCGACCCGGCCGCCGGCGTGTCATCTCCGTCCTCGCCCACACCACCTAGACGTCCCCGAACGCCGAGTCGGTAGCGACAACGATCCGGGCGTACCGCCACGTGACCCGCGCGGCTCTTCCAGCGGGGCCACAGACCACGATCCCGACCCTGGTCGAATCAGGCAGCGACCTCGACCTGGCCGATCCTCGCCAGCTTGTCGAGGGCCACGTCGACGAGCCGGTCGACGTCGTCGCCGTCGTAGGTGTCCTCGTTGAGGGACTCCACGAACAGCAGCGTCATCACCCCGCCGTTGCGGGCGTAGAGGAGGCTGGCTCTGCCGTCGTCTCCCTCCGAGTCGTAGCGCCGCACGTCGTCGACGTCCCCTCGTTGGACGTCCACCTGCTGGAAGCTCTCGTCGAGGCACGCCTCGAGGGCGCCGATGCCGTCCTCGAACCGGTCGGACGCGTCCGCGGCCGGTTCACCGGTGACCCAATGGTCGATGTAGAGGTAGTCGCCGCCGTCCCCGAGGTAGGCGTAGATGTCGTCGGGGCCGAGGACCTCGACATCCGTGTGGTCCTCGCACATCGTCGGGGGCTCCTGGTAGTACTCGTCGACGCCGGGGTTATCGCTGGTCATCGGCAGGGGCCCGTAGCTGGTCGCCCCGACGTCGTCGCTCTCGACAACGAGCACGGGAACCAGCTCCTCGGGCTCCACCTCCTCGACGTCACCCTGGCCGGCATCATCGCCGGTGCTGAGCGCGTCGCCGTCTGCCGCGCAGCCGGCCACGGCGGCCAGGACAAGCGTGGCGATGACCCGGAACTGTCGGATGCGTCCGCTCACGTCACTCACCCGCCCTTCGGTGACGTGGCGACAAGTCTGCGCCCGGCTCCAGCCCTTGTCCACAGAATGCCGACCTGCCCGCACCGGGGCCGGAGTCAACTCAGGCCGAGCAGCGCGGTGACCTGATGGTCGCGGCCTGCCGTGTAGCCGCCGTCGACGGCGAGCGCCTGCCCGGTCACGAACGAGGCGTCCCGGGAGAGGAGGAACGCGGCGACGGCGGCGATCTCCGAGGGTCGGGCCGGTCGCCGTAGGGCGTGCTGGTGGATGAAGTCGTCGCGCACGTGCCGCATCTCGTCCGGCCCGAAGATCGAGTCGGCCAGCGGCGTGTCGACGTAGCCGGGGCAGATCGCATTCGCCCGGATGCCGCGGGGCCCGTAGTCGATGGCGGTGCACCGGGTGAGCAGGACCACGCCGCCCTTGGACGCGTTGTACGCGCTGCCGCCCGCCGTGCCCTCGAGGCCCTCGACGCTCGCCAGGGTGACGATGGCCCCGCGCTCGCCGTCCACGGGCTCCTGCTCGAGCATGCGGGTGGCGGCGTGCTTGATGACGTGGAACGTCCCGGTGAGGTTGACGTCGAGCACCTGGTGCCACGAGGCGGCATCGACCATGTGGGCGGGCCCGCCGCCGGCGATCCCGGCGGCGTGGACGACGCCGTCGAGGCGACCGTCCACCCCGGCGACGAGGCGCCCGACCGCGGCCTCGTCCGTGACGTCGACGCGCTCGGTGCGCCACGGGTCGGCGGCGCCGACTCGGTCACCGGCGATATCGGCGCCGATCACCGTGGCGCCCTCGCCGTGCAGCCACTCGGCCGTCGCCCGGCCGATGCCCGACGCCGCTCCCGTGACGATGACCGTCCTGCCCTCGAAGCGTCCCATCGATCCC
Source organism: Acidimicrobiales bacterium (assembly GCA_035649475.1). Taxonomy (GTDB): domain Bacteria; phylum Actinomycetota; class Acidimicrobiia; order Acidimicrobiales; family VFJN01; genus ZC4RG19. The sequence continues at coordinate 24,485 of DASRJM010000026.1, forward strand.
CTCCCCGCACATCGCATCGCCGTGAACAATGTGATAGCAGTTGTACAACTGTCGAGGGGAGGGCGCGCGGGCGTGTCGGTGGAGACGGCGCAGACGAGCGAGCGGATCCTCGACGCCGCCGAGCGGTGCATGGCCCGCTACGGGCTCCGGCGCGTCTCGATGGCCGACGTGGCGGCCGAGGCGGGCGTGTCCCGGGGCTCGGTGTACCGGTACTTCGCCGATCGCGACGCGCTGGTCGACGCGGTGCTGGAGCGCACCGCCGACCGATTCGTGGCCGCCTCCGAGCCCGATCTCGGTCGGGCGGCCGACCTCGCGGGGCAGGTGGCGGCGGCGCTGCTGTTCATCGTCCGCCAGGTCGACGGCGGCAGCTTCGGGCTCCGGCTGCCGGGCGAGACCGACTCGCTGCTCGCCACGCTGCTCACCGCCCGCCGCGAGGTCCTCTTCGCCCGCTGGGTCGCCTTCTGGGAGCCCCGCCTGGCGAACGCGGAGCGCCGGGGCGAGGTGCGGGCCGGGCTGGACCGGGCGCAGGCGGGCGAGCTCGTCGTGCGGCTCCTGCTGTCCTTCGCTGTGCTGCCGACCGTCGTGAGCTTCGATGTGGCGGACCGCGTGGCCGTCACGCAGTTCGTCCGTGACCACCTGCTGCGGGGGCTCGCCCGCTAGCGACGACCGAGGGGATGCGAGCGTGGAGTTCGCTCTGTTCTACGAGATCCCGGTGCCGGCCCCCTGGGGCCCCGACAGCGAACGGCTCGCGTACGAGCACACACTCGAGGAGGCGATCGCCGGCGACCGCCACGGCTGGCACGCCTTCTGGACGGTCGAGCACCACTTCCTCTCCGAGTTCTCGCACTGCTCCAATCCCGAGGTGCTGTACGGCGCGGTGGCGGCGCGCACCGAGCGGATCCGCCTCGGTTACGGAGTCCGCCTCATGCCCCAGCCCTACAACCACCCGGTCCGCACCGCCGAGTCGGTCGCCGTCCTCGACCTCATCTCGGGCGGGCGCGTCGACGTCGGCACCGGCCGCTCCGCGACGCGCGCCGAGCTCGAGGGCTTCGGCATCGACCCGCACCAGACCCGTGCCATGTGGCGCGAGGCCATCCAGCTCGCGGTCGGGTGCTGGACCCACGACGAGCACGAGTTCGCCGGCGAGTTCTGGCAGCTGCCGCGCCGGCGGGTCCTACCCAAGCCCCTGCAGAAGCCACACCCGCCGCTGTGGGGCGCGACCAGCAGCGACGACGGCCACCGCGAGGTCGGTTCCCTCGGTCTCGGCCTGTGCTCCTTCGCCGTCGGCGTGTCCCCGGAGGAGGTCAAGCGGCGCATCGACATCTACCGGGAGGCCGTCGACGGCTGCGAGACGCCGATCGGCGCCACGGTCAACCGCCGCGCCGCCACCTTCACGATGGCCCTGTGCGACAGCGATCGCGACCGGGCCTGGGAGAACGCCCGCGAGTCGTTCGAGTGGTACCCCGCCACGGGCGCCCGCCAGATCGCGACCCTGGCCGACATGATGGCCGAGCAGCAGCGGGAGCTGGGAAACTACGGCTACGCCGCGGACCTGCAGACGACCCGCGACGAGGGACTGCTCGACCTGCTGACGCTCGAGTACCTGGTCGACAACGGCGCCTGCCTGCTCGGCACGCCCGACGACTGCCTCGAGACCTGCCGGCGCTACCAGGCCGCCGGCGTCGACCTGCTGCTGTGCCTGGTGAACCCCTACAAGGTCCCCCACGAGGCGGTCATGCGCACGATCGAGCTGATGGGCACCGAGGTCATCCCCCAGCTCGCGTCCTGAGAGACGCCTAGCCTCGGTCCCCCAGCTGGACCAGCACGACCGTGGTGTCGTCCCGCAGCTCGTAGCTGCTGTGCTCCAGCACGGCGTTCACCAGCCGACGGACCCGCTCGGCGGGCGGCAGGACCTCGACCACGACCCGGGCCAGCAGGTCGGCCAGCCGATCGAGCCCGAACCGCTCGCCCCCGGGCGCGCCGCCCTCGGTCACGCCGTCCGTGTAGACGAGCAGGGAGTCGCCCGGCTCGAGGCCGGCCTCGTTGACGACCGCCGGCCCGCCCCCGAGCCCGATCGGCACCATCTGTGTGGTCGGCAGCTCGCCGATGACCTTGCCGTTGCGCAGCAGCAGCGGCGGCGGGTGGCCGGCCGAGACCCAGGCGAAACGGCAGGTATCGAGGTCCAGGCCCCCGAAGGCGGCGGTGGCGAAGCGCACGTCCGGGAACACCCGGGCCACAGCGGCGTCGGCGGCCGCGTAGGCCGCCGGCAGGTCGATCCCGCTGCGCCGGCTGTTGCGCAGGCTGCCCTGCACCAGGTGGGACACGAGCGACGACACGGTCTCGTGGCCGACCGAGTCGATGACGGCCACGTGCAGCATGTCCGCGTCGAGGGCGTAGTCGAAGGTGTCGCCGGCGACGGCGTAGGCCGGCAGCAGCATCCCGGCGACCGCGACCCGGGGCGTCACGAGGGCGACGGGCGGCAGGTTGGCCCGCTGCAGCTCGGCCTCGAGCGACATCGGCCGGTGCCGCCGCACCCGCTCGATGGCGTCGGTGTACTGGTTCTTGGTGACGTAGAGCTCGGCGGCCAGCGACGCCACCGCCTCCAGTGACCGCACCGCGGCGTCGTCGACGTCGGGTCCCGACATCTCGACCAGGAGGACCCCGAGGCGGGCGGTGCCGTCGATCATCGGCAGCCACACCCGGGCGCCGGCGGCGTCGGGCACGACGACGGTCCGCTCGACCGCAAAGGCCCGCCCGCCGGTCGTCCCGTCGACCGGGAACGCCTCGTCGCCGCCCTCGGGCGTGTCCGGCCGCAGGGACCGGTGGTCGTGGTCGACGAGGTAAACACAGGACGCCCGGGCTCCGAGCGCCGCCACGGCCTCGCCGACTGCGTCCGCCACGTTGGCCGGCGGCAGGACGTGCGCGACCCGCAGCAACTGCGCCACGACGCCCGCAACGTCGCTGCCCGACCGATCGGAGGCCACGACGCAACCTATCCGGGCCGCCTGCCACCATGCCGCGCCAGTGCGGATGGTGGTGGCGACCGCTACGCAGCGGACCGGCGCCGACCGGCCGGGAGATCGTCCGGACGCTTGGTCGCCGCGCCGCCATCGCGCTCGTCGCCTGGACATCCTGTCGGAGACTGCCTTCGGCCAACCCAGCGCCAGGTTCGATCCGATGATCCCGGAGCTGCGACCCGCCGCCTACGTTCCCTCGGGTAGCGGGACCAGAAGGAAGCCGGATGACTGAGGCGCAACGATGGGGTCACGAGTTCCGCGTGACCGGCCTCCATCTGGTGCCGGCCGAGCGCCAGGTAGCTCTCGAACTGGCGGTGGCTGAAAAGCTGGTCGAGGATCTGGCGACCCGTACGCCGGGGTCCTGATCTCGGTCACGTGTCGGCCATCCTCGGTGCGGCCGTTGACGACTACCTCGTCGCCCAGAACCCGTGCAGCGCGCTAACTCGCTTCGGCGACCTAATCAACCAACCCAATCCACAGACTACTGACCACACTCATGGGGTCATGTCCGCGGTTTACGCATTCCCGAGCGTCCAGGTCGACCCGTCCCAGTTATAGACCTCTGTGGCTCTTTCGAAGTCGTCGTAGACCTGGGACGTTGGGATTACCCGGATCTGGGCGTCGATGTTGTCGGGTCCGGCGATGCCGTCCGAGATGGCGAACATGGCATGCGTTGCCAATTCGGGGTCACCGCCTGTGGTGCGGAAGGGCTGTCCATCGTCATCGATAGTGACTGTCTGGCGTTCGCCACCAACGGTAACGTCCAGCAAGAGGGTCCATCGACAGTCGAGCGGTCCTGGATGAGTCGTGACGTCGATTGTGATGACCTCACCGGGCGCGAGCGAGATCGTCTTACCTTCGAAGTACGGGCGTCCGTCTTCATTGAGCGCAACCGGGGCGGACTCACCCAGATCGAACGACCATCCAACGGGCGCTGCTTCACCTTCTGGAATGATCGAGAAGTGCGCGCCCGGTGAAGGCTCTGAGCAATCGTCCTTAACTGCAGTGGCCTGGGTGATGGTGGCCGTGCGTTGGCCGGTGCCGTCCAACACGAGCCGCATTCTCGTTGGAGTGAAGGCAGCGCCAGCATCGGCCATGAAGGTGCGCCACTGGTCGAGGTAGGGGCCCGGCCAACTCCGACTTGGCGGCATCGGCCCGTCGAGCCAAGCGTCGAAAAAGTCGATTACGTCCAAGCTGGTCGACACGGTGAACGGCGCCGCGCTCGCGTCCTGGGCGGGTTCGTCCGAATTGTCGAAGAACCCCGCAAGCAGCCCGAAAAGTGCGACTGCTGCTGCGGAGGCGACGGCGGTCGCGGCACCAATCACGATCTTGGCCACTCCGCCCTGCTCTGAGAACGATCGTCTCAGTCGCGTCCACCTAGAGTCTGTCGGAGGTGAGTCCCCCTCTGGGGCCACGGTTCGTTCTCCACTGTCCGCCATGATTGCGCCGCCCGCTTACAGTCGGTTGTCACTCTCGCGGCCTACGTCGCCATGGATGCGAGCACCGACCAGCCTACGGTGCTCGCCTTGCGTACGCGTCCCAGCCGCGTTGTTGAGCCGGTGCCGGCAGTCAGCTTCCTGGTTCGCGACGCCTAGGCCGTGACCGTACAAAGCCGCACGGATCGCAGTCGCAGTCACAGATCCCAGGGCCACCGTGGAACCCGCATCACGGTCGTCAGTCGAACGTAACTGAGGCCACCTTCGTCATGTGTTGCGGATGTCTATGTCCGTCGATACAGGGCCGCTCGACGACGAGTATCCCTAGCACCGCGCCCGGCAGAAGAGGATGACCTGGCGGCCCGCGACCTCGCCGTTCGGGCCACATCGGGGCTCGAGCAGTTCGAAGGCTCGGGCCTTCATGGCGGCCAGCGAGGCGTCGTCGAACTCCCTCAGATAGCCGCGGAACCCGTGGGTCCACTGCAGCGCCCACCAGCGCTCACGGCTGGCCACGGTGGTGGCGAACCCGATGTCCTCGACCGTGACCGCTCCGAACCCGGCGTCCCGGCAGGCGTCGGCCAGGTCCGGCGGCGTGCTCGGGACCGGGCGCGCCCGGAACCGCCGCTGGGTCTCGCGCGGCAGCCGGCCGAAGAACTCCCGCAGGAGCGTCAGGTTGACGTCGGGGGCGTCGCCCTCGCGGGCACCGGCGGGGATCGACACCGCCAGGCGCCCGCCGGGCGCCAGCACCCGGCGCCACTCCCGTAGCGCGTCGATCGAGTAGCCCACGAACTGGAACACCGACGACGCCAGCGCCACGTCGAACGACGCCGCGGGGAACGGCAGGGCCATGACGTCGGCCCGCACGAGCGCCGCGCTGCAGCCCGCCGCCACCCGGCGGGCGCTCTCGGCCAGCATCGCCGGGCTGTAGTCGACCCCCACGACCGACCGGGGGCGGGCGACCTCGGCCAGCGCCACCAGGCCGAGACCGTTCCCGCACCCGAGGTCGGCCACGCGGTCGCCCGGCTCGATGCCGGCCCAGGTCGCCAACCGGTGCGGGAACTGGACGAACGGCGAGTCGCCGCCGCCGTAGCTGGCGGCCACCTCGTCCCACGACGTCACCATCGACAGGTCGGACACGCCCCCAGCCTGCCCGGTGCGCGCCCTACCTTGGGTCCGGACGGTCAGGGACAACCGCCCGCTACGTCCGGGCGTGGGCGGCCAGCGGTGGGTCGAGCTCGACGCGGCCCGCGAGGTTGTCGACCGTGCCGACCAGGCCTGCGAACGTGCACTCGGCCACGATCTGGAGCACGTCGGCACCGGTCAGGCCTGCGGCCCGCGCCCGCCGCAGGACGTCGTCGCCGACCGCACCGCGGTCGAGGACGACCGCACGGGCCAGGGCGTAGACCGCGGCGAGGCAGGTGTCGCGGGGCTCGGCCCCCTCGCGCATCGCCGTGATGTCCGCGGCGTCGACGCCCAGGGCGGACAGCACCATCGAGTGGAAGGCGGCGCCGTAGGCGTTGTCGACCGCGACGCCGACGGCGAGCCCGACGGTCTCACGGCGCACGGGGTCGAACGACTCGTCGGCGACGGCGCGGCGGAGGCCGTCGAAACCGGCGAGCAGCGTGGGGCTGGCCGCCAGGGTGGCGGCCATGTTGGGCACGAAGCCGAGGTCGGCGGCGATCCCGTCGAGCAGGGGCCGCGAGGCGGCGGGGACGGCGTCGCCGGTGAGCACGGGCAGGTCCATCGGGGTTCCTCCTGGGGTGGACGGCGTGGATGTGCCGTCACCCTCCCCCGGCCGGCGCGGCGGCACGATTCCCTCGGAGGGAAGCGCCGGGCGGCGGCGACGGCCGTAGGGTCGACGCATGTCGGTGTCCCTGCAGGCCCCGGCGGCCGCTGCCGGGGTCCCGTTCGGCGACCTCGTCCGCTACTGGCGCCGGGTGCGGGCCATGAGCCAGCTCGACCTGGCGTCGGCGGCGATGACGACGCCGCGGCACATGAGCTTCCTGGAAACGGGCCGGTCGAGCCCCAGCCGGGAGATGGTCCTGCGGCTGGCCGGCGCGCTCGACGTGCCGCTCCGGGACCGGAACGGCCTGCTGCTGGCCGCCGGCTACGCCCCCCTGTACCCGCAGCGCCCGCTGGACGACCCGGGCCTCGACCTTGTCATGGCGGCCCTCGACCGCATGCTGGAGCGCCACGACCCCCTGCCGGCGGTGGTGATGGACCGGGGCTGGGACCTGGTGCGGGCCAACGCCGGAGCCCGACGGCTCTTCGGTGGGCTGTTCGCGCCGGCGCCGATGCCGGAGGAGGCCAACGTGCTGCGGTTGGTGCTGGAGCCCGGGCCGGTGCGGGAGGCGGTCGCCAACTGGGACGACGTCGCCCCGGCGCTGCTGGAGCGGGCCCGGCGGGAGGCGGTCGGCGGCGTCCTCGACCTGGCCACGGCGGAACTGGTGCGGGAGCTGCAGTCCCGCCCCGACGTCGCCGCGCGCCTCACCGGCCCGCACGCGGTGGCGCCGCTGGTGCCGGTGGTGGACATCCACTTCCGGCTGCGGGGCGAGGTGCTGCGGTTCTTCTCGATGGTGTCGACCGTGGGCACGCCGGTGGACGTGACGGCCCAGGAGCTGCGGGTGGAGGCGTTCTTCCCGGCCGACGACGCCACGTCGGACCGGTGGCACGACCTGTCGCCCTAGCCGCCCGGGTCGCCACCGCCGCCGCCGTCACCATGGCCGTCGCCGTCGCGGGCCAGGACCTCGGTCTCGGCGGCGAGCATTCCCTCGAACTCGCTGGGATACCGGTCGGGCAGGGCGTCCGCCTGCCCGGCGATGAACACCATCCACCCGTCGTCTCGCCCCCCGGGACCCACCAGGTGGGCCACGTGGGCCACCACCCGGCCGTCCAGGTACCCGCGGAACCGCCCGAGCCGCTGATACTGCCACTCGACGCCCATGTCACGAACATATGTTCGCATTTGGTCGTTGTCCAGGGCCGACCTCGGGTCAGCCGTCGCCCGGGCGCTCGTGGCACTGCTCGTGATGGCGACACATGGGCGCACCGGGTGGCGCCGCCTGCGCCTCGGAAGCGTCACCACGGCGACCGTCCACGCCGCCGGCGTGCCGGTCCTCATGGTGCCCGCGGGCGATCCCGAGCGAGCCGTCCGACCGGCACCCGCCTCCGTGACCCGCGAGCCGGTCAGCTGCTGACCGCACCGGCCGCGGCGCGAGCCACGGCGACGCGGGCAGCCACCAGCGACGCGGACCGGTCCTGTGCCGTGTCGATCACGGTCGCCTCGGGCCAGGGGTCGGCGTCACCGCGCATGGCGGCCGCGATGGCGGGCGTGGCGTCGGACGGATCGCCGCCGGCGAGCCGCCGGTCGGTGAGGCGCCGGCCGGCCAGGGCGGGCGGTGCGTCGCAGCGGAGCTCGGACAGGGCCGCGTGGTGGGTCGACGCCAGCTGGCGGGCCCGCCGGCGCCGGCGGCCGGCGAGCCAGGACGCGTCGAGGATGACCGACTCGCCCCCGGCCAGCGCGGCCGCCGCCCGGTCGAGCAGGGCCGCGTACGTCGCCTCGGTCACGCCCGCGCGGTACAGCCCCGTGCCGTAGGGGGCGTCGGCGCGCCGGTGCGGGTCGAGGCCGGCGAGCTGCTTGCGAACCTCGTCGCTGCGCAGGATGGTCGCGCCGAGCGCGTCCCCCAGACCGGCGGCGAGGGTCGACTTGCCCGTGCCCGGCAGCCCTCCGACGAG
>DASRJM010000027.1:0-15204 GCA_035649475.1 Acidimicrobiales bacterium
CCGGGTCTGGCAGGAGTGCCGCGCCCTGACCGACGCCGGCTACCGGGTCGACGTGATCTGCCCGCAGGGCGCCAAGCAGGACACCGAGCCCTTCGCCGAGATCGGCGGCGTCCGCATCCACCGCTACCCGCTCACCCCGGCGACGGGGGGGCCGGCGGGCTACGTGCGCGAGTACAGCGCGGCGCTGTGGCGCACCGTGCGCATCGCCCGGCGGCTGGCGCGCGAGGAGCCGTTCGACGTCGTCCAGGCGTGCAACCCGCCGGACGTCCTCTTCCTCGTCGCGCTGGCACTCCGCCGGAACGGGACGCGCTTCATGTTCGACCACCACGACCTGGTGCCGGAGCTGTTCGAGTCGCGCTTCGCGTCCGGTCCTCGGGTGCTGCACCGGGTGTCCGCGCTGCTCGAACGCCTCACCTTCCGGACGGCGGACGCGGTCATCAGCACCAACGACAGCTACCGGCGGGCGGCGCTGACCCGGGGGAAGCTGCCGCCCGACCGGGTCCGGGTGGTCCGCAGCGCCCCCGACCTGGCGCGGTTCGTGCCCGTCGCGCCCGATCCCCTCCTCAAGCGGGGCAAGCGCCACCTCGCGTGCTACCTGGGCGTGATGGGTCCCCAGGACGGCGTCGACTTCGCCCTCCGGGCCCTCGCCCACCTGCACGGGCCGCTGGGGCGCGACGACCTGCACACGACCTTCATCGGCAGCGGGGACGCCTTCGACGACCTGGTCGCGCTCACCCACCGCCTCGGTCTCGACGACGTGGTGGAGTTCACGGGGCGGGTGCCGGACGAGACCGTGCAACGGTACCTGTCGACCGCCGACGTCTGCCTGTCGCCGGACCCGAAGAACCCGCTCAACGACGTGTCGTCGATGAACAAGGTCGTCGAGTACATGGCGATGAGCCGCCCCCTGGTCTCGTTCGACCTGCGGGAGGCCCGGGTCACCGCCGGGGACGCCGCGGTCTACGCGCCCGACAACGACGAGGTCCGCTTCGCGGAGCTGACCGCCGAGCTGCTGGACGACCCGGCGCGGCGGGAGCGCATGGGCGCCATCGGCCGCCGCCGCGTGGAGGAGGCGCTGTCGTGGGAGGTGTCGCGCGGCAACCTGCTCGCCGCGTACGAGGACCTGGTCGACCGCCCGCTGCGGCGGCGCGAGGAGCGCCGGCGCCGGGAGCGGCTGCGTGAGCCCGTGGCCAAGCAACCGGTCGCCGCCGGCGCCGGCGGCTCGACCCTGCCCGACTGGCCTTAGGGGCAGGTGGCGGATCGAATGGGCGGCGGTGACATCAGATCTCTCGCGGCTTCAGCCCACGGCGACGGCGCGCGAGCTCTCGTCGCGCTCCCAGCGCGTCGACCGGCCGAACCGGGCGTAGATGCGGGCGGCCACCGCCACCGAGGCGTACGTGGCGGCGTCGACGGCGCCCCGCGGGCTGCGGCAGAGCCGCAGCAGGTCGCGCCGGGTCGACGGCGCCGTGTCCTTGACCAGCTCCGGGCGCTCGCCGGCGGCACGGTTCTCGACGACGCCGCGGTAGGCGCGGCGCCGCACCTTCAGGAGGTCCCGGAGGCGGGCCGGTGCCACGACGACGACCGGCTCGTCGCCCACGATGTCGATCTCGGCCGCCCCGAAGTGCTGGTCGACCCAGTGGTCCTCGGCCACGACGTCGGGCTGGTCGCCGAACCGGGCCCGGCCGGCGGCGGTGAGGCCGTACACCCCGGCGCCCCAGAGCGATCCCATCACCGACGGCATCTGCGCCCGGGCCCGGAAGTACCGGCGCACGACGGCGGACGAGTGGGACGTGTCGTAGCGGATCGGCGGCCGTGCCGCCACCGCGCCCAGCTGCTCGAGGTGCTCGAGCACCTGGCGTGCGCTGGCGCCCCGCAGCACGACGTCGGCGTCGAGATAGAGGCGCGGGAAGGCGCGCAGCGCCCGGTCACCCGCTCGCAGCGCCGCCGGCTTGGACGCCAGGTCCAGCTCGATCACCTGCGCCGGGTGGCCGCTGGCACGGGCCACGGCCGCGGTGCCGTCGTGGCAGCCGTTGCACACGACCGCCACCTCGAGGCTCGCCGGGTCGATCCCCTCGAACAGGTGGTCGAGGCAGCGACCGATGACCGCCTCCTCGTTGTGGGCGGGGATCAGTACCGACCCGATCGGCCCGTCGCTCATGACCGCTGCTCGCGCTGTGTCGTCACGTCCGCTCTGCCCTGCCGTCCTCGCGTGTCCGCCCCGCCCTCCGCCGGGCGTCACCCTAAGGCGTGCGGACGCGGGCGGCCAACAGCGTGCGCCCGGAGAGGCGGTGGACCGTGGACGCGTTGACCGACACGGCCGAGCGCGTCCGTACCCGCCAGGTGCTCGGGTTCGACTTCGTGGACGACGTGAGCATCGACGCCACCGTCGAGCGCCTGCTCGCGCCGCAGCCCGATGACAATCGGGAGCCCATCGTCTTCACGCCCAACGTGGACACGGTCGTGCACATGCCGGAGCTCGACCGGTGGGGCGTCTCCCACCGCCTGCGCAACTCCCGCTACATCCTCCCCGACGGGCAGCCGATCGTGTGGGCGAGCCGCATGCTGGGCGAGCCGCTCGGCGCCCGCCTGGCGGGCAGCGACCTCGTGACGCCGCTGTGGCGCCGCCTGGTCGCCGAGCAACGCCGGGCGATGGTCGTGGTGTCGTGCCCGCAGGTGGCGGCGCCCCTGCAGGCCGACATGCCGTCACTGGGCGTCTACGTCCCGCCGGTCGTGGACGTGGACGACCACGCGGCGTTCGCCGACGTCGTCCGGGCGGCCGCCGAGGTGCTCGATCGCAGCCGGCCGGAGTTCGTCTTCCTCGGCATCTCGTTCCCGAAGCAGCAGCTGCTGGCGCTGGCGCTCATCGACCACCTGCGGCGCCAGGGGAAGCAGCCGCCCGTGTTCCTGTGCATCGGCGGCGGCCTGGAGCTGCACGTCGGGCGCCACAGGCGGGCGCCCCTGTGGGTGCGGAGCGCCGGGGGCGAATGGTTCTTCCGCTTCCTCCTCGAACCCCGCCGGCTGTTCCACCGGTACTTCGTGAAGGACCTCCGGTTCTTGCCGATCATGCGCGTCGAGCTCCGCGCCGCCCGGCCGCCGCGCGCCTGGCGACGGCGCCAGCTCCGGGTCGCCGGCATGCCCGGGTGGTTGTGGATGCTCATCCCCCTCCTCGCCCTCTGACGGGTCGCCGCTACCCGTGCGGCCACCCGGGCGGCCCGGCTCTAGCCTGGGCCCATGTCCTCCGAGTGGGAAACGGTCATCGGCCTCGAGGTCCACGTCGAGCTGGCCACGGCCACGAAGCTGTTCTGCGGCTGCCCCAACCGGTTCGGCGACGAGCCGAACACCAACGTGTGCCCCGTGTGCCTCGGCCTGCCCGGCTCGCTTCCCGTGATCAACGAGGGGGCGGTCGAGCTGGCCGTACGCCTCGGCCGGGCGCTCGGGTGCGAGGTCCGCCGCTCCGTCTTCGCCCGGAAGAACTACTTCTACCCGGACATGCCCAAGGACTACCAGATCAGCCAGTACGACCTGCCGATCAACAACGACGGGTCGCTGGAGCTGCCGTCCGGCCAGCGGGTCGGCATCGAGCGGGCTCACCTGGAGGAGGACACCGGCAAGTCGACCCACGTCGGCGGGGGCGGACGCATCACCGACGCCGGCTACAGCCTCGTCGACTACAACCGCGCCGGCGTGCCGCTGCTGGAGATCGTGTCCCGCCCCGACCTGCGCTCGGCCGAGGATGCCCGGGCCTACGTGGCCGAGCTGCGGTCGATCCTCCTCGCCACCGGCGCCTCCGACGCCAAGATGGAGGAGGGGTCGATGCGGGTCGACGCCAACGTGTCGGTCCACCGCCCGGGTGAGCCGTTCGGCACCCGGTGCGAGATCAAGAACGTCAACTCGCTGCGGTCGCTGGGTCGGGCCATCGACTACGAGGCCCGCCGCCAGATCGAGATGTTGGAGGCGGGCGAGACGGTCCGCCAGGAGACCCGCCACTGGAACGAGGACGACGGCCGCACCCACACGCTGCGGTCCAAGGAGGAGGCGGAGGACTACCGCTACTTTCCCGAGCCCGACCTGGTCCCCCTCGACCCCGGCGACGAGTGGGTCGCCCGGGTCGACGGCGCCCTGCCTGCACTCCCGGCCCGGCGCCGGGCCCGGCTGGCTGCGGCCGCCGGTGGCGACGGGGCCGATGGCGCGGTGGCGATCGCCGTCGAGCGCGGGCTCGACGACCTGGCCGTCGGCGCCATCGAGGCGGGCGGCGAGGCCGGGAAGGTCCTCACCCACGTCGAGCACAACCTGGCGGTCGACGGCGCGGAGAAGCTCGACCCCGCCCGGCTGGCCGCGCTGGTCCGGATGGAGACCGGGGGCGAGCTCACCGCCACGCAGGCCAAGGTCGTGCTGGCCGAGATGGTCGAGACCGGCGACGACCCGGCCGCCATCGCCAAGGCCAAGGGGTTCGAGGCCATGGGTGCCGACGCCCTCGCCGCCGAGGTCGACAAGGTCATCGCCGCCAACCCGGACGAGTGGGCCCGCTTCCGGGAGGGCGACGACAAGGCCCGGGGCAAGCTCACGGGGTTCTTCGTCGGCCAGGTCATGAAGGCGACCCGGGGCCAGGCCGACGGCAAGGCGGTCACCGCCCTGTTGCGCGAGCGCGCCAACTCGTGAGTGTGAAGCCGCGGCTGGTCGAGCCGGGCGAGGTCGACGACGCCATCCGGATCGTCGGTGCGGTCTTCGGCAACGGGCCGTCGCCGTCCCCTGACTACCTGGCCGAGGTCCGGGCCGTGACCGAACCGGACCGCACGTTCGTGGTGGCCGACGGCGGCCGCGTCGTCGGCACCGCGTCCGCCTACACATTCGACGTGGCGCTGCCCGGCGGCGCGGTGCCGATGGCCGGCATCACCGAGGCCGGCGTCCTGCCCACCCACCGCCGGCGGGGGATGCTGTCGTCGCTCATCGCCGCCCTCGAGGATCACGCACGCGAGCGGGGCGAGCCCCTCGCCGGGCTCACGGCCAGCGAGGCGACGATCTACCGGCGGTTCGGCTACGGCGTCGCCACCCGGTTCCACTCGCTGACGATCGACGCCAGGCGGGTGGCGCACCTGCCCGACGCCGAGGCGGGGATCGCCGACCCCGCCGCCGTGCGACTGGTCACCGAGGACGAGGCCGCCACCCAGCTGCCGGCCGTGTGGGACCGGCACTGGCGGCGCACGCCGGGCGAGGTGAGCCGCAACCCCGCATGGTGGCGGATGCTGGCGCTCGACGTGCCCCACCAGCGGGGCGGCGCCAGCGGGCGCTACGTGGCGGTCCACGAGACCGGCGGCGACGCCGACGGGTTCGTGGTGTACCGGCTGACGCCCGAGTGGGGGCATGCAGGTGCCCGGTTCGACCTGCGGATCGACGGCCTGGCGGCGGCGTCGCCCGCGGTGGAGGCCGCCCTCGTCCGGTACGCGCTCAGCGTGGACCTGGTGGCGACCGTGTCGTGGCTCGTCGCGCCGGTCGACGGGACGCTGCGCTGGCAGGTGGCCGACGCCCGGGCCGTGCAGGTCGTGGCCGAGCGGGACGGCCTGTGGCTCCGCCCTCTGGACGTCGCCGCGTGCCTGTCGGCCCGCCGCTACGCCGCCGAGGGCGGGCTCGTGATCGGGGTGGTCGACGCCGCCCGGCCCGACGTGGGCGGCACGTTCCGCCTCGACGCCGGCCCCGACGGCGCCGCCTGCTCCCGCACCGACCGCGAGCCCGAGGTCGTGGTCCGGCTGGCCGAGCTGGGGTCGCTGCTGCTCGGCGGGGTCCGGTGGGCGGTCCTGCGCGACGCCGGCCTGATCGAGGAGCGAGCGCCCGGGGCGGTGGACCGGGCGGACGGGCTGTTCCGCACCGGCCGCGCCCCGTGGTGCGCCACCGACTTCTGACCGCTCGGGCGGCGAGGCCGGACGTTCAGCCGCCGGAGACGGCGGGGATGATCGACACCTCGTCGCCCGCTTCCAGCGGCGTGTCCTGATCGTCGAGGTCGCGGACGTTGTCGCCGCCGCGGAAGACGTTGACGTGGCGACGCACGCGCCGCTGCTCGTCCCGGACCCGGCGCTCCAGGTCGGGGTGGGTCCCGGCCAGGTGGTCGAGCAGGGCGCCGACGGTGGGCGTCTCGCCGAGCGCGCCCGCGTCGACGTCGAGCGACGCCTCGCCGGCCGTGTACTGGCGCAGGCCGGCCGGCACCCGGACCCGCACCGCCGCGTCGGTCACGCGACCTGCGCAGCCCGGACGGTGAGGACGTCGGGCAGGTAGCGGGCCAGCTCGAACCACGACTCGCCCTCGTCGGCGCTGCCGAACACCTCGCCGGTGCGGGTCCCGAAGTAGACCCCCGCGGGATCGGCGTCGTCGGTGCACAGGGCGTCGCGCAGCACCGTGATGTACGCCCGCTCCTGCGGCAGGCCCGCCGACAGCGGGTGCCACGAGTCACCGGCGTCGGTCGTCCGGTAGATGCGGCAGGCGTCTTCCGGCGGCATGCGGTGGGCATCCGCCACCAGGGGGTACACGTAGGCCGTCCCGGGCGTGTGCGGATGGGCCGCGATCGGGAAGCCGAAGCTGGCGGGCAACCCCGCCTGGATCTCGCCCCAAGTCGCCCCGCCGTCGCGGCTGCGGTACACGCCGCCGTGGTTCTGGAGGAACATCTCGTCGGGCCGGTCGGGGTGGCGGGCGACCTTGTGCACGCACTGGCCGAACTCGGGGTACGGGTCGGGGTTGTGCCAGGCGGCGATGCCGGTGTTCGACGCCTCCCACGACATGCCGCCGTCGGCCGTCCGGTAGACGCCCGACGCCGAGATGGCGACCAGGACCCGGTCCGGGTCGGTGGGGTGGGGGACGACCGTGTGGAGGCACAGACCGCCGCCACCCGGCTGCCACTGCGGGCGGTGCGGGTGGTCCCAGAGCCCCTCGACGAGCGAGAACGTGGCCCCGGCGTCGTTCGAGCGGAACAGCGCGGCGGGTTCGACGCCGGCGTAGACGACGTCCGGTTCGGCGGCGCTCGCCGGCTGGAGCTGCCAGGCCCGGGCGAGGGCGGCGCCCGTCTCCTCCGGGAACCGCAGCGCCCCGCCCTCGGTCTCGTGCCAGGTGCCACCGAGGTCGTCCGAGTGGAAGACCGAAGGCCCCCAGTGCTCGCTGTCGGCGCCCACCAGCAGCCGAGGCGTGGCCCGGCGGGTGTCGACCGCCACCGCGTACACGGCGTTCATGGCGAACGCCGGTCCGGCGACGTCCCAGCTGGCGCGATCCTCGCTTCGGGCGAGGAACAGGCCCTTGCGCGTCCCGATCATCAACAGGGTGGTCATGGCCACGCTTTCCTCCCCGTGTTCCCAACCGGAACATAGCCCGTCAGCGGGAGGCCCCGAGCACGACCCAACGCGTCCCCGCGAAGCGGACGCCGAGGGTGAGCGCGCGTGTCGCCATCAGCAGCGCGATGCACGCCCACAGCCAGCCGATGCCCACCTCCAGCGCCGCCACCGCCAGCGCCGGCGGGACGAACACGAGCGCCGCCCCCACCATCGCCCGGGCCAGGAACGCCATGTCCCCCGCGCCGATGAGGATGCCGTCCAGCACGAACGCCACGCCGTTGAGCGGCTGGATCGCCGCCACCCACACGAGCGCGAACGCCGCCAGGTCGATCACCGCCGGGTCGTCGGTGAACACGCGGGGCAGCACGGTCCGGGTCGCCAGCACCGCGACGCCCGCGGCCACGCCGAGCACGACACCCCACTCGATCATCCGGCGGCCAGCGCCTCGCGCCCCCTCGCCGTCGCCCGCCCCCAGCGCCCGACCCACCATGGCCTGGCCGGCGATGGCGACGGCGTCGAGGCCGAACGCCAGCGCCGACCAGATCTCCATCGCCACCTGCTGCGCCGCCAGGTCGATCGTGCCGAGCCGGGCTGCGACCGCGGTCGCCACCACCAGGGCGGCCCGCAGCGCCGCGGTCCGGATGAGCAGGTCCCGGCCCACCCGCACCAGGCTGCGCAGGCTGGCCGGGTGCGGGCCGGTGTCGACCCCCAGCCGGCGGGCCGCCCGGCCGATCATCCCGAGGTACACGGCGGCCGCCAGCGTCTGGGCGACCACGGTCGACAGGGCCGAGGCGCCGATCCCCTGGTCGAAGCCATAGATCAGCACGACCTCGAGCACCAGGTTCAGCACCGCGGTCCCGGTGGCCACGACGAGCGGGGTGCGGGTGTCCTGCAGGCCCCGCAGGTAGCCGGTGCCGGCCAGGACGGCGAGCATCGCCGGCACGCCGAGCAGGCTGATGCGCAGGTAGACCAGAGCGTTGTCCCGGACCGCGCCCTCGGCGCCTACCAGCGTCACGAGCGGTTCGGCCAGTGCCAGCCCGGCGGCCGCGACGACGACGCCCACGATTCCCGCCAGCCAGAGCGACTGGACCGCCTGGTGGGCGGCCTCCGCCTCGTCGCCCGCGCCGAGCAGGCGGCTGACGGCGGCGGTGGTCCCGTACGCCAGGAAGATGAAGACCGCGTACAGCGTGAGCAGGATCGACGACGCCACCGCCAGCCCGGCCAGCTGCGGGGTCCCGAGGTGGCCGACGACGGCGGTGTCGCTGAGGATGTAGATCGGCTCGGCGATCAGCGCGCCGAACGCCGGGATCGCCAGGCGGGCGATCTCGCGGTCGTACGGGCTGCGGGGGCGGAACCGGGCCTCGGTGGGCACCGCCCCTGCTTATCGAGATCGTGGGCGGTGGCGGTCCGGGTTTACGCTGCCCGCATGCCGGAGCCGACCACCAGCCAGACCCCCGTCGACATCAAATCCCGCAGCCGCGAGGTGACCGACGGCTACGAAAGGGCGCCGGCGAGGGCGATGCTCCGGGCCATCGGCATGACCGACGACGACTGGGGCAAGGCCCAGGTCGGCGTGTGCTCGTCGTGGAACGAGGTCACGCCCTGCAACATGCCGCTCGACCGGCTGGCCAAGCGGTCCAAGGAGGGCGTGCGGGCGGCGGGCGCCTTCCCGATCGAGTTCACGACCGTCGCCGTCAGCGACGGCATCTCGATGGGTCACGAGGGCATGCGAGCCTCGCTCGTGTCCCGCGAGGTCATCGCCGACTCCGTCGAGACCGTGATGCACGCCGAGCGGCTCGACGGGCTCGTCACGTTCGCCGGCTGCGACAAGTCGCTGCCCGGCATGCTCATGGCCGCGGCCCGCATCAACGTCCCCAGCGTCTTCGTCTACGGCGGGTCGATCCTTCCGGGCCACCACAACGGGCAGGCCCTCGACATCGTCAGCGTGTTCGAGGCGGTCGGGGCCCACGCGGCCGGCACGCTCGACGACGCCGGCCTCGACGCCATCGAGCGCAACGCCTGCCCGACCGAGGGGTCGTGCGCTGGCATGTTCACCGCCAACACGATGGCCTCGGTGGCCGAGGCCATCGGCATGTCGCTGCCGGGCTCGGCGTCCGCTCCCGCGGTCGACCGGCGCCGTGACGACCTGGCCTACGCGTCCGGGTTGGCCGTCGTCGACCTGCTGCGCGGGGGCATCCGGCCCCGCCAGATCATGACCAGGGAGGCGTTCGAGAACGCCATCGCCGTGGTCATGGCGCTGGGCGGATCGACCAACGCTGTGCTCCACCTGCTCGCCATCGCCGCGGAGGCCCGGGTCGAGCTGGCACTCGACGACTTCAACCGGGTGGCCGGCCGGGTCCCCCACATCGCGGACACCAAGCCGGCCGGCACCTACCACATGACCGACGTCGACCGCATCGGCGGCGTCCCGGTGGTGATGAAGCACCTGCTGGAGGCCGGGCTGCTGCACGGCGACTGCCTGACGGTGACCGGCCGCACGGTGGCCGAGAACCTGGCCGAGATCGACCCGCCCGAGCCCGACGGCGACGTCATCCACCCGCTCGACCGGCCGATCCATGCCGTCGGCGGCATCGCCGTGCTCACCGGGTCGCTGGCGCCCAAGGGCGCGGTCGTCAAGGTGGCCGGCATCTCGTTCGACCGGTTCGAGGGCCCGGCCCGGGTCTTCGACGGCGAGGACGGGGCGATGGACGCCATCCTGGCCGGGTCCATCGAGCCGGGCTCCGTGGTCGTCATCCGCTACGAGGGTCCCAAGGGCGGGCCCGGCATGCGGGAGATGCTGGCCGTGACCGGGGCGATGAAGGGCGCCGGCCGGGGCGCCGACTGCGCGCTGGTGACCGACGGGCGGTTCTCCGGCGGCACCCACGGGTTCTGCATCGGGCACGTGGCGCCGGAGGCGGTCGACGGCGGACCCATCGCGTTCGTCGCCGACGGCGATCCCATCGCCATCGACGTGGACGCCAAGACCATCGAGCTGCTCGTCGACCCGGCCGAGCTGGCCCGCCGGCGCGGCGACTGGAAGCTGCCCGCCCCCCGCTACACCAGCGGCGTCCTCGCCAAGTACGCCCGTCTGGCCTCGGGCGCGGAGCGGGGCGCGATCACCGAGGCCTGAGCGCCCGGCCGGATCAGGCTACGGGCGGGCCGGCGTCGGGCCCCGGCTCGCCGCCGCCCGCCGCCGCGGCCAGGCGCGGCAGGTAGTGCCCCCAGCCGAGGCCGTGCTGGGGGACCTGGTCCTCCGGCAGCTCGCGGTGGGTCAGCTCCACCACGGTCCCGTCCCCGTCGGACCGGAGCACCACCTCGACGGTGGTCGAGCCCGGAGGCAGCGCGTCGTTGCCGAGCGCGCCCCAGGTGAACACCACCCGGTGCGGCGGGTCGACCGTGACGAACTCTCCCCGCACGGGCACCCCGCTGACGTCGACCGCGTAGCGGCCCCCCGGCACCGCGTCGAGGCTCGCCCGGTCGCCCATCCACCGCACCAGGAGCGCGGCGTCGGTCAGGTACGGCCACACCGCGCCCGGCGGGGCGTCGATCCGGACCGAGGTCGTGTACTCGCCCGTCACGCCCCCGCCGCCCGGTCCCGCTCGACGGCCTCCTTGAGCCGGGCCAGGGACGCCGGCCAGAGCTCGTCGAGAAACGCCCGCACGTCGTCGAGCGCCTCGGGGCGCAGGGCGTAGATACGGCGGGTGCCGTCGCGCCGCTCCCGCAGCACACCCGCCTCCCGCAGCACCCGCAGGTGGTGGGAGACCGCCTGGGGCGTGATGGTGAACTGGGCGGCGATCTCGCCGGCCGCCAGCTCGCGATCTCGCACGAGCGTGAGGATGCGGCGGCGCTGCGGCTCCGCCAGGGCGTGCAGGACCGCGTCGGTGGTCACGAGCCGATCATGGCGTCCGGCCGGTGAACGCGACCAGCCGGTCGGTGGGCGGCGCGTCGGGTGCGACGGCCACCTCGGGCCCGAGGACGGGCTCGCGGGGCATCGCCGAGAACGACGCTCTGGCGAAGCCCAGCAGCTGGGCGGCCAGGTCGTCGTCGACGACGGGCGCGGCGTCGACGCCCCGCCCGAGGTCCCAGCCGTGTACCACGACGTCGAGGGCGACGAAGCCGGCGAGGGCGGTCCCGGGCATGTCGCCGAGGGGCGTCGGATGGATCCGCTCGATCGCGCCGGCGTCAACGGCCCCCAGCAGGGCCTCCACGCCGCGGCGGTAGGCGGTGCCCGGGTCGTCGCCGACCAGGTCGGTGGGCGGCAGCTGGCCGGGCCCCATGGCTACGGTCGGCGGGACGTCCGCGAGAAGGGCGCCCCCGAGGTGCAGCGTTCCCACGAGGTGGTTGAGGAGGTCGTGCACGTCCCACTCGGTGCACGGCGTGGCCAGGCCGTAGTGGGCAGGCGTCACCTTGGCGACGACGGGCTCGGTCGCAGCGCAGGCGCGCTCGAGGGTGGAGATGTCCATGCCCATAGTAAAGGTACTGCTTACTAAAGTGTCAAGCGAAGAATCACAGGAAGGCCAGGGCCGGGAGGGCGGCGACGACCTCCGCCGCCAGGGTGGCGTCGCCGCTGGCGCCGAACTCGATCTCCTCCGGGCGGAGGCGGGCGCTGAGGCTGCGGCAGAAGTCGAGGGCCGTCATCGTCACCTCGGCGTCGACCTCGACGTCGCCCGCCGGGCGGGCGCTGCCGATCACGCCCAGGTCGACGTCCCAGGCGGGACCGGGGTCGAGGTCGGGGAAGTGGAAGCGGACGACCCGACCCGGATGGTGGGCCCCGCGGGCGGCCAGCATCCCCGGGACGAACCCGCAGGCGCTCGACGCCATCGTCAGCATCGACGCGTCGGGCGGCGCGACCTGCGGCAGCCCGAGGGCCCGGCGGACGTCGTCCGCGTGGGTCCAGGCCTCGAACGCCCGCACCAGCAGCAGGAACCGGACGGACGCCGGCCCGGCCCACCACTCGATGCGGTCGTCGAGCCCGCCCTCGCCCCGGGTGGCCACGGTCGTGGACACGATGGTGTCGACCACCTCGGCCGCCGCCTCCAGCTCGACCACGGCCGCCGCGGGCGGCAGGTCGCGGTGGCGGGCCTGGGCCTCGGCGGTGCGGTTCTCGTTGTCGCGTGCGGTCTCGGTGACGCCCGGGACGGGCTCGCCCAGGTGGTCCGCCATCAGGGATTCGTTGGCCATCACGTGGGCGGCGAGGTCGTGGACGGTCCAGCCGGCCATCTCGGGCGGGTCGACCGGGGCGCTCCAGTCGTCCGGGCGGAGATCGGAGAGCAGCAGGACGAGGCGGGACAGCTCGACGCGGTGGACCTCGACCGGCGACGCGCCGGCCACGCGGGGGGCGGGGGCGCGGCGGCCGACGGCGGCCTCCCGGACCCGGGGGCCGAGGCCCGCCGGCGGATCCTCCTCTGGTGCGCCGGCGGCGCCGATCTCGCCGGCGACGTCCCGCAGGGTGCGCTCCCAGCGGGCGGCGCCGGGCACACCGTCGAGGTAGGCGGTGATGGCGGCGTCCTCGGCGGGGTCGTGGGCGTCGAGCGCGTAGGCGGCGAGGTCGTCGAGGGTGGGGTCCGACGGATCGTGCGGTTGTTTCATGCCCATCGGTCGCTCAGTTCGGGTCGGAGGATCTCGGCGACGCGCTGCAGCCCGAGGCGCAGCCGCGACTTGGCGGTGCCTTCGGGGATGCCCAGGACGTCAGCCACCTGCCGGTAGGTGTGGCCCTGGAAGTAGGCGAGCTCGAGCGCCCGGCGCTGCGCCTCGGGGAGGAGCGCCAGCGCGTTGCGCACCCGCCCGGACGTGTCGGTGCGGGCCGCGGTCTCGGCCAGGTCCTGCGCCGGCGCCGCGTCAGCGGGGGCCCGCGACTCGCGGCGGCGCCGGGCGTCCTCCCGGCGGATGAGGTCGACGGCCCGCCGGTGGGTCATGGTGCCGAGGAACCCGCGCAGGGTGCCCCGGCCCGGTTCGAACCGGGCCGGGTTCTCCCACAGGGCGACGAACACCTCCTGGGTCACGTCCTCGGCGGCCTGGCGGTTCATGAGCATGCGGTTGGCGAGCCCGTAGACGAAGCCGGCGTAGCGGTCGTAGAGGTCGGCCAGCGCAGCGTCGTCGCCACCGGCGAGCCGCTCGACCAGCACCCCCTCGGCCCACCTGCCCTGACGCCGTTGCTCCATGAGGCACGTCCTCTCCACGGGGCACTGTTCGGAGCTGCGGCCCGGCGCGGATCACACGGGGCGTGCGCTCGCACGGACGCAACGGGACCCCGCCAGTGTGTCACGGTGGGAGCCGTGGACGAACTCGCCTTCCCGCTGAACGCCGACCCCGGGACCGATGTCGCCGGCGTCCCCGACGCGGACACGATCTACGGATGGATCGCGACGGTGTTCGGGCGAGGCGTGCGCCGGCCCGGCTACCCGGCCGACGAGTGGGCCGAGCAGTGGTGCGCCGAGCGGTTCCGGGAGTTGGGCCTGGAGCGGGTCCGGCTGGAGCCGGTCGAGGTTCCGCGGTGGGAGCCGACCGCGTGGTCGCTGGACGTGGTGGCGGCGGACGGGGTCGGCGCGCGGGTGCCGTGTTTCCCGCTGCCCCACGCCGCCCCGACCGAGGGCCTGGAGCTCGAACTGGCCGCCTGGGACTCCGCCAACCCGAGCGCGGTGGTGGGCCGGGCGGCGCTCTACGACGTGACCCTGCTGCGCGTGCCCGCGGACACGTTCCTGGCCGGCGGCAGCGCGCCGTCGGACCTGACCGGCCGGGCGATCGACCCGGACGGCACCCTGGCCCGCGACCACGTCCTGCCGTTCGGCATCGAGATCCAGGCGGTCATGGAGCCGGCGATCGAGGCCGGCGCGGCCGCGTTCGTGGGCGTCCTGGCCGGCTATCCCGGGGACTCGTGCGAGTACTACGTGCCCTACGACGGCGTCGAGAGGTCGATCCCGGGCGTGTGGCTGTCGGGCAGCGACGGCGCCCGGCTGCACGCACTGCTGGCCTCGGGCCCCGTGCGGGCGCGGCTGACGGTGGCGTCCGAGCGCCGCACGGTCACGACCCACAACGTGGTGGGGGAGCTGGCGGGCGCCGACGACGACGTGGTGATGATCGGCTCCCACCACGACGGCCCGTGGGCGTCGGCCGTGGAGGACGGCAGCGGCATTGCCCTGGTCCTGGCCCAGGCCGCGTTCTGGGCGGCCCAGCCGCCGCCGGCCCGGCCCCACCGGCTGGTGTTCGTCCTCCAGGGCGGCCACATGGTCGGCGGCGCGGGGCTGCGGTCGTTCATCGAGACGCACCGGGACGAGCTGGCCCGGGTGGTCCTCGAGCTGCACCTCGAGCACGCGGCCCTGGAGGCCGACGACGACTCGGCCGCGCCGACAGGCGTCCCGGTGCCCCGCTGGTGGTTCACCAGCCGCAACCCGGCCCTGGAGGCGGCCGTTGCCGGCGCCCTGGCCGCCGAGGGCCTGCACCGGTCCATGGTCCTCGCCCCCGACGCGATCGGCGTCCACCCCCCGACCGACGGCGGCCTCTACCACCTCGAGGGCGTCCCGATCGTCGACTTCCTGGCCGCGCCCCACTACCTCTTCGACGCCATGGACACGCTCGACAAGATCGACCGCGCCCACCTGGTTCCCCTCACCCGGGCCGCGGCCCGTATCGTGGCCTCCACCCGCGGCGTGTCCGCCGGCGCCATGCGGGCGGGCATCGTCACTCCTTGAAGAATCAACGCGTCGCGTTCGATTTTCAAGGTCGGGCCCTCGACGGCTGAAGCCCGCCCCGCACGAACCGTCTTGCCCGCCCGTCGCGGCTCGTGCGATGCTGAGCGTCCGATGCGACGCCTCACCACGCTCGTAATCCTCGTATAGCGCACGCCGGACCTCACCCGCGTGCGCCCTTCCGACCTCCCACCGGGAGGTCGTTCCAG
>DASRJM010000028.1:0-29181 GCA_035649475.1 Acidimicrobiales bacterium
CAGGCGGTCGGGCACAGGGGCCCGGCCGCCGCCCTCGTCCAGCGGGCTGATCCCGTGGACGAACGTGGCGGCCAGCTCGCCGGTGTCCTCCGCGGCCAGCTCGTGGTGGAGGCGCAGCCCGTCGGCGCCGGCGCCGAGCACCGCGCTGCGGACCACCAGCGGCGTGCCCACCAGCTGCTCGCGGTGGTGGCGGGTGTAGACGTCGTGGACCGCGTACGGCCGCCCGCCCCAGCCCGGTAGGCCGGCGAGCATGGCGGCCGTACCCGCCTGGGCGTTGACCGCGTAGAAGCGGACGTTCATGTGCCCGAGGTGGTCGATCTGGTCCTCGGTGACCTCGCTGCGGTGGGTGATCGGCAGCAGCAGCTCGCTCATCGCGTCGTCCGCCCGTGTCGCATCCGGACGACGCTACCGGCGCTAGAGCGGGGTCACATAGGCGCCGGAGATCCCGCCGTCGACCAGGAACGTCGACGCGGTGATGAACGAGGCGTCGTCGCTGGCCAGGAACGCCACGGCGCCGGCGATCTCGTCAGGCTCTGCGAAGCGGCCCATGGGCACGTGCACCAGCCGGCGGGCCGCGCGCTCGGGATCCTTGGCGAACAGCTTGGCCAGCAGCGGGGTGTTGACCGGGCCGGGGCACAGCGCGTTGACCCGGATCCCCTCGCGGGCGAACTGGACGCCCAGTTCGCGGGTCATGGCCAGGACCCCGCCCTTCGACGCGGTGTACGACACCTGCGACGTCGCCGCCCCCATCACCGCCACGAACGACGCGGTGTTGACGATCGCGCCCCGGCCGGCCCGCCGCATGTGGGGGATGGCGTGCTTGCAGCACAGGAACACCGACGTGAGGTTGACCTCCTGGACACGCCGCCAGACGTCGACGTCGGTGTCGAGGATCGAGTCGTCCTCGGGCGGGGAGATGCCGGCGTTGTTGAAAGCCACGTCCACCGAGCCGTAGGCGTCGACCGCCGCCTCGAACAGCGCGACGACCTGGTCTTCGTGGGCCACGTCGACGGGGACGAACAGCCCGTCGACGTCCTTGGCCGCGGTCGCGCCGGCGTCCTCGTCGACGTCCCCGACGACGACCCGGGCACCCTCGGCGGCCAGCCGCCGAGCCGACGCCAGACCGATCCCGCTGCCCCCACCGGTGACGACGGCGACGCGATCCTGGAAGCGGTGCACGGGCGGCTCCTTCATGCGGGGGGATCCGTGGCCACGAACACGTTCTTGACCTCGGTGAAGGCGTCGAGGGCGTCGGGGCCCAGCTCCCGGCCCAACCCCGACCGCTTGAAGCCCCCGAACGGGGTCCAATAGCGGACGGAGCTGTGGGAGTTCACCGACAGATTGCCGCTCTCGACGCCCCGCGCCACCCGCAGCGCCCGCCCCAGGTTCTCGGTCCAGATCGAGCCGGACAGCCCGTAGGGGGAGTCGTTGGCCTGCCGGACCGCGTCGGCCTCGTCCTCGAACGGGACCACCGCCACCACCGGGCCGAAGACCTCGTCGGTGAGCAGCGGGTCGGCCGGGTCGTCGGGCGTCACCACCGTCGGCGGGAACCAGAACCCCGGCCCGCCCGGCGCATGGCCCCGGAACGCCACCGGCGAGCCGTCCGGTACGAACGACGCCACCCGGTCCCGGTGCTCGGCCGAGATCAGCGGCCCCATCTCGGTCGCCGGCTCGGCGGGGTCGCCGACCCGGACCAGGGCGACCGCGCCCTCCAGGAGTCCCATGAACCGGTCATACGCCGCCCGCTCGACCAGGATGCGGGACCGGGCGCAGCAGTCCTGACCGGCGTTGTCGAACACCGCCGACGGCGCGCTGGCGGCCGCCCGCTCCAGGTCGGCGTCGGCGAACACGATGTTGGCGCTCTTGCCCCCCAGCTCGAGCGTCAGCCGCTTCACGTGCTCGGCGCAGCCGGCCATGATCCGCCGGCCCACCTCCGTCGATCCGGTGAACACGATCTTGCCCACGTCCGGGTGGTCGACCAGCCGCTGGCCGACGACGCTGCCCTCGCCCGGCACCACCTGGAGCACGTCCTCGGGGAGGCCGGCCCCGAGCGCCAGCTCGCCGAGGCGCAGCGCGGTCAGCGGCGTGAGCGCGGCCGGCTTGACCAGGACCGTGTTGCCGGCGGCCAGGGCCGGCGCCAGGCCCCACCCGGCGATCGGCATCGGGAAGTTCCAGGGGACGATGACCCCGACCACGCCGATCGGCTCCAGGAACGTGACGTCGAGGCCGCCGGGGACCGGGATCTGCCGGCCGAACAGGCGCTCGGGCGCGGCCGAGTAGTAGAGGAGGACGTCGCGGACGTTGCCGGCCTCCCAGCGGGCGTTGCCGATCGTGTGGCCCGAATTCGCCACCTCCAACGCCGCCAGGTGCTCGACGTCGCCGTCCACCGCCTCGGCGAAGCGGCGCAGCAGCCGGGCCCGGTCGGCGGGTGCGACCGCCCGCCACGCCGGCGCGGCGGCCCGGGCCCGGGCGATCGCCTCGTCGGTGGCCTCGGCCGAGGTGTGCGGGACCACGTCGACCACCTGCTCGGTGGCGGGGTTGAGGAGCGTGGCCGAGCCCGGAGCGCCGGGGCTCATTGGCGCACCCTTCGGGATGCACGCAATGAGCCACCGGCCCTTTGGGCCGAGTAGGGCACTGTGTCGATGGTTCGCTCGCGGCGCTCGCTCACGGCGCCTCTCCGCGGGCCGCCGCCGCCAGCGCCTCGAACAGGCGGAGGTCGTCGCCCTCCTCGGGGTGCCACTGCACCGCGACGGCGAAGCGCCGGCCGGCGACGACCGCGGCCTCGATGGTGCCGTCGTCGGCCCACCCGACCGCCTCGACGTCTCGACCCAGCCGGCGGAGGGCCTGGTGGTGGTAGCACGGCACCTTCACCTCGGTGCCGAGGATCGCGGCGACGGGCGTGCCCGGCGCCAACCGCACGGTGACCGCCCCGAACACCGCCGGCTCGGGCAGGTGGCCCTGGTGGCCGACCAGGTCGGGCAGGTGCTGGTCCAGCGTCCCGCCCAGGGCGACGTTCAGGACCTGGGCGCCGCGGCACACCGCCAGCAGCGGCAGGTCCCGGGCGAGGGCCTCGGCGGCCAGCGCGGCCTCCCACCCGTCCCGGTCGGGCCGGGGCGGCTGGGTGGCGGCGTCCCGCTCGGCGCCGTAGCGGGACGGCTCGACGTCGGCCCCGCCGGTCAGGACCAGGGCGTCGAGGCCGTCGAGCGCCCGGCCGGCCGCGGCCGGGCCGACCGGGGGCAGCAGCACCGGCAGCCCGCCGGCGCCGGCGACCGCGGCGACGTAGGACTGGGGGAGCAGCGCCGCGGGCCGGTCCCAGGCCCCCCAGCGGGCCGGCTCGACGTAGGTCGGCAAGCCGATCCGGGGGAGAGGGGGGTCAGAGGCGCTCGAACCCACGGCGCAGCTCCCAGTCGGTGACGGCGGCATCGAACGCAGCCTGCTCCACGCGGGCGGCGTTCAGGTAGTGCGCCACCACGTCGTCGCCGAACGCGGCGCGGGCGACCTTGCTCTCCCCGAACGCGGCGGCCGCGTCCCGCAGCGTCGGCGGGACGCGGGGCCGGTCCGAGAGGTAGGCGTTGCCCACGTAGGCGGGCTCCAGCTCGAGCTCGTTCTCGATGCCGTGGAGGCCGGCGGCCACGAGCGCCGCCACCGCCAGGTACGGGTTGACGTCGCCGCCCGGCACCCGGCTCTCGACCCGCAGGCTCTCGCCGTGGCCGACGACCCGCAGCGCGCACGTGCGGTTGTCGAGGCCCCAGGCGATGGCGGTGGGGGCGAAGCTGCCGTCGACGTAGCGCTTGTACGAGTTGACATTGGGCGCCGACAGCAGCGTCAGATCCCGCAGGCAGGCCAGCTGGCCCGCCAGGAAGTGCTCCATGAGCGGGGAGAAGCCGTGGTCGCCGTCGCCCGCCAGCACCGGATCGCCCTCGGGCGAGCGCAGGCTGAGGTGGATGTGGCAGGAGTTGCCCTCGCGCTCGTCGAGCTTGGCGATGAACGTGATGCTCATGCCCTCCTGCGCGGCGATCTCCTTGGCACCGGACTTGTAGAGCGCGTGGTTGTCGCACGTGGTCAGCGCCTCGGCGTACCGGAACGCGATCTCGTGCTGGCCGAGGTTGCACTCACCCTTGGCCGACTCGACGAACATGCCCGCGCCCGCCATGCCGTTGCGGATCCGGCGCAGCAGGTGCTCGACCCGGGCGGTCCCGGTGAGCGAGTAGTCGACGTTGTACTGGTTGGCCGGCTGCAGGTTCCGGTACCCGCCCGCCCACGCCTCCTCGTACGTGTCGTTGAACAGGATCAGCTCCAGCTCGGTGCCCACGTGCGCCACCAGCCCGCGCTCCCCGAGCCGGTCGAGTTGGCGGCGCAGCACCTGGCGGGGCGACGCCGCCACCGGCGTCCCGTCCTCCCACTCGACGTCGCAGTGCACGAGCGCGGTGGCCTCGTGCCACGGCACCGGCCGCAGGGTCGACAGGTCTGGCTTCAGCACGAAGTCGCCGTAGCCCTTGTCCCAGGACGACATCTCGTAGCCGTCGACCGTGTTCATGTCGACGTCCACGGCGAGCAGGTAGTTGCAGGCCTCGGCGTCGTGGCGCAGGACCTCGTCGAGGAAGTAGCGCACGTGGCAGCGCTTGCCCTGCAGGCGGCCCTGCATGTCGGCCATGGCCAGCAGCACCGTGTCGATGCTGCCGGCCTCGGCCTCCCGGCGCAGGCGGTCGATCGTGAGGGCCGGTTCGCGGGTCCGGTCGGTCATCCGGTCACACCGACGTGAGGTCGGCCTCGATGGCGGCCAGCTCCTCCGGCGTGCCCTGGACCTTCGGGCCCTGGTACCACTTGCGGGCCGACACCAGCCACCAGATCCCGGCGAAGCCGACGACCACGACGACCGCGATCGGCGTGTAGTTGAACGTGGTGCGGGTGACCGGGCTGACCTGCGGCAGCATGAACAGCACGGTGATGAACGCCACCCAGGCCACCGCGAGCGTGCCGACGAGCCGGCTCCAGCGGCCGAGGTTCCAGGGCCCGGGCACGAAGTCGGCGCCCTGCCGCAGCCGCAGGAAGGTCGGCATGACGTAGGCGATGTAGAGCCCGATGACGGCGATCGAGGTCACCGCGGCGTAGGCCGTCGTGTTCCACAGGTACGGCAAGCCCAGCAGGAACGCGCCGACGGCCGCCAGCCAGATGGCGTTGGTGGGCGTGCGGGTCCGCTTGTTGAGCTTGTGCCAGAAGCCCGACGCCGGCAGCGCCCCGTCCCGGGCGAACGCGTACACCATGCGGGAGTTCGCGGTCACCGACGCCATCCCGCAGAAGAACTGGGCGCCGACGACGATCACCAGCAGCAGCTTGCCGCCGGTCTCGCCGATGGCGTCGATGAAGATCTGCGCGGGTGGCACGCCGGTCTCACTGTTGAGGGCGCCGTCGTAGGACTGGATGGCGAACGTCACGCCGATCAGCAGCACCCAGCCGGCGACGAGCGACACGAAGATCGACATCACGATCCCCCGCGGCCCGGACACCGCGGCGTTGTCGGTCTCCTCGGTCATGTGGGCCGAGGCGTCGTAGCCGGTGAACGTGTACTGGGCCAGCAGCAGGCCGATCAGCACGACGTAGAGCTTCGAGCTCCAGCCGGTGTTGTTGACGAACTCGGTGAACACGAAGTCGGCCGACTGGTGGTCGTCCGGCAGGATCACCAGCGCGCCCACGATCACGACGACGCCCACGATGTGCCACCACACGCTGATGTCGCTGAGCAGCGCCACGAGGCGCACGCCGAAGGTGTTGAGCAGCCCGTGGGCCACCAGGATCAGCCCGAACAGGAAGATCGTGTGGCCCGGCGTGGCGTCGAAGCCGAACTGGAGGTCCAGCAGCGCGTTCAGGAAGAACGCCGCCCCGAAGTCGATGCCCGCGGTCACGGCCACCTGGCCGAGGAAGTTGAACCACCCGGTGAACCACGACCAGGCCGGGCCGTTGCGGGGCGCCAGCTTGGCCGACCAGTAGTACAGCCCCCCGGCGGTCGGGTAGCTGGAGCACACCTCGGCCATGGCCAGGCCCACCAGCAGGGTCATCAGGCCCACGAAGGGCCAACCCCACACGATCACGGCGGGCCCGCCGGTGTTCATCCCGAAGCCGTACAGGGTGAGGCACCCCGACAGGATCGAGATGATCGTGAACGACACCGCGAAGTTGGAGAAGCCCGACATCGAGCGGTCGAGCTCCTGCGCGTACCCCAGCTCGTGCAGCCTCCGGCGGTCGCCCGACACGACCGTCCCGGCCGCCCCGGCCCCCTCGGCCGTGGCCGTGCCTGCTGACTCCGGGACGCTGCTCTCGTCGATCGTCATCCCTGCCCCCTTGTCACGCCCGCGTTCCGGGCGTCGGGGGCATTGGATCACGACTAGTCCATTTCCGCCACCACCACGATGTTGACGTTGTGTGACGCGGGTCTGACTACGCCAGGAAGCCGCGGAGGAGGGCGGCCGTGCCCTCCAGGTGCTCCTCGACGGCGGAGCGGGTGGCGGCGACGTCGCCGGCGAGGATGGCCTCGACGATCGTGCGGTGCTGGCAGCTCGAGTGCTCGATGTTGGGGGCGATGATCGGGATCTGGTCGAGCAGGTCGTTGATCCGCATGCGCACGTCGGCCACCGCCGCGGCCAGGGACGCCGACCCCGTGACCTCGGCGATCGCCAGGTGCAGGCGGGAGTCCATCTGGCGGTAGCCGGCCAGGTCGACCCGGCCGCAGTCGGCCAGCCGGTCGGCCAAGTGGCGGCGCTCGTCCTCGGTCAGGTCGCGGCGGGCCGCCGCCTCCGCGGCGCCCACCTCCAGGACCGAGCGCAGGGTCAGCGCGTCCTCCAGGTCCGAGCCCCGCTGGCGGCGGGAGCGGACCATCTCCTCGGGGCCGTCCCCCTCGGCCGGCGCGGCCGTGGCCCGGTAGGTGACGAACGTGCCGCCCGACCGGCCCCGGTGCGACTCGACGTAGCCGGCCTGCTCCAGCACGCGCAGCGCCTCCCGCAGCGTGACCCGGCTGACGCCCAGCCGGGCCGCAAGCTCGCGCTCCGCGGGCAACCGCTCGCCGGCCGTGACCACCCCCAGCTTGATCGCCTGGAGCACCCGCTCGACCGTCTCCTCGAAGACGTTGCCGGTGCGGATGGGGCGGAACACGACCTCGACCGCGAGCGACATCGCGCCACCCTAGAGCCAGCGGGGGTGAACCGGCCTCCCCGCCACGCCGTACGTCAAACAACCAGGCCGTCTCCATGCGTTCTCCAAGCCCCTGTCCAGCGGCGGCCCGGATGATGAGGCCATGTGGAATCTCACCCCCACGTTCCGCGCACTCGGCCGTCGGCGGCGGCCGGACCTCGGCCCGCTGCGGGCCGTGCCCGCGCTCCGGGACGCCGACCCTCGCCTCCTGGCGGAGCTGGCGCCCCACGCCGACCGGCTGCGGCTGCCGCCCGGGCGCATCCTCGCCCGGGGCGGGCACACCGCCCGGGAGCTGATCGTCATCGTGTCCGGCCAGGCCGCCCTGCTCTCCGAGGACGGCCGCACCGGCATCGTGTCGGCCGGCGCCCAGATCGGCGGCGACGAGGTCGTCGGGCGCTGCCCGCACCCGGCCACCGTGGTCGCCCTGACCGACGTCGAGGTGGTGGCGATCACCGCCCCCGCCGTCCTGTGGGCGAACCGCGAGGGACTGCTCCCCGTATCCCAGGCGCGAGAGGAGGTGGAGCCATGCATCCCGACTTCATGGGAGAGATCGCTGCGGCCCGTCGCAGCGACCTCCAACGCGAGGTGAGCGGCCGGCACGGGCACTCCGTGCCGCGCCGACCGCGGCGCCGGTTGTGGAACCGACGCCGGCACCAGTCCTGACCGCGAGGCGTGGCCCTGTGCGACCATGACGCGGTGGTGGGCTTCCGGTTCGGCGAATTCGTGCTGGACGAGGCGCGCTTCACGCTGTCCGGCCCGGACGGTCCGATCCACGTGGAGCCCCAGGTCTTCGAGCTGCTCCGCCACCTGATCGTCAACCACGAGCGGGTGGTCACGAAGGAGGAGCTGCTCGACACGATCTGGGGCGACCGGTTCGTGTCCGAGTCGGCGCTCACGTCCCGGGTCAAGGCGGCGCGGCGGGCGGTGGGCGACGACGGCCAGGCCCAGCGGGTCATCCGGACGGTCCACGCCCGCGGCTACCGGTTCGTCGCCGACGTGCGCACGGAGCAGATCAGCGGTGACGGCGACAGCGGAGGCGGCGCCCGGGTCCGGCGGGCGCTGCCCCGGCTGCGCAACGCCCCCATCGGCCGGGACGGCGACATCGGCAGCGTCGTCGACCTTGTCCGGGAGGCCCCGCTGGTCACCGTGGCCGGCCCCGGCGGCATCGGCAAGACCACCGTGGCCCTGGCGGCGGCCGGCCGGCTCGACGCCGAGCACGCCGACGGCGCCGTGTTCGTCGACCTGACGCCGGTCCCGCCGGGGGCGGACATCACCCGGGCGGTGGCCGAAGCCGCCGGCATCGAGGGAACGGCCGCCGATACCGTCGAGCAGGTGGCCGACCACCTGGCCACCCGGCCCGTGCTGCTGGTGCTGGACAACTGCGAGCACGTCCTCGACCACGCGGGCCGGCTCGCCGACCGCATGCTGGCCGGGGGCGACGCCGCCCGGGTCCTGGCCACCAGCCGCGAGCCGCTGGGCGTGGCCGGCGAGCACCTGTGGCCGCTCGGCCCGCTGCACGGCGACGGACCGGCGCTGTTCGTCGAGCGGGCCCGGGCCGCCGAGCCCCGGGGCACCTGGGACCCGGCCGACCCCGCGGTGGTCGAGCTGTGCCGGCGGCTCGACGACGTCCCCCTGGCGCTGGAGCTGGCGGCCGGCCAGCTCCGCCGGTTCGACCTGCCCGAGCTGACCCGCCGCCTGGACGACCGCCTGGCGCTGCTGGCCGGGCGGGCGTCCGGCGACGCCCGCCACGCCACGATGGAGACCGCCATCGACTGGAGCTACCAGCTGCTCGATCCGGCCGAGCAGGCACTGCTGCGGCACCTCAGCGTGTTCCCGGCGTCGTTCGCGGTCACCGCGGTCGAGGCGTCAGCCCCGCGGCTGCCCGACGGCGACACGATCGACGTGTTCGGGTCGCTGGTGGACAAGAGCCTGGTCGTGCGGCTCCCCGGCTCCGGCCGCTACCGGCTGCTGGAGACGATCCGCTTCTTCGCCCGCGACCGGCTGGACGAGGCCGGCGAGACCGCCGAGGCGTTCGAGCGCCACCGCCTCCTCGTGCGGGACCGGATCGGGTCCGCCTCCCGGCTCGACCGCTGGCTGTCGGCCCGGCGGGCTGCCGCGTACCGCCGCGACCTGGCGGACGCCCGCCAGGCCTTCCGCCGCAGCCTCGACCAGGGCGACATCGGCGACGCCGTCGAGATCGCGGTCGGCGCCTCGTTCCTGTGGCGCAACGCGCTCGGCTGCGCCGAGGGGGACGCCTGGGTCCGCGAGCTGATGGCCCACGACCTGGCGCCGGACGACGAGGCGTGGGTCCACATCCTCCGGTCCGACGTGGCCCAGGGCCGGGGCGACCCCGTCCAGATGCTGTTCGAGGCGCCGGCCGCCGCCGAGCTGGTCATGGACGCCGGGGCCGACCCGGCCGGCGCCTGCCTGGTGGCCCACTACGCGGCGCTGGCGGAGCTCACCGACCCCGCCGCCGGGCGCGACCGCCTCGGCCTGGCCCTCGACCTGGCCGGGCGTTCCGGCGACCCCCGGCTCACCACGCTGATCGGGGACTTCCTGTCGGTGGCCGACCTGGCCGCGGGCGAGGACGAGCGGGCCCGCGAGGCCCACGCCCGGCTTGACCGGGAGGCGTCCGAGGACGGCTACGACCGCTTCATCCTCCACTGGGCCGGCTGGATGCTGGGTCTGGCCGAGCAGGACGCCGCCGCGGCCCGCCGCTGGATGGCCCAGCAGCAGGACTACCTGGACCGCACCGGGATCGTCGAGACCTGGATCACCTCGTTCTCGACCGCCCTCTGCGACGCGGTCGAGGGCGGCGACGTGCGGACCCAGCTCGGCCGCACGCTGGCGCTGGCGGACCGGGAGGGCTATCGGGCCGACGCCGACTGCGTGCTGGTCCTGGCGTACGCCGACATCTGCGCCGGCCGGTACGAGGCGGCCGCCGAGCTGATCGGGACCGCGACCCACGGCCGGTTCAACGCGACGGCGCACCACGTGCTGTACCAGGCGGTCCTGAACCGGTCCCTCCGGGCACACCTCGACGCCGACGCGCTGGCCGAGGCGGCCGTTCGGGGCGGGCGGACCACCCCGGCCGAGGCGTTGGCCGCCCACGGTGTCACCCGCCCGGCCTGAGCGCGGCGTCTGCTCAGCTGGTCGCCGGTTTCGGCCGCGGGTGGTCGCCCCAGTCGTAGACGACGAACGTGCCGGCGATCTTGTCGTGGAAGCCCTGGTTGCGACGGTCGACGGCGATCCAGGCGAACCCGAGGAAGAAGATCGCCGAGATCCAGTAGGCGAGGACGCGGATCAGCGACCGCTTGCCGCCCGGCCGCCCCCCGTCCTCGGTCACGACCCGCAGGCCGAGCAGCATCATCCCGGGCGTGCGGCCGAGCAGGGTCCAGAACCCGGCGCAGTAGACGATGAACACGACCGGGACGGCCAGCAGGTAGCCGAGCGCAGCCGCCCCGTCGCCGCTCCACATGGTCGTGGCCCCGATGATGGACAGCGCCGCCAGCGCGAGCTGGTAGCCGCCGGTGGCCACCCCCAGCGTGATGACGGCGTCCACCGAGAACGCCAGGCCGCGGGACACGAGGCTGGCGTAGGTCCCGAAGCGCGTGCTCACGGGTGCGGCGCCGATCCGTCGGCGTGCGCCACCACGATGCGCACCTGCTGGCCCGAAGACCGGCGGCGGCGCAGGAGCCGGTCCACCAGCCGGTCGACGAGCTCGTCGCCCGCGGCGGCACGGCCGCGGGCGCTGTCGGCCAGCTCCTCCACCATGCCTCGGGACTGCCCGTAGATGATGGCCCGGACCTGATCGGGCTCGTCCGCCAGCCGTTCGAGTACGGCCGGAAGGACGCCGTCGACGATGTCGCCGATGAAGCGGAGCAGGAGTGGATCGCGGGCCAGCCGGTCGGCGACGGCGTCGGCGAATCCGGCGGTCGCCTCCGTCCCCGACCTGACCGCCGCCGCGCCCTGCCGTTCGAGCTGGGCGACCGCGTCGAGCACGGGGGCCTGCACGGACGCCGGGAGCACCGCGAACGCCCTGGTCGCCACGGGCTCGGCCACGGCCCGGGCCGCGCCCGCCGCGGTCCCGGCCAGGCCCACGAGCCGGCTGCCCGTCGTGACGAGCGCACCGACCGCGACGTAGCGCAGGTCCGGTCGCCGGCCGTCGCCGGGGTCCGGGGTGGGGGAGCTCGTGTCGGTCATGTCATCCTCACGGTCTGCGCCGGGGCGCCCGCGGGCATCACCCTCGGCGGATGGTTCAGGGGCCGCGCACGGGCGCGACGTAGGGCGCGGCGGGGTCGGCGCCCTGGAGCTGCCACACCTCGTGGCCGTCGGCGGCGAACACCAGGAACTGGTCGGGCCCGGGATCCTTGGTGTCGCCGCGGTGGAGGATGTAGGCGAGCTGATCCGCCCCGGGCGCCAGGTCGACCCGGAACGTCACGCCGAACACGTCCTCGCCTACGGGCCGTAGCGGGTCGGTCCACACGGTCTCGGTCGCGGCGCCGGTCCACACGTGGAGGCCCCAGAAGTCGTCGAAGTCGGTGCTGGTCGGGTCGCCGTAGTCGCCGGCCGGTCGCCGGTAGTGGATGGTGGCGTAGCCCTCCGCGGACCCCCGGGACGGGTGGACGGTCTGGTCGGCGGGCTGCAGCCAGGCGGTGGGCGTCGCGGTCGGCGTGAACGACACGGCGTCGACCGTGACCGTGCCGCCGTCGGTCACGGTGACGGTGACCGGCGCTGCCAGGTCGGCGGGCGCCACCGTCCACACGGCGCCGTAGTCGTCGACCGAGGAGGCCGGGGCGCCGTCGAGCGCCACCGCCGAGCAGTCTGAGCAGGCGTAGTGGACCGTGGCGTGGCCCTCGGCCTCGGCCTGCGACGTGTAGATGGTCGGATCGCCCTGGCGCAGCCAGATCTCGGGCGTGGTGGCGGGGTCGAAGCTGCGGTCGGGGCTGTTGTCCGGGTCCTTGGTGTCGCCCCGGTGGACGATGAAGTTCACCGGGCTGGTGTCGTTGGCGAGCCGGATGAACGCGAACCGGCCGTAGCCGTCCTCGCCGAGGAACGGCTTGGGCGTGGTCCAGTCGGTCACCTCCGACGGCGCGATCGCGTCGCCCCACAGGTGCAGACCCCAGAAGTCCGCCGAGCTCCCGGTCGTGTGGTCGCCGTAGTCGCCCGCGGGGCGGTTGTAATGCACCACCGCGTAGGGCGTGGACGGCGGGGTCGGCTCGGTGATCTCGACGCCCACGTTCACCACCTCGTCGGCCGCGAGGTGGCCGGACAGATCGTTGACGATGGCCCGGAACGACACCCGGGCGCCCGGCTGGGCGGCGAGGGAGCTCGCGTCCCAGAACACCCGGTAGGGCGGGTTGTCGTCGGTCCCGATCGGGACGTACTCGCCGCCGTCCACCCGGGCCGCGAACGTGACCTCGGCGAAGGCCGCGGCGTCGAGCTCGGCCGCCACCTCGACGCGGTCGAGGACGTCGTGGCCGTCCATCGTGGTCGTGCCCAGCTCGACAGTGTCGCCGTGGTCGAGGCCGGTGATGGCGACGCCGGGCGCCGCGTCGCTGGCCGGCACCGGCTCACGGGCCTTGTAGACGACGTAGCCGAGGGCCGGCACGGTGACCGGCAGGGCCCCGCTGGCGGTCGTGCGGGCCGACGCCGCGACCGGGGCGCCGGTGCCGGGCTGAGGCGAGATCAGCCGGTACGACCCCCCGGCCGGCGAGTACGTCGGCACCTCGGCGGAGGCCGGCGCCTCGCTGTTGTTGAGCGCGACGACGTATTCGACCCGCTCGTCGCGATCGATGCGGGAGAAGGCGTAGATCCCCGGGCCGTCGCTGCCGTACCGGTGGATCTGGGCGCCGGAGCGCAGCGCGGGGTGGCGCTGATCCAGGTTGGACAGACGCGAGATCGACTCGTACAGCGGGTGGTCGCGGTCGAAGTTGTCGTCCGAGGTGGTCTCGTCGGTGCCGATGAGGTCGTTGTCCTCGTACACCGGCACCTGGTTGGCGAACATGTCCTCGCGGGCGTCCTTGTCGCCGCCGTCGCCGGTGAAGCCCTGCTCGTCGCCGTAGTAGACGACCGGCTGGCCGCGGGCGAAGAACATGAGCGCGTGGGCGAGCTGGGACCGGGCCAGCAGCTCGGTGTCGGTCGCCCCCTGCTGGTCGACCCGCTGGAGGAAGTGACCGATGCGGCCCATGTCGTGGTTCCCAAGGAACGTCGGCATGGCGTAGGCGTTGCTGTCGGCGTCGGTGTACCAGTCGTCGGTGGCGAAGAAGTCCCGCAGGCTGTTCGTCGCCGCGCCCTGCGAGGCGAAGCCCCGTGCCGCCAGCTGGAAGCCGAAGTCGATCGTCGACTGGAGCCGGCCGGTCGTCGAGAACTGGCTCATGAACCGAGACCCGAACTGCTGGTCGAAGACCTCGCCGAAGGCGAAGAAGTCGCCGATGCCGCGGGCCTCGGCCGCGGCCAGGATGTCCGGCCCGAACGCCTGCCAGAACTCCATGTTCACGTGCTTGGTCGTGTCGATCCGGAAGCCGTCGACGCCGAACTCCTCGATCCAGAACGAGTAGATGTCGACCATCCCCTCGACGACCTCGCGACGCTCGGTCCACAGGTCGTCGAGGCCGAAGAAGTCGCCGTACAGCGAGTTCTCGCCCGAGAAGCTGGTGTTGCCGCGGTTGTGGTACAGCAGCGGGTCGTTGAGCCAACCCGGGTTCTTGCTGGCCTCCTCGCCCGCGGGCACGACCGGGGTGTAGGGGAACGAGGACGGGCCGACCTCGGGGAACGAGTAGTCGTCCTGGCCGGAGAAGGCGAAGTCCGAGTCGTCGAACGGCTGGCCCGCCGTGTCCGTGTAGGGGAAGGCGTCCTTGTTGCGGTAGCCGGCGTTGCCCTCCAGCTGGATCACGTCCGCGGTGTGGTTCGTGACGATGTCCATGAACACCTTGATGCCGCGGTCGTGGGCCGTGTCGACCAGGCGGGCGAATTCCTCGTTGGTGCCGAGGTGGGGGTCGACCCGCAGGAAGTCCCGGATCCAGTAGCCGTGGTAGCCGGAGGAGTGCCCGTACAGGTTGGTGGTGTCGGGCTGGACGCTCTTGTTGGCGTAGATCGGGCCCACCCACACCGCGGTGATCCCCAGCTGGTCGAGGTAGGGCAGCTTGCGGCGCAGGCCGGCCAGGTCGCCGCCGTGGTAGTAGCCCTTGTCGCTGGGCAGGTAGCCGTGGGTGAGCACGTTCTCCTGGGTGTCGTCGGCCACGCACACGCCGGGGAAGTCGCCGCAGTTGTTGGCGGTCGTGCCGTCCGCGAACCGGTCGGGGATCGCGAAGTACAGGACCTCGTCGACGAACGGGTGGCGCACGGGCTCGCGCACGAGGGCGGCGTCGTCGACCGGCTCGGCGGGCACGACGCTGATCTCGAGGACGTGGGTGACCTGGTCGTAGGCGAACGTGACCACGTCACCGGCGGTGCCGACGGTGAACGGGATGTCGGGCCCGTTCGGGACCCCGCCCGCGCCGTAGTTCTCGTCCCAGGCCTGGTCGATGGCCACCTTGGCGGCGTAGTCGCCGGGCGGCAGCGCATCGGTGGAGAAGCGACCGATCCCGTCGCCGTCGGCGTCCTGGAGCCAGGAGCGGAGGCAGGCCGGGTCCCAATCGGCGGGGCAGCCGAGCTCGCTCTGGAAGCTGCCCGGCACGGTGGCGATCACGGTCCCCGCGTCGTCGGCGACCCAGTGGGTGGTTCCGTCGTACAGGAAGGTGACCGCGGTCGGCGCCGCCAGGCTGAGGGTGACGTTGGGCCCGTCCCGCACGGCCCCGGCCCCGTAGTTCTCGTCCCAGGTGCCGTTGAGCGCGGCCTTGTACTCCCAGGACCCGGCGGGCAGCGTGAACGTGGCCTGCCACACCCCGTCGTCGGCCCCGGGGCTGAGCTGGGTGGCGAGGCACTCGGGCTGCCAGTCCCCGGGACAGCCGAGCTCGCTCTGGAAGCTACCGGCCACGGTCACCGTCGCGGGCGCGGCCTGCGCCCCCGCCCCGCCGGCCGGCCCGGCCACGGCAGCCGCCGTCGCCACCAACGCCAGGACCACCGCGAGCACGACCGATCTGCGCGTCATGACCGACCCCCCGATCGACGAAGTCGCGCGCCAGCTTACGTACAGGCGTGGCGCCACTACCGAGTGACCGACCCGCCGCCGACTTGCGACACTCGCGGCGTGCTGGTGGAGGAGGTGGTGCGGCGGAACCGCCGGTGCATCGCGGTGCTCACCGTCGTGGCGGTGGTGAACCGCGCGGTGCTGTTCGGCCTGATCCTCGCCGCCATCACGGGCAAGGCAGCCTACGACAGCGAGCTGCACGTCCTCGTCTTCGTCGGCGGCTGCCTCGCGGCGGGCGGTGTCCTGGCGCTGTGGCACGTGATCAAGGACCTCCGCTCGATGGATCGGGGCACGCTCGACGGCGTGGGGGCGGTCCTCATCCTGCCGGGCGAGCTGCCGGTGGTGGAGAACCTGCTGCAGGAGCTCGCTATCGCGGTCGGACTGCCGCGTGTCCGCGCGGCACTGGCCGCGGACGACGCGCCCAACGCCCTGGCCGTCGGTCGCCGCCCCGAGGCCACGACGATCGTCGTCACCGCGGGACTGGTGCGGAAGCTCACCCGCGACGAGCTGGAGGCCGTGCTGGCCGCGGAGCTGTGGGCCGTCCGCCGCTGGGACACCGCCATGCAGACGGTCGCGATGGCGTACGCCGGCGAAGCGATCGCCCTGCACGAGGGGGCGGTCTCCGGGTCACACAACCCTGCGACGTGGCCATGGATCGCGATCTCGTTCCCCACGATGGTGGTGGCCGAGATCGTCCGCCACCGGGCGCTGCGCGACGCCGACTTCGGCGCCGACGCCCTGGCCGTGGCCACGACGCGCCACCCCGAGGCCTTGCGCCGCGCCCTCGTGAAGCTGCGCGACGACCCCGGCGTGGTCGAGACGCTGGACATCACCACGGCCCCGCTGTGGTTCGAGCCCATCCCGCTCGGTGGCGACAACGACCCCGACGCCTACGCCGCGGTCGCGATGACCCCGACCCTCGACGAGCGCCTCGCCCGCGTCGACGAGCTGCTGACGACGCCGTAGCCGGTCCTCAGGCGGCGAGGCCCAGGCGCTCGCGGGCGTACTCGGCGAAGCGCTCGCCGGAGAAGACCACGTGCTGGCGGGCCGTGAGGATGTCGCGGTGGCAGCGGGCGAGGGGGTGGTCGTCGGCGACGGCCGTGGAGCCGGCCAGGAGGTGGGCGGCGTCGACGGCGTGGACCGCAGCCTCCATGGCGTGCTGGGTGGCCAGCAGGATCGTGCCCCGCTCCCGCGGCGTCGCCGGGGAACCGGCGCCGATCGTGCACCAGGCTCGCCCGAAGGCATCGTGGACGAAGGCCCGGGCGCTCTGGAGTCTGGCCTCGGCCCGCCCGATCGCCAGCTGGGCCTGGCGGTCGTCGGCCACCGTGCCGTCGAGGTGGGGGCGCCGCTTGGTCGGGGCCAGGGCCACGATCTCGTCCAGGGCGCGGCGGGCGACGCCGAGCGGGAAGCCGGCCAGCAGGACGGCGGTGAAGGCGCTGAAGCCCAGCTCCAGCAGGTCGGACTGGTGGCGGGGCGGATCGTGGAACGGCATGGCCGTGTGGGCCTCGGGGATGCGCAGGCCCCGCACCGCCACGTCGTGGCTGCCCGTGCCGCGCAGCCCGGTCGACCGCCAGGTGTCGATCACCTCGGCCTGCTCCCGCCGGTAGTAGGCGAAGCGCCAGTCGGGCCGGCCGTCGGGCCGCCGGGCCGGCTCGTCGCCGTCCATGACCATGAACCCCGTCTGGAACCAGTCGGCGTGCACGCAGCCGCTGTTGAACGACCACCGCCCGTCGAGCATGAGGTGGCCGTCGCCGGCCGGCACCGCCCGGCCCGACGGTGCGAACACGCCCGTGGACACTGCGCCCGGCTCGTCGCCCAGCATCTCCTTCGTGGCCGCCGGGTCCAGCCAGGCGAAGAAGGCGGTCGCGTTGCCGATGAGCACGGTCCAGCCGGCCGACCCGTCCGCCCTGCTGATCTCCTCGACGACGCCGAGGACCGTCCGGGGATCGAGCTCCAGGCCGCCCAGCGACCGGGGCACGGCGATGCCGAACAGCCCGGCCGCCCGGGCCAGAGCGACGAGGTCTGCGGGCATGGTGCGCTCCGCCTCCCCGTCGGCCGCGCGGGCCGAGAACACGGGGGCCATTTCCCGGGCCACGTCGATCATGGACATCGTGCCGCGCCTTTCGTCCGCCGTTGGCCATAAGCTCAAGCTGCCTGAGTAAAATAGTAAGGGAGCCTGAGCGATGTCAAGCCGCCCCCCGCGGCGCGAGCCGGAGGACAACACCACCTACTGGATGGTGCAGGCGGCATCGGGGCTCCAGCGCCGCATCACGGAGGGCCTCGTCGCCGCCGGCCATCCGGTCCGCACGGCGCACGCGGCCGTCTTCGGCAACATCGACAGCGAGGGGACCCGGCTGTCGACCCTGGCCGAGCGGGCCAACATGACGGCCCAGGCCATGGGCGAGCTGGTGGACGACCTGGTCGCCAAGGGCTACCTGACGCGGGAGCCCGACCCCACCGACCGCCGGGCCAAGCTCATCACGATCACCGACCTCGGCTACCAGGGCGTCCAGGACGCCTACGACACCATCTCCGGCATCGAGGACGACCTGGCCGTGCTGCTCGGGCGGCGGGGGCTCGTGGCGCTGCGCCGCGCCCTGCGCCGCATCGCCGACGCTCAGTCCGGGGAGGACGGTTGAGCGGCTCCCGGGGTGCTCATGTAGGTGGCCAGCTCCTCGAGGGTCACCAGGCCATCGCCGTCGGCGTCCATCAGCTCGATCGCCCGGGCCGCCGTCTCGTCGGTGAAGGTCACGCCGAGCGTGTCCATCATCTCCTTGAACTCGGCGGCGCTCACGCGACCGTCGCCGTCCTTGTCGAGCATGGCGAAGCTGGCTGCGTACCTGGAGGTGTCGACCACGACCGAGGCTCTACCCGATGTCGCCGCGTCCCAGGCATGGGTTCTGACCGTCGTGGCGGGATTCGACGACCACGTGGTCCTGAAGGGGACGACGGCGACGACGCCGGCGCTGGCCGTCGACGGCGACCGGGTGCACCACGCGTGGACCGGACCGACACCCGGCTCAACACCTCTGCGAGCACGCCGGCCGCGTGGCCATCGCCTGGACCGGCACCGACTCCCGGCTCAACGTCGCCCGGGTCGTCCTGCAGCAGTCCTGACGCCGTCCCCTGAAACCCGCGGGTGAACGCGGGGAGTGCGGGTAGGTGACCGTCGGAGGCATCCGCGATCCCGGGAGGACACCGACGGTGAGCACGAACGGCGACAGCTTGGACGGCACGCCCTATCCGACGCACCGCGGCAACGGCGGCGAGACGCACCAGACCGCGGGCGGCGACGTGCCGGCGATGACCACCCAGCAGGGCATCCCGGTGCCCGACGACCAGAACACCCTGCGGGTCGGGGAGCGGGGCCCGGGCGCGCTCGAGGACTTCTTCTTCCGGGAGAAGATCTTCCACTTCGACCATGAGCGCATCCCCGAGCGGGTCGTCCACGCCCGCGGGTTCGGCGCCCACGGCTGGTTCGAGGCCTACGAGTCGCTGGCCGACATCACCCGGGCCGACCCGTTCCAGGAGGCGGGGAAGCGCACGCCGGCGTTCGTCCGGTTCTCCACGGTGGCCGGCAACAAGGGCTCGTTCGACCTGGCCCGCGACGTTCGCGGCTTCGCCGTCAAGCTCTACACCCAGGAGGGCAACTGGGACCTGGTGGGCAACAACATCCCCGTCTTCTTCATCCAGGATCCGCTCAAGTTCCCCGACGTCATCCACGCGGTGAAGCAGGAGCCCGACCGTGGCTTCCCCCAGGCCCAGTCGGCGCACGACAACTTCTGGGACTTCGTGTCCCTCATGCCCGAGTCGACCCACATGCTCTTGTGGGTCATGTCGGACCGGGCCATCCCCCGGTCGTTTCGGTTCATGGAGGGCTTCGGCGTCCACACCTTCCGGTTCGTCAACGCCGAGGGCCGCTCCACCTTCGTGAAGTTCCACTGGAAGCCGCTCGGCGGGATGCAGTCGGTGGTGTGGGACGAGGCCGTGAAGATCAACGGCGCCGATCCCGACTTCCATCGCCGGGACCTGTGGGACGCCATAACCAAGGGCAGCCCGCCGGAGTGGGAGCTGGGCCTGCAGCTGTTCGACGACGACTTCGCCGACCGCTTCGCGTTCGACGTGCTCGACCCGACCAAGATCGTCCCCGAGGAGGAGGTCCCGGTCCGCCGCGTCGGCAAGCTCGTCCTCGACCGGACGGTGGACAACTTCTTCGCCGAGACCGAGCAGGTGGCGTTCTGCACCCAGAACGTCGTGCCCGGCATCGACTTCACCAACGACCCGCTGCTCCAGGGCCGCAACTTCTCGTACCTGGACACCCAGCTCAAGCGCCTCGGCGGCCCCAAC
This sequence comes from Acidimicrobiales bacterium, assembly GCA_035649475.1. GTDB lineage: Bacteria > Actinomycetota > Acidimicrobiia > Acidimicrobiales > VFJN01 > ZC4RG19. The sequence goes on from DASRJM010000028.1 coordinate 19,664, forward strand.
TTCACCCACCTGCCGGTCAACGCCCCCAAGTGTCCGGTCGCCCACTTCCAGCAGGACGGGCACATGGCCATGACCAACCCGGTCGGTCGGGCCAACTACGAGCCCAATTCGTGGGACCCGCCCGGCGGTGGTCCCCGCGAGGATCCGGTCGCGGGGTTCGTGACCTTCCCGAGCGCGGACGCCGGCGAGAAGCGTCGCCTTCGCCCGGACAGCTTCGCCGACCACTACAGCCAGGCCCGCATGTTCTGGCGCAGCCAGACCGAGGTCGAGCAGGCCCACATCGCCGAGGCGTTCACGTTCGAGCTGTCGAAGGTCGAGACACCCCGCATCCGGGCCCGCATGGTCGCGGGCCTGCGCAACGTGGACGAGGGGCTCGCCCGCCGCGTCGCCGCCGGGCTCGGGCTCGATCCGTTGCCCGAGCCCCTGGAGCCAGCTCGCCCGCCGCGTGACGACCTGGCGCCGTCGCCCGCGCTTAGCATCGTGCTGAACGGGCCGACGAGCTTCGCCGGCCGCAAGGTCGGGGTGCTGGTCACCGATGGCACCGACCTAGAGCTGCTCGGCACGCTGCGGTCGGCGCTGGACAAGGAGGGCGCGCTGCTGGAGCTCGTCGCCCCGACGGTGGCCGGCATCGCCGGGGAGAACGGCGACCGCATCCCCGCCAACCACAAGGTGGGCGGCGGGCCGTCGGTGCTGTTCGACGCGGTGGCCCTGCTACCGTCGCAGGAGGGCGCCGCCGCGCTAGCCGCCGACCCCGCCGCCCGCGACTTCGTGACCGACGCGGTCGCTCACCACAAGTACGTCGGCCACGCCGGGACCGCCGCCCCGCTGCTGGAGGCCGCCGGCGTGGACGCCTCGCCCGGCGAGGGGTTCCTGCCCCTGTCCGACGCCGGCAGCGTCGACGCGTTCGTGAGCGGGTGCCGCCGGCTCCGCCACTGGGACGCCGCCACCACCGCGCCCGTCGGGACCTGACGCGTGGTGACGGCCCGGACAGCGCCGTCCGGGCCACCACCGCGGTCAGCGCCGGGTCAGAAGCCGAGGTCGATGAAGTCGTCGACGTTCTCCTGGGTGACGGTGGACGCCGGCAGCTCGATGCGGCTGGGCACCTCGGGCTCGGCCAGCTCCTCGAACCCCTCGCCGAGGGCGATGAGCCGGGCGACCCGTACGGCCGACGCCGACATCGACGGGTTGTAGAGGAACGTCGCCGCGTACAGGCCACCCTCCTGGATCCGCTCCATGGCGTCCCGGGACCCGCCGGCGCCGGTGAGGATCATCTCGTCCTCGCGGCCGGCGTTCTCGATGGCGGACACGACGCCCATGGCCATGTCGTCGTCGTGGGTGTACACCGCGTCGATCTGCGGCTGGGCCTGGAGGATCGTCTCCATCACCTCGAGCCCGACGTCGGGCAGGAAGTCGGCGGGCTGCTGGGCGACGATCGTGATGCCGTCGCCGCACAGCTGCTCGATCGTGTCGGCGAAGCCTGCGGTCCGCTGCTCGGTGACCGAGATGCCGGCCAGGCCCTGGATCTCGACCACGTTGCCCTGGCAGTCGAGCTGCTCGGCCAGGTAGTTGGCGGCCGAGACGCCGATGCCGTAGTTGTCGCCGCCGATCCAGGTCCGGTAGGCGCCCTCGGAGGAGAACTCGCGGTCGACGTTGATGACCGGGATGCCCTGCTCCATGGCCTCCAGCGCGACCGGAGTGAGCGGGTCGCCCTCGTGGGGCAGGATGATCAGGGCGTCCGGGTCCTCGGCCATGAGCTGCTCGACCTGCGACACCTGCGCCGCCGAGTCGTTGGTGCCCTCCAGCAGGACGAACTCGACGTCGTCGTGCTGCGCGGCCTCCTCCTCGGCGTTCTCGGTGATGGCGGCCAGCCAGCCGTGGTCGGCACCGGGGGCGCTGAAGGCGATCTTGATCGTCTCGCCCTCCTCGACGGAGCCGCCGCCTTCGGCGGGGGCGGACGCCGACCCGGAGTCGCTCGCCTCGTCGGAGTCGTCGTCACCGCTCTCGCACGCGGCCATCCCGAGTGCGACCACGGCGACCAGCCCGATGAGCCGTTGCTGTCGTCTGTTGAACATGTGGATTGTCCCCCTGTTGTGTCCCGGACGATGGCCGTCCGTGCTCAGCCGTCCCGGCGCTGCAGGGCCGCGGCGGCGAGGATGATCACGCCCTTGGAGAGCTGCTGGAGCTCCGTGGGCATGTCGAGCAGGTTCAGCAAGTTGAAGAGCAGGCCGAACGTGATGACCCCGAGGAAGGTGCCGACGATCGTCGCCCGGCCGCCGGCCAGGCTCGTGCCGCCGATGACGACGGCGGCGATGGCGTCCAGCTCCAGCAGGTTGCCGGCCACCGGCGAGGCGCTCCCCAGGCGCCCGGACAGCAGCACGGCGGCGATGCCGACGCACAGCCCGGACAGGGCGTAGACGCTGGTGATGATCGGCCGCAGCCGGATGCCCGCCATGCGGGCGGCCTCGCGGTTGCCGCCCACCGCGATGACGTGGCGCCCGTAGCGGGTGCGGTTGAGCAGGACCCAGGCGCCCGTAGTCACCAGCACGAACACGATGGCGGCGTTGGGGATGCCGGCGACCTTGCCCCGGCCGAGGTCCCGGACCACGTCGAGGTCGAGCAGGCTGATCGGCGTCTTGTCGCTCATCCACAGCGCCAGGCCCCGGGCGCCCGCGAACATCGCCAGGGTGGCGATGAACGGCACGATGCGCCCGTAGGCGATGGCGACGCCGTTGATCAGGCCCAGCAGCACGCCGAACCCGATGGCGCCGAGTATGAACGGCAGCGACTGCTGCTCACCGACGAGGCCGCCGGCGATGGCGGCCGCCGCCAGCACCGAGCCGACCGACAGGTCGATGCCGCCGGTGGCGATGACGAAGGTCATGCCCATGGCCACGACGCCGGTGACGCTGGCCTGGGTGAGGACCGTGAGCATGTTGTCGCTGGTGAGGAACTGCTCGCGGTCTGCGATGGTCCCGGCCACCAGCAGCAGCACGACCACGACGGGGAGCGCCGCCTCCTGCATCTGGATGCGGCGCCGGGCGCGGGCCTCTGGGGCTGTCGCGGCGGTCTCGGCCGCCAGGTCGGCGGGGGGCGAGACGTCCGTACTCATGCGCTAGTCGCCTCCTGGTCGTGGGGCAGGGCGTGGGCCAGCAGGTCGGCCTCGGTGGCGCCGGCGCCGTCGACGAGGGCGGTGGGCCGCCCGTCGGCCACGACCAGGATCCGGTCGCACAGGCCGGCCAGCTCGGCCAGCTCCGACGACACGACGACCACGGCCAGGCCGGCGCCGGCGAGGGTGTGGATGAGGCGGTAGATCTCCGTCTTGGCGCCGACGTCGACGCCGCGGGTGGGCTCGTCGAGCAGCAGGACCCGGCAGTTGCGCAGCAGCCAACGGGCCAGCACGACCTTCTGCTGGTTGCCGCCGGACAGCTCGGTGACCATCCGGTCGGGGTCGTCGGGGCGGGTCTGGAGCGACTGGAGGTGGCGCTGGGCCTCGGCCCGCTCGGCCTTGCGGTCGAGCAGACCCCGCCGCCGGAAGCGGCGCAGGTCGGCGACGGTCACGTTGCGGACCAGGTCCCAGCCGGGCCACAGGCCCTGGGTCTTGCGCTCTTCCGGGGCCAGCCCGACGCCGGCCCGGATGGCCAGGTCGGGCCGGCCCGGCGGGAGCAGGTGGTCGCCGACCGTGACGGCGCCGGAATCGGGGCGGTCGACCCCGGCGATCAGCCGCAGCAGCTCCGTCCGGCCGGCGCCCACCAGACCTCCGAGCCCGAAGATCTCGCCCTCGTGCACCTCCATGTCGACGTCGTGGACCGCAGGGCGCCGCGTCAGGCCCTCGACCCGCAGCACGACCGGTCCTAGCTCCCGCGACGGGTCCCGCTCGGGGAACGCCTCGGCGAACTGCCGGCCGACCATGGCGGTGATCAGCTCGTTGCGTCCGGTCGCCGGGTCGAGCGCCGACGCCACCGTCCGTCCGTCCCGCAGCACCGTGATGACGTCGCCGATGGCCGCCACCTCCTCCAGCCGGTGGGAGATGTAGACGACGCCGACGCCCTCGGCGGTGAGCCGGCGGACCACGCCGAACAGCGTCTCCACCTCGTGGCTGCCGAGGACCGCGGAGGGCTCGTCCATGATGAGCAGCCGGGCCTTGAGCGTCAGGGCCCGGGCGATGGACACGAGCTGCTTGTCGGCCGGCGGCAGCGTGCCGACCAGCGCCCGGGTGCTGATCGAGCCGTGGCCCAGCCGCTCCAGCATCGCGGTGGCGTCCCGCCGCATGCGGGCCCGGTCGAGCACCGGGCCCCGGCGCAGCTCGTGGCCGAGGAACAGATTGTCGGCGACGGTGAGGTCGTCGACCAGGTCCAGCTCCTGGTAGATCGTGGCCACACCCCGTGCAAGGGACGCGGCCGGGTCGCCGGGGGGCAGGGGAGCGCCCTCGACGAGGATCTCGCCGGCCGTCGGGATCACCAGGCCGGCGATGCACTTGATCAGGGTCGACTTGCCAGCGCCGTTCTGGCCGACCAGGCAGTGGACCTGGCCGGCGTCGACGGCGAAGTCCACGCCGTCGAGGGCGCGGACGCCCGGGTAGTCCTTGACCAGGCCCCGGACCTCCAGCACCGCGCTCATGCGGTCGCCTCCGCGGTGGGGGCAAGCATCGCGTCGATGGCGGCAGGGGAGAGGATCTGCTCGACCACGGTCACCGCGCAGCCGATGACGCCCGCCCGGTCGTCGAGGCGGCTGCGGGCCAGCTGGAGGTGCTGGGTGGCCAGCGCGGTCGACCGGCGGTAGACGACCTCCCGCACCCCGGCGAAGAACTGCTCGTGGGCGTGGGCCAGGTCGCCGCCGATGACGATGACCGACGGGTTGAAGAAGTTGACCGCTCCGGCCAGGACCTCGCCCACCAGCCGGCCGGCCTGGCGGACGAGCGTCAGCGCCTGGGCGTTGCCGGCCCGGACGAGGGCGACGACGTCCCGGCTGTGGTGGGCGTCGACGCCGATCGAGCGCAGCTCGCGGGCCAGGGCGCCGCCGCTGGCCACGGCCTCGACGCAGCCGCGGTTGCCGCACCGGCACAAGGCATCGCCGGCGTCGGGGATCTGGACGTGGCCGATGTCGCCGGCGGTGCCGTCGGCACCCCGGTGGATGGCGCCGCCCGCCACGATCCCGCAGCCGATGCCGGTGGCGACCTTGACGAACAGCAGGTCGTCGACGCTGTGGCGCCAGCTGGTCCAGTACTCGCCGAGCGCCATGACGTTCACGTCGTTGTCGACCAGCACGGGGACGCCGGGGTAGGCGGTGGCGAAGGCGGCCGGGACCGACACGCCGTCCCAGCCGGGCATGATCGGCGGGCTGACGGCCCGGCCGGCGGCGAACTCCACGGGGCCGGGGACGCCCACGCCCACGCCGCGGACGTCGGCGGGGCTGCGCCCGACCTCGGCCAGCAGGTCGGCGAACTGCTCCTGGACCCAGGCCAGCACCACGTCGGGGCCGCGGGCGATGTCCATCTCGGCCGGCCGCTCCACCAGCAGCGTGCAGTCGAGGTCGCTGACGGCCAGGCGGCAGTGGGTGGCGCCGAGGTCGGCGCACAGCACGACGCCGCTGGCGGCGTCGAACGCGAGCCTGGTGGGCGGCCGGCCCCCGGTGGAGGCGCCGCCACCCTGCTCGACCAGCAGCCCGAGGCCGAGGAGGGCGTCGACGCGCTGGGAGACCGTGGAGCGGGCCAGGCCCGTCGTGCGGGCCAGCTCGGCCCGGCTGTCGGCCTCGTCCGCGCGCACGAGCTGGAACAGGACGCCCGGCGTGAGGAGCTGCGGGCTGACCGTCCGGCTACGCGTCACCCGCGGGTCGTACCACGGCGTGCTTTGTTCGGTCAACGGTCAAAGTCATGACAGTTGGAACACAAGTTGCCGACTTACGCTTGTCAGCCAATCAAAGTCCGTCGTAGGTTCCCGAGCATGGAGGCGCTGCGCACTGCGGTCGTCGGCACCGGGTTCATCGGTCGGGTCCATGCCCGGTCGGCCCGCCTGGCCGGGGCCAGGCTGGTCGGCGTGGCCGGGTCGTCCCCGGCGTCCGGGCAGCGGGCCGCCGAGGAGCTGGGGGCCGAGCAGGCCTTCGCCTCGGGGGAGGAGCTGGTCGAGGCCGACGGCATCGACGTCGTCCACATCGCCACCCCGAACCACCTGCACGAGCCGCTGGCCCTCAAGGCGCTGGCCGCCGGCAAGCACGTGGTGTGCGAGAAGCCGGTGGCGCTCGACGGCGACGGCGCCCAGCGCATCGCGGACGCCGCCGCGGCCAGCGGGCTGGTCGTGACCGTGCCGTTCGTCTACCGGTTCCACCCGATCATCCGGGAGGCCCGGGCGCGTGTCTCGGCCGGCGAGCTCGGCCGGATCCACCTCCTGCACGGCCACTACCAGCAGGACTGGCTGCTCACGGCGGACGACGTCAACTGGCGGGTCGACGCCGCGCGGGGCGGGGCGTCCCGGGCCTTCGCCGACATCGGCTCGCACTGGTGCGACCTCGTCGAGTTCGTGTCCGGCTACCGCATCGCCCGGCTGCTGGCCCGCACCGCCACCGTGGTCCCCGAGCGGTCGACCGCCGCCACCACGACGTTCAGCGCGCCCACCACCGGCGGCGAGCGCCGGCCGGTCGACACCGAGGACGCCGCCCTTGTCCTGTTCGAGACCGCCCAGGGCGCGCTCGGGTCGATGCTGGTCAGCCAGGTGTCGGCCGGGCGCAAGAACCGGCTGTGGTTCGAGCTCGACGGCGAGCACGCCGCCCTCGCGTTCGACCAGGAGAACGCCGAGACGCTGTGGCTGGGCCGCCGGGAGCGGGGCGAGATCCTCCAGCGCGACCCGGCGGTGCTGGCGCCCGACGCCGCCCGGCTGGTCACGCTTCCGCCCGGCCACGCCCAGGGCTACGACGGCTGCTTCGACCTGTTCGTGGCCGACACGTACGCGGCCATCCGCGGTGGGTCGCCCGAGGGCCTGCCCCTCGTCGGGGACGGGCTGCGGGCCGCTCGGATCACCGATGCGGTGCTGGAATCGGCCCGCTCTCAGTCCTGGATCGAGGTGAGCACATGAAGCTCGGCTTCCTGACCGCCTGCCTGCCCAAGCGGTCCCTCGGCGACATCGCCGCCTGGGCGGCGGACCACGGCTACGAGGCGCTGGAGGTGGCCGCCTGGCCGGCGCTCGGCGACCGCCCGTTCACCGCCACCCACCTCGACCCGGAGCGCTACGACCACGACGAGGTGCTCGGGCTGTTCGCCGACCGCGGCCTCACGCTGTCTTCGCTGGCCTACTACGACAACAACCTCCACCCCGACCCCGCCGAGCGGGAGGCGATCAACGGGCACGTCCTGCGGTGCATCGAGGCCGCCGCCGACCTGGGCTGCCCCACGGTCGGCACGTTCGTCGGCCGCCACCCGGGCCGGTCGGTGAGGGAGAACCTGGCCGACGCCGAGGCCGTGTTCGCCCCGCTGGTCGACGGGGCCGGTGAGCGGGGAGTCAAGATCATCGTCGAGAACTGCGTGATGGAGGGTTGGCACCCGGACGGGTACCCCGGCAACCTCGCGTACTCCCCGGAGCTGTGGGAGTGGATGTTCGGCATCGGGCTGTACCTCAACTACGACCCGTCCCACCTGGTCTGGATGGGCATCGACCCGGTCACCGCCGTACGGCCCTACGTCGACCGCATCCCCCACGCCCAGGCGAAGGACATCGAGCTGTTCCCCGACCGCCGCAACCACTACGGCTGGCCCGGCAAGGCCGTCGAGCGTGACGACCCCTGGGACGTCGGCTGGTGGCGCTACCGCGTGCCCGGCCTCGGCCAGGTCGACTGGGTGCGCCTGGTCGACGCCATGTACGAGGGCGGCTTCGACGGCGTCCTGTCGGTCGAGCACGAGGACCCCGTGTGGGGCGGCACCGAGGAGTTGGTCGAGGCCGGCCTCGAGGTGTCCCACCGCACCCTTCGCCCGCTGCTCGTCCGCTGACGCGACGCCAGATCGTCCTCCGGTCGGGCACGGCGGCGGAGGCGCTGCACGCAGTCCCGGACACCGACGGCGGCCAGGAGGGCCAGCAGCGGGACCACGGGCGTCCGGAAGCGTGCGTACGCCGCCGCGCCGGCCGACACCAGCATCGCGTACGCGACCGTGGCCACGACGAAGGCCCAGAAGGCACGGTGCGGTGAGCGCAAGCCGGCGACCGCACCCCACGCGGCAAAGGCGCACACCAGGGCATTCCACACGAAAAGGCCCCCGGTCAGGGCCGGCGACGGATGGATGTCGAGATAGTGTGCGACGGTGTCGGTCCCCGGCCCGGCGACCTCGCGGGCCAGCCCCGTGGCGAGGACGCGGGCGGTCTGGACCGGGTGGTCGACCAGGATCTCCCGCCCCTCGCGACCCAGCTCGTCGAAACCCTGACCCGCAGCGGCCGGATCCGGGACCCAGCAGGTCCAGCCGCCCCGCCGCTCGCAGTCCGTGTTCAGGTCGTCCTCCTCGAACGGGCACCCGAACCGGTCCTCCACCGAGTCGAGGGGCTCACCCGACAGGTCGGCTTCCACCCGGGCGGCATCGTCGCAGTACAACACGATGCTCTGTGCCCCGGACATCTGCCACGACCCGACCTGGGACTGGTTGCGCAGCTGCCAGCCCCCGACCACCGCCGCCACGGGAAGCAGGAACACGGCCAGCTGCATCGCGAGGGCGCGCCGCGGCAGCCGTCGAAAGCGGCCGACCAGCAGCACCACGATGACGGCCGGGTAGAACCAGAAGGTGGGCCGCACCATCGCGGCGGTCGCCGCCAGGACGCCCAGCGCGAACACGGCGGCAGGCGGGACCTGGGCGGGGTGCCGCACGGCGAACACGACCGCACCCACAGCGACCGTCGCCGCGAGCACGACCGCCGTCAGGCTCTCGGTCAGGAGGGTGCCCGATGCGACGAACTGCAGTGGATCGATGGCGACGATCGCCCCCGCGATCAGTGCCGTGGCCATGCCGATGAGCCGGCGCAGCACCCACACCACCGCCGCCACGGCAACCAGGCTCACGATCGACTGCAACACGCTGATGGCCCACTCGCTGCCGGTCAGCCACAGGATCGACCCCAGGAACACCGGGTAGCCGGGCGTGCGGATGAACATCGGGATCGGGTCGGTCGGCGTGATGCTGAAGCGCCCCACCTCGACGAGCGCGCGGGCCGGCGCCAGGTAGCCGGGGGTGTCGGGGTCCCGGACCGCCGACGGTTCGGCGTGTGCGATCCAGGCCGCCCACCCGACCCGGGCCACGGCGGCGCAGACGATCACGGCACCGGCCCAGGCACAGATCGCCCGCCGGCCCGGCGCGCGCCACCGGCGCGATGGTGACGTCACGGCTCGGGCGAACCGTGTGTCGGGACGAGATCTGACGGGCGCCAGCGCTGGCACCCCCTTCCCCAGACCGGGCCGGAGGCCGACACTAACAGTGAGCGTGGGGTCCACCAAGGGCCCCGACGTCCTCGCCACCTGCGGCGGGCCCACGCCACGCGGGAGCTGTCAGCGTG
>DASRJM010000029.1:0-23674 GCA_035649475.1 Acidimicrobiales bacterium
CGCCAACGCCGAGGTCGTCGTCGCGCAGGACATCCTGTACCCGCGGTCGCACCCGGCCCCGCTGGAGACCTGCGGCTCGCTGGCGCACATGGACAAGGTGACGGGCAAGCTCACCGCCTGGATCACCAGCCAGGCGCCCCACGCCCACCGCACGGTCTACGCCCTGGTCGCCGGGCTGCCCGAGCACAAGATCCAGGTGATCTCGCCCGACATCGGCGGTGGGTTCGGCAACAAGGTGCCGATCTACCCCGGCTACGTGCTGGCGGTCGTGGGCTCCATCGTGACCGGCAAGCCGGTGAAGTGGATGGAGGACCGGTCCGAGAACCTGATGTCGACCGGGTTCGCCCGGGACTACCACATGCACGGCGAGATCGCCGCCAGCCGCGACGGCAACATCCTCGGGCTGCGGGTCGACGTCATCGCCGACCACGGTGCCTTCAACGCCAGCGCCAACCCGACCAAGTTCCCGGCCGGGTTCTTCAACATCTTCACCGGTAGCTACGCCCTCGACGCCGCCCACTGCAAGGTCACGGGCGTCTACAGCAACAAGGCGCCGGGCGGCGTGGCGTACGCGTGCTCGTTCCGCATCACCGAGGCCGTGTACCTGGTCGAGCGGATCGTCGACGTGCTGGCCGCCGAGCTGGGGATGGACCCGGCGGAGCTGCGGATGCGCAACCTGCTGCGCCCCGAGCAGTTCCCCTACATGACCCAGACCGGCTGGGAGTACGACTCCGGCGACTACCCACGTGCCCTCCAGCTGGCGCTCGACACCGCCGGCTACGACGACCTACGCCGCGAGCAGGCCGAGAAGCGGGCCCGGGGCGAGCTGATGGGCATCGGGCTCAGCTTCTTCACCGAGGGCGTGGGGGCCGGCCCCCGCAAGCACATGGACATCCTCGGCCTCGGCATGGCCGACGGCTGCGAGCTGCGGGTCCATCCGACGGGCAAGGCGGTCGTACGCCTCAGCGTCCAGACCCAGGGCCAGGGCCACGAGACGACGTTCGCCCAGATCGTGTCCAGCCAGCTGGGCATCCCGCCCGAGGACATCGAGGTGGTCCACGGCGACACCGACCAGACCCCGTTCGGGCTCGGCACCTACGGCTCCCGCTCGACGCCGGTGTCGGGCGCGGCCGCCGCGGTCGTCGCCCGCCGGGTGCGGGACAAGGCCCGCATCGTGGCCGCGGCCGCCCTGGAGTGCAGCCCCGACGACCTCGAGTGGGAGCACGGGCGCTGGTACGTGAAGGGCGACCCGTCGCAGGGCAAGACGATCCAGGAGATCGCCCTGCTGGCCCACAGCAGCCTGGAGCTGCCCGAGGGCGTGGAGGGCCACCTCGACGCCAGCGCCGTCTACAACCCGCCGAACCTGACCTACCCCTTCGGCGCCTACCTGTGCGTGGTCGATGTCGACAAGGGCACCGGGCAGGTGTCCGTCCGCCGGTTCATCGCGGTCGACGACTGTGGTCCCCGCATCAACCCGATGATCGTCGAGGGCCAGATCCACGGCGGCTTGGCCGACGGCGTCGGTATGGCGCTCATGGAGGCGGTCGCCTTCGACGAGGACGGCAACTGCCTGGGCGGCTCCTTCATGGACTACCTGCTGCCGACCTCGCTCGAGTGCCCGTCGTGGGAGCTCGGCGAGACCGTGACGCCCTCGCCGCACCACCCGATCGGGGCCAAGGGCATCGGCGAGTCGGCCACCGTGGGGTCGCCGGCGGCCATCGTGAACGCGGTGATCGACGCCCTGGCGCCGTTCGGGGTGCGCCACGCGGACATGCCGCTGACTCCGGCCCAGGTGTGGCTGGCCATGCAGGGCCGTCCGGCCCGCACGGACCTGGCGTTCTCGTGAGCGAGCGAGAGCGAGCGAACCATGAGCACGGTGTGTTGCTCGGCCCGAAGGGCCGATCGCTCAATGCGCGCATCCCGAAGGGTGCGCCAGTGAGTGGCGCGGCGTGAACCCGGCGGTCGCGGCCCGGGCAGACGAGCTGCGGCGGGCGCGGCTGCCGTTCGTGCACGCCCGGGTGGTCCGGGCCGAGCGCCCGACGTCGGCGAAGCCCGGCGACGAGGCCGTCGTGCTGCCCGACGGCACCATCGAGGGGTTCGTCGGCGGGGTCTGCGCCGAGGCGACGGTGCGGGCCCAGAGCCTGTCGCTGCTCGACTCCGGCGACTCGCTCCTGCTGCGCATCCAACCCGAGGAGGGAGGCACCCCGACCGGCCCGGACAGGGCCGGCGGGGCGCTGACCGTCGTGAACCCGTGCCTGTCCGGCGGCACGCTCGAGATCTTCCTCGAGCCGGTCGTGCCCGCGCCGACAGTGGCGGTGGTGGGGGAGTCGCCCATCGCCGCCACGCTGGCCGACCTGGCCCCCCGGGTCGGGCTCCAGGTGGTGCAGGGCGTCCCCGCCGATCTCACGGCCCTGGTGGTGGCGTCCCACGGCCGGGACGAGGAGGACGCGCTCGTGGCCGCGCTCCGGGCGGGCGTGCCGTACGTCGGGCTGGTCGCCAGCCCCAAGCGGGGCGCGGCGGTCGTGGCCGACCTCGACGTCGACGACGCGGCCCGGGCCGCCGTCCGCACGCCGGCGGGGCTGGACATCGGGGCTCGGACGCCGGCCGAGGTGGCGCTGTCGATCCTGGCCGAGATCGTGGCGCTGCGCCCCCGGCCCTCCGCCCGGCCGGCCGCCTCCTCCGGCGCCGCGGCGGGCACGCCCCAGCCGCCGGCCACCGCCACCGACCGCGTGTGCGGCATGTCGGTCGTCGCCGACGAGGCCGCGCTCCACCTCGACCACGAGGGCGAGCGCTACTGGTTCTGCGGCTCCGGCTGCCTGCGGGCCTTCGCCGCCGACCCGGGCGCCTACCTGCCGTGACCGACACTCCCGGCGAGCCCGCCGACCGACAAGCCGAGATCGCCGACGTCGACGACCTGCGGCGGCGGCTCGACGCCGTCGACTACATCGCCGACCTCGGACTGGCCACGGCGCTGTTCTGTGCGGTCCGCATGCCCCAGCCGCTCCTGGTCGAGGGCGAGGCGGGGGTCGGCAAGACCGAGTCGGCCAAGGCGCTGGCCCGGGTGCTCGACACGCCGCTGGTCCGCCTCCAGTGCTACGAGGGCATCGACGCGGCCGAGGCCCTGTACGAGTGGAACTATCCGCGGCAGCTCCTCGGCATCAGGCTGGCGGAGGCCGCCGGTCGCGACCTCGACGAGGACGACTTGTTCGGCCCCGACTACCTCGTCGAGCGGCCGCTGCTGCGGGCCATCCGCCACCCCGGCCCCCGCCCGGTCGTGCTGCTGGTCGACGAGGTCGACCGCTCCGACGACGAGTTCGAGGCCTTCCTGCTGGAGCTGCTGGCCGAGTCCACCGTCACGATCCCCGAGCTCGGCACCGTGCGGGCGACCGTGCCCCCGGTCGTGGTGCTGACGTCCAATCGCACCCGGGACCTCCACGACGCGCTCAAGCGCCGCTGCCTCTACCACTGGATCGACTATCCCGACCTGGAGCGGGCGGTGGCGGTCATCCGCCGGCGGGTGCCGGCGGCGTCCGCGACGCTGGCCGAGCAGGTGGCGGACGCGGTGCAGCGGCTGCGCAGCCTGGACGTCCAGAAGCCGCCCGGCCTGGCCGAGGCGATCAACTGGGTCGCGACGCTCGGTCTGCTGGGGCTCGACCGCCTCGACGCGGACGCGGCCGAGCGGACGCTCGGGTCGGTGCTCAAGTACCGGGAGGACCTCGACCTGGCCCGCAAGCGCGTCGGCTGGGTGGCGGCCGACCGGTGAACGCGGACGCCCCGCTCGACCGGGTGGACCTGGCCGAGCTGACGGGTGCCTTCGGCCAGCTGCTGCACGCGGCGGGCGTTCCCGTGAGCCCCGAGCGCAGCGGGCGGTTCGCCACCGCCGTCTCGCTGGTCCGGCCCGCCGACCTCGACGAGTGGTACTGGGCGGGCCGGGTCACGCTGCTGTCCGGGCGGGACGACATCGAGACCTACGACCGGGTGTTCGGCCAGGTGTTCCGGGGCCTGGCCGACGTGGCCGACTGGCGGGGGCAATGGCCGCCCCCACCACCGGCCCGCCGTCCGGCCACCGCTGCGCCCCGCGGCCCGGCGGTGGCGGACGATGGCGCCGGGTCGGGTGACCGCGAGCCCCGCCCGGGCTCGGCCGGCGCCGACCCCACGAGCCCCGCCCCCGCCGGCGCGGAGGGCGACGCCGGGGACGGGACGCCGGACGTGCTGGCTGCCGCCAGCGCCGAGGAGCGCCTCCGTCGCACCGACTTCGCCCACCTCACCGACGACGAGCTCGCCGCGCTCGGCGACCTCATGGCCGCCCTGCCGCCGGCCGCACCCCGGCGGGCCCGCCGCCGCACGAGGCCCGACCCCCGGGGCCGCCGCCTCGACCTGCGGGCCACGCTCCGCCGGGCCCGGGCCACCGGCGGCGACCCCGCCCGGCGCCGGTTCCGCCGCCGGACCGAGCGCCCCCGCCACCTTGTCCTCATCGCCGACGTCTCGGGGTCGATGGCGCCCTACGCCCGGGCGTACCTCCACCTGCTCCACGGCGCGGTGCGGGCGACCCGGGCCGACGCGTTCGTGTTCGCCACCCGGCTCACCCGTCTGACCCGCCAGCTCCGCGCCACGGACCCGGAGCTGGCCCTCCGCCGGGCGCTGGACGCCGCCCCCGACTGGTCCGGCGGGACCCGCATCGCCGAGGCGCTGCGGGAGTTCCTCGACGGCTACGGCCGCCGCGGCATGGCCCGGGGTGCCGTGGTCGTGATCGTGTCCGACGGCTGGGACACCGGCGACCCCGCCGACCTCGGCGAGCAGATGGCCCGCCTGTCGAGGCTGGCCCACCGGGTCGTCTGGGTCAACCCCCGCAAGGCCGCCGCCGGGTACCAGCCGCTGGTGGCCGGCATGGCGGCGGCCCTGCCGCACGTCGACGCCTTCGTCAGCGGCCACTCGGTGGCCGCGCTCGACGAGGTGCTGGAGGCGCTGGGCGATCAGCCCGGACGCGGGATCTCCTGGACCGCCCAGCCGTTACCGTCCGGGTCGCTGAAGTAGACGAACCGGCCCCAGGCGAGGTCCGAGATCTCGCTGACGTCGACGCCCCGGTCGAGCAGCTCCTTGTGGGCCGCCTCGATGTCGGGCACCACCATCTGGAGGCCCTGGAGCGTGCCGGGCGCCATGGGGGAGATGTTGGTGCCGAAGGCGATCGAGCAGGCGGACCCCGGCGGGGTGCACTGCACGAAGCGCAGGTCCTCGCTGACACGGTGGTCGTGGTCGGCCACGAAGCCGGCCTTCTCGGTGTAGAAGGCCTTGGCCCGGTCCACGTCGGTCACGGGCACCCCAACCAGCTCGAGCTTCCAGTCCACGGCTCGCTTCCTTCCGTCTCGCTGCGTGCCGGGGGCCGTTCCCGCCGGCTCCGCCACCGTACGATCGCTTGCGGTCAGATCTTGTCCTCGGTCGGGATTTTCCGGGTAGGCCTTAGTGTGTGCCGATGAACCGGCTGCACCTCACCAAGCCGCGGCTGCGGGGCCGGCTCCACCAGGCGGCCTTCTTCGCCTCGATCCCCGCGGGCATCACGCTCGTGGCCCTGGCCCAGGGCGTCGCGGCCCGGGTCGGCGCGGCCATCTTCGCGCTCAGCCTCAGCGCGCTCTACGGCGCCAGCGCGGCCTACCACCGGGGGCAGTGGTCGGCCCGAGCGCTGAAGGTGATGCGACGGCTCGACCACTGCATGATCTTCGTGCTGATCGCCGGGACCTACACCCCGGTCGTGCTGCTGGCGCTGCGGCCGTCCTGGGGGATCACCATGCTCGTGCTGTCGTGGGTCGGCGCCGCCCTGGGGATCGTGATCACCGTGCTTCGCCTGGAGCGGTGGCCGGCGGTCGGCTTCACCATGTACCTGGTGCTGGGCTGGCTGGCCGTCGTGGCCGCACCCCAGCTGGCGACGACCCTCTCCGGCGTCGAGCTTGCCCTGCTGGCCGCGGGCGGCCTGCTGTACACGGTCGGCGCCGTGGTGCTGGCCACCGGCCGGCCCAACCCGCGGCCGGCCGTGTTCGGCTACCACGAGATCTGGCACACGTTCGTGGTCGGCGCCAGCGCCTCCCACTTCGCGCTGGTGGCGCTGCTGGTCCGGCCGTAGGGCCCGGACACGACACCTAGTCGACGGCGACGACCTCGACCTTGAGCTCGGCGCCGGTCGGGGCGGTGAACGTCACCGCGTCGCCCGGGGCGGAGCCGAGCAGCGCCTCGCCGAGCGGCGAGGACGGGCTGATGACGTCGAGGTCGTCGTGACGCTCCTCGATGGAGCCGACGAGGTAGCGCTCGACGTCGTCGTCGCCTTCGTAACGGATCGACACGACCGAGCCGTGCGACACCTGGTCGCCGCCCTCCGACTCGACGATCTCGGCGTGCTCGAGCATGTAGGCGAGCTGGCGGATGCGGCCCTCCATCTTGCCCTGCTCCTCCTTGGCGGCGTGGTAGTCGCCGTTCTCGGAGAGGTCGCCCAGCTCGCGGGCGGCTTCGATCTTGCGCGCGATCTCGACCCGGCCGCGCGTCGTCAGGTCGTCGTGCTCGGCCTTCAGCCGGTCGTACGCCCCCTGAGAGAGGTGCTGGGTCTGTGCCATAGACGAGCCAGGTTAGCGGCGGGCCGATGACCTGGAACGGGACGCGTCGCCCCGGGTGCAGCACACGAGGACGGCCGGAGCCACGCGCCGGGGGCGCTGATCGCCCTGCGCCGCCGGATCCAGTTGACGCCGCCTCCGGCGACGGTGAACACTTGCCGGCGATGAACCGCCCGGCCGCGTCATTCGTCTCGGTAATCATCATCACGTAGCGCACGCCGGACCCCCGACGTGCGCTCTCGACCGTCCGCCTCCGGGTGGGCGGTTTCTTGTTTCTCAGGGCCAATTTGGACAACGGGACATCGGAGACACAGTGAATTCGAGGATCGGAGTGATCGGTGGCGACGGCATCGGCCCCGAGGTCGTGGCCGAGGCGCTGAAGGTCGTGGCGGCCACGGGCGTCGAGCTCGACACCGTCGAGTACGACCTGGGCGGGGCCCGCTACCTGCGGGACGGCACGATCCTGCCCGACAGCGTGCTGGACGAGTGGCGGGGGCTCGACGCCCTGCTGCTGGGCGCGGTCGGTACCCCCGACGTGCCCCCCGGCGTGATCGAGCGGGGCCTGCTGCTCAAGATGCGGTTCGACCTCGACCTCTACATCAACCAGCGGCCGTTCCTCGACCCCGACCGCGGCATCGACATGGCCGTCATCCGGGAGAACACCGAGGGCCCCTATGTCGGTGAGGGCGGCGTCCTCCGCAAGGGCACCCCCCACGAGGTCGCCACCCAGGGCTCGGTCAACACCCGCATGGGCGTCGAGCGGTGCGTGCGCTACGCGTTCGACCTGGCCGAGTCCCGCAGCCGCAAGCACCTGACGCTGGTGCACAAGACCAACGTCCTCACGTTCGCCGGCGACCTGTGGCAGCGCAGCTTCGACGACGTCGCGGCCGAGCACCCCGACGTGAGCACCGCCTACAACCACGTCGACGCCGCTTGCATCTACTTCGTGCAGAGGCCGCAGGACTACGACGTGATCGTCACCGACAACCTGTTCGGCGACATCCTCACCGACCTGGGCGGCGCCGTGTCGGGCGGCATCGGCTTCGCCGCCTCCGGCAACCTCAACCCCGCCCGCACCGGCCCGTCGATGTTCGAGCCCGTGCACGGCTCTGCGCCCGACATCGCCGGCCAGGCCAAGGCCAACCCGACGGCGGCCGTCCTGTCCGCCGCCATGATGCTCGAGTTCCTGGGCGAGGCCGACGCCGCCGCCCGCATCCGCAAGGCCTGCGCCGACCCGTCGGCTCAGGCGGGCTCCACCCCCGAGATCGGCGACGCGCTCGCCGCTCGGGTCTGATCACGAGGGGATCTGCAGACATGCCCATCACGCCCACCGAGAAGATCTGGTTCAACGGCGAGCTGATCCCCTGGGATGAGGCCAACATCCACATCCTCACCCACTCTCTCCACTACGGCATGGGCGTGTTCGAGGGCATCCGCGCCTACGAGACCGACGACGGCCCCGGCGTCTTCCGCCTCACCGACCACATGAAGCGCATGCAGCAGTCGGCGCAGATCCTGGGGATGGACCTGCCCTACTCGGTCGAGCAGTTGATCCAGGCCGTGAAGGACACGGTCCGCTCGACGGGGCTCGGGTCCTGCTACATCCGCCCCATCGCCTACTACGGCTACGGCGAGATGGGCCTCAACACCCTGCCGTGCGAGGTCGACGTCGCCATCGCCTGCTGGCCGTGGGGCGCCTACCTCGGCGACGATGCGCTCACCAAGGGCGTGCGGATGAAGATCTCGTCGTGGGCCCGCCACGACCACAACATCATGCCGCCGTCCGCCAAGACGACCGGTAACTACGTGAACAGCTCGCTGGCCAAGGTCGAGGCGCTGAAGGCCGGCTACGACGAGGCCATCCTGCTGAACCGGGCCGGCTTCGTGTCCGAGTGCACCGGCGAGAACATCTTCGTCGCCCGCCGCGGCAAGCTGATCAGCCCGCCGCTGTCCGCGGGCGCGCTCGAGGGCATCACCCAGGACACGGTGATGGCGATCGCCCGCGACTTCGGGTTCGAGGTCGTGCTCGACCACCTGTCCCGCAGCGACCTCTACATCGCCGACGAGATGTTCGTGTGCGGCACCGCGGCCGAGGTGTCGTCGGTCAGCTCGGTCGACGACCGCGAGATCCCGGCCCCCGGGCCGATGACGCTGGCCATCGGCGAGGAGTACGGGCGGGCCGTGCGCGGCCAGGTCGACCAGTACAAGGACTGGGTGGAGCATGTCGGCTGACGGGGCACCCACCACGGTCCCGGCGGCCGTCGACATCTTCGACACCACGCTCCGGGACGGCGCCCAGTTCGAGGGCATCTCGCTGACCGTCGAGGACAAGCTGCGGGTCGCGGAGCAGCTCGACTGGCTCGGCGTCCGCTGGATCGAGGGCGGCTATCCGCAGGCCAACCCCCGCGACGCCGAGTTCTTCCGGCGGGCCGTCACCGACCTCCACCTGCAGACGGCCACGCTGGTGGCCTTCGGCTCGACCCGCAAGCCGCTCGGCCGGGCCGACATCGACCCGACGCTCGGCGCGCTCGTGGGGAGCGGCGTGACGACGTCGTGCATCGTGGGCAAGAGCTGGGACTTCCACGTGACCGAGGCCCTGCGGACCACGCTCGACGAGGGCGCGGCCATGGTGGGCGACTCGGTGCGGTACCTGCGGGCCGAGGGCCAGCGGGTGTTCTTCGACGCCGAGCACTTCTTCGACGGCTACAAGGCCAACCCCGAGTTCGCCCTGCGGGTGCTGGAGGCGGCCGCGACCGAGGGGGCCGAGGTCCTCGTGCTGTGCGACACCAACGGCGGCTCGCTGCCGCACGAGGTCCAGCGGATCGTGGGCGAGGTCGTGGCCTACTTCGGGCCGGACCAGCAGATCGGCATCCACACCCAGAACGACACCGGCTGCGCGGTGGCCAACTCGGTCGTGGCCGTCGTGGCCGGCGCCACGCACGTCCAGGGCACGGTGAACGGCTACGGCGAGCGGACCGGCAACGCCAACCTGATGACGGTCGTGCCGGACCTCCAGCTCAAGATGGGCGTGCAGTGCCTGCCCGACGGCCGCATCGAGCGCCTGACCGCGGTCAGCCGCCACGTGGCCGAGCTGGTCAACCTGCCGCCCCATGCCGCCGACCCCTACGTCGGTGCCTCGGCGTTCGCCCACAAGGGCGGCCTCCACACCTCGGCGCTCGGCCGGGTCGGCGGGGCCAGCTACGAGCACGTCGATCCGACGGTGGTCGGCAACCACACCCGGGTGCTGGTGTCCGACCTGGGCGGCCGGGCGGGCATGTCGCTCAAGGCCCAGGAGTTCGGCGTCGCCCTCGACGACCGCTCGGCGGGCGAGCTGTCCGAGCGGCTCAAGCACTTGGAGGCCGAGGGCTACCAGTTCGAGGCGGCCGACGCCTCGCTGGAGCTGCTGATGCGGGAGGCGACCGGCTGGTCGCAGCCGTTCTTCCGGCTGGAGGGCTACCGGGTCACGACCTACCACCGGAACCCGACACGTGCCGGCGAGCCGATCCCCGACGGCGAGTCGATGATCGACACCGAGGCCACGGTCAAGGTGTGGGCGGGCGAGGACCGGCTGGTGGCCGTGGGCGAGGGCAACGGCCCGGTCAACGCCCTCGACGCCGCGCTGCGGTCGGTCCTGACCCGGCGCTACCCGCTGCTCGGGCGCATCCATCTGACCGACTACCGGGTCCGGGTCCTGGAGGGCGCGGCGGCGACCGGCGCGGTGGTGCGGGTGCTCATCGACTCGACCGACGGCGACCGGGCGTGGTCCACCGTCGGCGTCAGCGAGAACGTGATCGAGGCGTCGTGGCAGGCGCTGGTCGACTCGCTGGTCTACGGCCTGCTGCACGCCGAGGAGGACGTTTTACCCGCGTGACGGGGGCGGCCTAGCGTGTGGCCGTGGCCGCACCCGAGTACGTCCCCCTCCAGCCGCTGAAGCCGGTCCGCAGCTACGAGTCGCCGCCGCTCGGCGTCGGCTCGTGGCGGCCCGACCGACCGGGCGACTCGGCGGTCGGGTACGAGCCCGGCAACTACCTCGGCTCGCAGGGGCCCGACCAGGGCTACATCTACGTGCTGGCCCGCCGGTTCCAGGGCCAGCTCGCGTTGGCCCGCGACGAGCGGGAGGAGGACGCGCTCGCCGGCGGCAGCGCGGTCGCCCTCAAGCGGGCATCGCTGTTCGGCCGGGCGCCGGTCCTGCCGGACATGACGGTGGCGTTGACGATCTGGGGGTTCCTGGGCGACGCCCAGCCCGACCTGATCGCCTTCCGCCAGCCGCTGTTCGCCGAGGTGGCCAACCCGTTCCACTACTCCGAGCTGCGCCGGGTCGTCGATCGGGTGCCCGAGGACGCACTGCGGCTGTCGCCCGACGAGGTCGCCGACGCCCACCGGGCCGACTGGCGCCGGCTGCTCATGGTCTGAGCCGATGGACCGCATCGACATCGCGGTGGGCCCCCTGACCTTCGACGCCCTCGCGTCGGGGCCCGAGGGCGGCGAGGCGGTGCTGCTCCTCCACGGCTTCCCGCAGACGTCGCAGGCCTGGGTCGAGCAGCTGGAGGCGCTGGACGCTGCCGGCTACCGGGCCGTGGCGTTCGACCAGCGGGGCTACTCGCCCCGGGCCCGTCCTACCGACGTCGACGCGTACCGCACGCCCGAGCTGACCGGCGACGTGCTGGCGGTGGCGGACGCGCTCGGCATGGAACGCTTCCACCTGGTCGGCCACGACTGGGGCGGGGCGATCGCCTGGCAGGTCGGCGGCCGTCACGCCGACCGGCTGCACACGCTGACGGTGTTGTCGACGCCGCACCCGGCCGCCATGGGGATGGCGCTGGCGGGACAGATCGGCGGCGACCAGGCCGAGCGGTCCAGCTACATGCAGGTCTTCCGCGAGCCGGACTCGCAGGACCGTTTCCTTGAGAACGACGCCCAGATCCTGCGCATGGTCTTCCTCGCCAGCGGGATGCCGCCCGGGCGGGAGGCGCCGTACGTGGAGGCGCTCGGCACGCCCGAGGCCCTCGGCGCGGCGCTCAACTGGTACCGGGCGGCCGACCTGTCGCTGATCGACGGGCTGGGCGACATCACGTCGCCGACGATGTTCGTGTGGTCGACCGAGGACCCGGCGCTGGGACGCGAGGCGGCGGAGGCGACGGCCCAGTTCGTGAAGGGCCCGTACCGGTTCGAGGTGCTCGAGGACGTCGGCCACTGGATCTCCGAGCAGGAGCCGGTGCGGCTCAACGACCTGCTGCTGGACCACATGGGCGGCGACCGGTAGTGGGTATAGACGAGCGGACGCGCCGCCGTCCGTAGACTGGCTGCCACAGTGCGTCACGACCAGGCGGTGACGAGTGACTGATTCGATGTGGAACCCCCCGACAGGTCCGCCGAACGACGTTCCGCTGCGCCCGGCGGACGTGCGCCGGGAGATCGCCCAGGCCATCGACGCGGCGCGGGCCCGTGACCGCGAGCTGCGCGTCCGGGCGGCGGCGCTGGCCCGCCGCGGCATCGAGGCGGCGGGCGAGGTGGAGGACGCCACCGACGCCGCCGCCGAGGCCCGGGACCTGGCCAAGCGCGCGCTCGAGCGGGCCGAGGAGTCGGCCCGGGGCGGCCAGCGGGCCGACGCTGCCCGCTGGACCGGGGCGGCCCGGGTCTTCGCCCTCCGGCTGCGGGACGCCCGGGCCCGGGTGGCCGCCCTGGAGGCCGAGCTGCCGGCCATCGCCGCCCGCCGCCAGGGCGTCGAGTCCGCCCTCGCGGCCAACGTGGCCGGCCTGACCCAGGTGGCGGTCGCCCGGCTGGCGTCCCTCAGCGTCCGGAAGGCGGCCAAGCTCCAGGCGTCGGTGGACGAGGCGTGCGCCGAGCTGGCGGCCCCGGTCGACGGCATGGTGGCCGCGGCGGAGCGCGACGCCCGGGCCGCCCGGGAGGAGGCCGCGGCCGGCGTCGGCGCCGGCGCGGCCGACGGCGAGTCCGAGGGGGTCGGGGTCGACGACCTCGAGGACGAGGTCGACCTGGACGCCGCCGACCCGCTGCTCGACGAGTTGCGGGCCGAGCTGGGCATCGACGACGCGCCGCCGGCGCCGGCGCCGGCATCCGAGCCCGAACCCGAGTCGCAGCCCGAGTCCGAGCCCGCCGGACGCCGCTGACGGCCGCGGTAGCCGCGCCCGGGGTTGTCACACCCCGCGGATACCCTGATCTCCGATGTCGGCCGCCGTCCCCCGTCTGCGCTTCGCCCCGTCGCCCACCGGCTGGTTGCACGTCGGTGGTGCGCGCACGGTGCTGTTCAACTGGCTGGTGGCGCGCCAGCGGGGCGGCGAGATGCTGCTGCGCATCGAGGACACCGACAGCGAGCGCAACCGGCCCGAGCTGACCGACGACATCCTCCGCGAGATCGAGTGGCTGGGCCTCGGGTGGGACGGCGAGGCCGTCCATCAGAGCGACCGGATCCACCTCTACACCAAGGCCGCGTCCGAGCTGCGGGCCGCGGGCCGGGCCTACTGGTGCGACTGCACGCCCGAGCAGGTCCAGGCCCGGGCGCGCGAGCGCGGCGGCCCGCCGGGCTACGACGGGCACTGCCGCGGCCGGGGGCTGGCCCAGGGGCCGGGCACGGCGCTGCGGTTCCGGGCGCCCGACGAGGGCACCACCTCGTTCGACGATCTCGTGCGGGGCACGGTCACGTTCGGCAACGACAAGATCGAGGACTTCGTCCTGCTGCGGTCGAACGGCATCCCCACGTTCCTGCTCGCCAACGTCGTCGACGACGCGGACATGGGCGTCACGGATGTCGTGCGAGGCGAGGAGCACCTGAACGGCACCCCCAAGTACCTCCTTGTCGGCGATGCGCTCGGGCTCGACCACCGGCCGGTGTTCGCCCACCTGCCCGTGCTGGTCGACGAGAACCGCAAGAAGCTGTCGAAGCGGCGGGGCGGCGCGGCGGTGTCGGTGGCCGAGTTCCGGGAGGGCGGCTACCTGCCCGAGGCGATGGTCAACTACATGGCCACGCTGGGCTGGGGCTCGCCCGACGGAGTGGAGATCCGCCCGCTCGACGAGATCGTCGAGCTGTTCCGGCTCGACGCCGTGACCCCGTCGCCGGCGTTCTTCGACACGCGGAAGCTCTCCCACTTCAACGCGGAGTACATCCGGGCGCTCGACACCGAGACGTTCCTCGACCGGGCGCGTCCGTTCTTTGCCGGCGGCGAGGCGACCGAGGCGGTGCTGCGACCGATCGCCCCGCTCGTGCAGGAGCGGGTCCGCGTGCTGACCGAGGCCGAGCCGATGGTGGACTTCCTGCGGACCGACGACATCGAGCTCGACGAGACGTCGTGGCGGAAGTCGGTCGTGAAGCTGGGCGACCGGGCGGCCGCGATGCTCGACGCGGCCGTCAGCGGGCTGGCCGACTGCGCCTGGGAGCGCGACGCTGTGGCGGCCGCGTTGTCGGATGCCGCGGTGGCGGCGGGCTTCGTTGGTGCGGAGGGAAAGCCCCAGATGTCGAAGGCACAAGGGCCGGTACGAGTGGCCGTGACGGGCCGCAGCGTCGGGCCGCCCCTCTACGAGTCGTTGGTGGTGCTGGGGCGCGAGCGGACGCTCGAACGCCTACGGGCCGCCCGGGCCCGGCTGTGATCGCGACGCTGCGGCGCCCGTCGGAGCGCCGCACGCCCGACCGGAGGGACAGCCGGCGGCCCGTGCTGCGCTGGGTGTGGCGCGGCCTGCTGGTGGCGGGCGCGCTCCTGCTCGGCTACCTGGTGCTGACGTTCGTGCAGGTGTGGCTGGCCAGCAACCGCGACACGGCCCCGGCGTCCGACGCCATCCTGGTGCTGGGGGCGGCGCAGTACGACTGCCGGCCGTCGCCGGTGCTGGAGCGGCGGCTGGCCCACGCCCTCGAGCTCTACGAGAGCCAGGTGGCGGGGCGCATCTTCGTGACCGGTGGCAAGCAGGCCGGCGACCGCTGCACCGAGGCGACGGCCGGGGCCGACTGGCTGATCGGCGAGGGCGTGCCCGACGCGGTCATCCTGCGTGAGAACCAGGGCGCCAGCTCGTGGGAATCGCTTGCGGCCGCGGCCCGCATCCTGCGCGAGCAGGACATGACCCGGGTCGTGCTGGTGACCGACGGCTACCACGCCCTGCGGGTCGAGGCCATCGCCGACGACCTCGGCCTCGACGCCTCCGTGTCGCCCAGCCAGAAGGGCGGCGGCCTGCGCGACTACGCCGAGGAGACCGCGGCGGTGTCGCTCGGCCGCCTCATCGGCTTCGACCGGCTGGTCGACATCGACGACCAGGTCGAGGACCAGCTCGACACGACCATTTCCACGCAGGCACCGGCCGAAGGCGAAGTGCGATCCGACGACTCCGGCGGGTAGGGTGTCGCTCCGCCGTTCGGGGGTGGTGTAATCGGCAACACAGCTGGTTCTGGTCCAGCTATTGGGGGTTCGAGTCCTCCCCCCCGAGCCATGAAGCCCCAGGTCACAGACCTGGGGCTTCGTCGTTCCCCACGGTCGGCCCGACGACGGGTTGCTCCTCGGCGAGCCAGAGCGGTGAGCGGGCGTGGTCGATGAACCGGCGCTCGTCCTCGAGCAACGCGACCGCCGCCGCCCGCCCCTCATCGGAGACGGCGGCGGCGCCGAGCGCCTCGATGCTGTCGAACCACAGCTCGGCCACGCCGTCGTAGGCGTCCGGTGCGCCCCGCGACCCCCGCAGCGCGGCGTGCAGCTCGTCCGCCATGGTGTGCGCCTGCACGTACCGGCGGATGCCGAGGACCTCGGCGTGGGAGCGGACCAGCGGCGCGTGGTGCTCCCGCCAGTAGGTCTGGAACTCCTCGCGGGTCAGGTCCTGGCGGCGCCGGAGGGCGAAGACGAGCTTGATCATCCGCTCAGGCGCGGCCGAGGAGCGCGACCAGCTTCTTGGGCGCCACCTTCCGGTAGGCACCGGATGGCGAGCCGGCCGTCCCCGTGATGGTCGTCCAGGTACATGTCCACGGTCTTGCGGCCCCGCACGAACCACGCCGGCGAGCCGTGGCTCAGGCGCTCCGTCACCTCGGGCAGCGCCGGGCAGATGGCGCGCAGCCGCTCGAGCTCGGGTCGGTCCCGGTTCACGGTGCGCCAGTGTGCCAGCTGTCCCCCGCACCGTGCGGGGCTGGCAGGATGGGCGCCGATGAAGACCGACTGGAACCCGGTCCTGCGGGGGGAGTTCACCAAGCCGTACTGGGCCGAGCTGCAACAGTACGTGGCCGCCGAGCGGGCCCGTGCGGTGGTGTACCCGCCGGCCGACGAGGTGTACGCCGCCCTGCACCTGACGCCGTATGCCGACGTCAAGGTGGTCATCCTCGGCCAGGACCCGTACCACGGGCCCGACCAGGCTCACGGGCTGTGCTTCAGCGTCCGCCCCGGCGTGACGCCGCCGCCGTCGCTGCAGAACATCTTCAAGGAGATGGAGTCCGACCTCGGCGTCCCGCCGCCGAACCACGGTTGCCTCGACAGCTGGGCCCGCCAGGGCGTGCTGCTGCTCAACGCGTCGCTGACCGTGCGCCAGGGTCGGGCCGCCTCTCATCAGGGCAAGGGCTGGGAGACCTTCACCGACGAGGTGCTCAAGGCGGTCAACGACAAGCCCGAGCGGGTGGTGTTCATCCTGTGGGGCGCGTCAGCCCGCAAGAAGAAGGCCTTCGTCGACGGCAGCCGCCATGTGGTGATCGAGTCGCCCCACCCCTCCCCGCTGTCGGCATCCAGCGGTTTCTTCGGCAGCCGGCCCTTCTCCCGCGCCAACGAGGCGCTGGCCGAGGCGGGCCGCGATCCGATCGATTGGCGGGTTCCCCCGCGCTGACCCGTGATCGGCGCGCCGCGGTGTGCCACTATTGACTTCCAGTCAAGTGGTCCCGTGACGGGACGACACACGCGAGCGACTTCGGGGGGAGACGTGACGACGAGAGTGGCTTCCGCGCGCCCGGGCGACCTCGCGTGACAGCAACGAGCGTGCCCGGACGGGCGCGCAGCTGGCTGACCACCCTCGGCCCGGCGCTCGCCATCGTCGCCGCGCAGCAAGTTCTGTTCCCCAGCGTCGGGAGCGACGGTCAGTTCCTGTGGGGGCTGGTGCTGCAGGGCCTCACGCTCGGCCTGCTCACGTCGCTCGTGGCCCTGGGCATGGCGCTCGTGTACCGGGCCAATCGCATCATCAACTTCGCCCAGGGCGACCTCGGCCTCGTCCCCACGGCGCTGGCCCTCGACCTCATCGTCTTCTCCGGCATCAGCTACCTGCTGGGCCTGGTCCTCGGCCTGCTGGCCGCGCTGGTGGTGGGCGCGGTGGTCGAGCTGGCCGTCGTCCGCCGGTTCTTCCGCTCGCCCCGCCTGATCCTGACCGTGGCGACCATCGGCCTCGCCCAGCTGCTGGCCTTCGCCTCGCTGATGATGCCCCGGCTGTGGGGCGAGGACCCCCTGAACACCCGCGTCGACGTGCCGTTCGACTGGCGGCTGGACCTGGCCCCGCTGGTGTTCGACGGCGGCTACCTGGAGGCGTGGGTGCTGGCACCGCTGGCGGTGGTGGCGGTGGCGGCGTTCCTGCGGTTCACCCACGTCGGCATCGCCGTGCGGGCCGCCGCCGACCGGGCCGACCGGGCGTCGCTGCTCGGCATCCCCGTCGGCCGGCTGCACACGGTCGTGTGGATGGTGGCCACGGCGCTGTCGTTCCTGGCGCTGTTCCTCCAGGCCGGGATCGTCGGCATCCCGCTCGGGTCGCCGGTAGGGCTGACCGTGCTGCTCAGCGCCCTTGCTGCGCTGATGCTGGGACGGCTGGCGGACATGCCGGCGATCGTGGCCAGCGCCATGGCGCTCGGGTTGCTGGAGGCCCACGTCCGCTGGAACGACGAGCTGGCGATCGGGCCGTTCCACCTCGACCTGGGCAGCGACTTCGTCGTCGCTCCCGTGCTGGCGGTCGTGATCCTGGTGACGCTGCTGATCCGCCGGCGGGACATCACCCGAGCCGCGTCCGACGCCACGTCGTCGTGGCAGGTGGCGGGGGAGGTCCGGCCGGTGCCGGCGGAGCTGGCCGACCGGAGCGAGGTCCGGCTGGCCCGGTGGGGCGGCCTGGCCGCGGCCGCCGCGGCGCTACTGGTGCTGCCCGCCCTGCTGGGTCCGGGCGCCACGCTCAAGGCCGCGGCGGTGATCATGTTCGCCCTGGTCATCCTGTCGATCACGGTGTTGACCGGGTGGGCCGGGCAGGTGTCGCTCGGCCAGATGGGGTTCGTGGCGATCGGGGCCGCGCTCGGCGCCCACATCTTCGAGAGCCAGGGCTGGGACCTGGCGCTGACGCTGCCGGCGGCGGGGATCGTCGGCGCGCTCGTGGCGGTGGTCGTCGGCCTGCCGGCGCTGCGGCTCCAGGGCCTGTACCTGGCGGTCACGACCCTGGCGTTCGCGCTGGCCACGACCCGCTACTTCCTCAACCCGCAGTTCTTCCCGTGGGTGCCGGCGGGCCGGGTCGACCCGGGGCCGGTGCTCGGCGTGTGGCACGTCGAGGAGCCGGCCGACCTGTACTTCCTGGCCCTGGCCGTCTTCGCCATCGTGGTGGCCGCGGTGCTGGGCATCCGCAACAGCCGGACGGGCCGGGTCCTGGTCGCGCTGCGAGAGAACGAGCGGGCGGCCGCCTCGTACGGCGTGTCGGTGGTGCGGGCCAAGCTCACCGCCTTCGCGCTGTCGGGGTTCATCGCCGCCATCGCCGGCGTGCTGCTGGTCGTGCAGAACGGGCGGTTCACGCTCGGCCTGTTCCCCGAGGAAGACAACCTGGTGGTGTTCACGGCCGCCGTGGTCGGCGGGCTGGGGTCGGTGACGGGGTCGGCCATCGGGGCGCTCTTCCTCAAGGGCGGAGACTGGTTCCTGGCCGACGCCTGGCGGCTGTTCGCCTCGTCGATCGGGGTGCTGGCCGTCCTGTTGCTGGTGCCAGGTGGCCTGGGTGGCGCGCTGTTCCGGGCCCGTGACCTGGGGCTCCGCTGGGTCGCCCGCCGCCACCACATCGTCGTGCCCAGCCTGGTAGCCGACGTGGCCCGGCTGGAGGCGCAGGCCGAGGAGGCGTTCGAGGCCCGGGCCGCGGCCATCGGGGACGAGGCGACGGCCGACGCAACCAGCGCGGGCGAGCCCGCGCCGCCGGCGCCCGCGCCAGCGACCGCGGGAGGCGACGCGTGATCGCGCTCACCCCGCCGCCGGTCGACCCCCGCCCCTGGCACGAGCGGTTCCTGGCCGCGGTGGCCCACCCCGTCCGGTGGGTCCGGGACCTGACCGGCACCGGGCCCGCCCTGGCGCTGCTGATCCTCACCGGCCTCAACGCCGTCGACGAGCTGGCCCGCAGCTCGTTCTCGGTGGTGGCGCCGACGATCGCCGACTACTTCGGCGTGGGCCTGGCCGGCGTGACCCTGCCGTTCGTGCTGGCCTTCGCGGCCGCCTTTGCCCTGTCCGTCCCGATCGCCGGTCTGGCCGACCGCCACAACCGGGTCCGCCTGGCCATGGCGGGTGGGGCGATCTTCGCGGTCTGTTCGACGCTGGTCGGCCTGGCCCCCAACCTGTGGGTCCTGGCGGTGTTCCTGGCCGCGTCGAACCTCGGCAAGGCGGTCATCGAGCCGGCCCACACGTCGCTGATGGCCGACTACTACGCGGTCGAGCTGCGGCCCCGGGTGTTCTCGTTCCACCGGGCCGGCAACGCTCTGGGCGCCCTCGTCGGCGGCATCGGCGCCGGCTACGTGGCCGAGACGTTCGGCTGGCGGGCGCCGTTCTTCGTGTTCGCCGTCCCCACGGTCGTCCTGGTGTTGATCGGCGGGCGGCTGCCCGAGCCGGTGCGGGGCCGCCAGGAGCGCAGCCTGGTGCCGGGCGCGCTCGAGTCGCTCGACACCGAGGAGGAGGCGCCGAGCCTGGCCGAGGGCTGGCGCATGTGCTGGCAGATCGACAGCCTGCGGCGGATCTACCGGACGCTGCCGTTCCTGACGCCCGCCGTGGCCGGGTTCGCCATCTTCAGCTCGTTCCTCTACCTCGACGTCTTCGGGCTGGACGAGTCCGCCCGCGGCTGGGTGGTCGGCCTCGTGGAGGGGCCCTCACAGCTGGCCGGCCTCGTGATCGGCGCCCGGATGGGCATGAAGCTGTTCGCGCGGGACCCCCGCCTCGTGTTCCGCCTGCTGGGCCGGTCGATGGCCATCGTGGCCGCCGCGGCGCTGATCTTCGCCTGGGCGCCCGTCGTGTGGATCGCGATCGCGGCCAACGTGGTCATCAGCGGCTGCCTGGCCTTCGTGCTGCCGGGCGTGCTGGCGGCGCTGTCGATCGCCATCCCGCCGCGGGCCCGCTCGGTCGGGTTCTCGATGGGGTCGGTGTTCGTGCTGATCGGCATGCTCACGCTCCCACTGATCGCCACGGTCGGCGACACGTGGGGGATGCGCTGGGGCATGACGCTGATGATCCCCATGTTCCTGATCGGCGGCTTCGTCATCGCCTCGGCCGGGGACCTGATCCAGCGGGACATCGCCCAGGTGTGGTCGGCGGCCGCCGCCCGGGCCGAAGTGCTGCACCAGCGGCGCCAGGGCGAGGCCAAGATGCTGCTGGTCCGGGGCCTCAACGTCAGCTACGGGGACGTGCAGGTCCTGTTCGACGTCGACGTCGAGGTCGACGAGGGCGAGATCGTGGCGCTGCTCGGGACCAACGGCGCCGGGAAGTCCACGCTGCTCAAGGCCATCGCCGGCCTGGTCCCCGCCAACAAGGGCACGGTCATCTACGACGGCCGGGACATCACGTACGCCCCCGCCCACGAGATAGCGCCGCGGGGCGTGGTGCTGGTGCCGGGCGGGCAGGGGACGTTCCCGTCGCTCACCGTGGCCGAGAACCTGCGCACGGCCGGGTGGATGGACCGCCGGTCCCGCAAGCTGATGGCCGCGCGGCAGGAGGAGGTGCTGGGGATCTTCCCGGCGCTGCGGGACCGCCTCGCCGACCCCGCGGCCGACCTGTCCGGCGGCCAGCAGCAGATGCTGTCGCTGGCCATGGCGTTCCTGTCGAGGCCCAAGCTCGTGATGATCGACGAGCTGTCCCTGGGCCTGGCGCCGGTGGTGGTCGAGCGGCTGGTGGAGATCGTCCGGCGCATCCGCGACCAGGGCACGACGGTGGTCGTGGTCGAGCAGTCGGTCAACGTGGCGCTCACGCTGGCCGAAGAGGCGTACTTCATGGAGAAGGGCGAGGTGCGCTTCCACGGCCCGACCGCGGAGCTGCTCGAACGCCCGGACGTGCTGCGGTCGGTGTTCCTGGAGGGGGCGGCGGCCGGTGCTCGGCTGTCGTCCGGCAACGGGGCGGCCGCCGCGGCGGGTACGCCGGCGCCGGCGATCGGCGACGGCGGGCTGGCCGGGCCAGCCAACGGTCGAGAGGAGGTCGCCGCCCGGGACGGGAACGGCGACGCGCCTCCCGCGCCCGCGCCGCCGGCCCTGGAGGTCGTCGGGCTCACCCGCTCCTTCGGCGGGGTCAAGGCGGTCGACGACGTGACGTTCGCGGTGGCCCCGGGCGAGATCCTCGGCATCATCGGCCCCAACGGCGCCGGCAAGACCACGGTGTTCGAGCTGGTGTCCGGGTTCCTGCCCGCCGAGTCCGGCCGGGTGCTGCTCGGCGGCCGGGACGTCACCGGCTGGTCGGCCGACGCCCGGGCCCGCCGCGGGCTGGGCCGGTCGTTCCAGGACGCCCGCCTCTTCCCGGCGATGACGGTCGAGCAGTGCATCGCCGTGGCGCTGGACCGCTGGGTCGAGGTGCGCGACCCGCTGCAGGCGGCGCTGCACCTGCCGGCCGTGTTCGACGCCGAGGCCGCGGTGCGCCGGCGGGTCGACGAGCTCGTCGAGCTGCTGGGGCTCGGCGCCTTCCGGTCCAAGTTCGTGCACGAGCTGTCGACCGGGTCCCGGCGCATCGTCGACCTGGCGTGCCTCGTGGCGCACCGACCGACCGTGATCCTGCTGGACGAGCCGTCGAGCGGCATCGCCCAGCGGGAGACCGAGGCGCTGGCCCCGATGATCGACCGCATCCGTGGTCAGGTGGGGGCGAGCGTGATCGTGATCGAGCACGACATGCCGCTGGTCACGGCGGTCGCCGACCGGCTGCTGGCGCTCGAGGTGGGGCGGGTGCTGGCGGAGGGGTCGGCGGCCGACGTCCTGACACACCCGGAGGTCGTGGCGTCCTATCTGGGCACCAGCGAGGCGGTCATCAATCGCAGTGGAACCAGACCCGGCGCCACCGGCGCCGCGACGGCAGGAGGGGAGTCCCGCTGATGCAACCTGCGGACGACGGAGGATCGGCCCGGTCGAACCAGCTGCGGCGCTACGGGCCGGTGGCCATCATCGTGGTGCTGCTGGTCGTCATCGCCGGCGTGGTCGTGACCGCCGGTGGGGGCGACGACGGCGAGTCGGCGGAGTCGAGCCCCGAGGGTGCGGACGAGTGGACGTCGGTCGAGGGCCGGGAGCCCGGGGCGCCGGAGCCCACCGGCGAGATGCCGGTCACCTACGCCGAGGCGGAGGAGGCGGGGACGCTCGACGACCACACGTGGTCCGACACGTGCGACACCGACCTGGGCACGCTGGCGATCCCGTCGGTGTACGCCGTGCCGTGCGTCCCCGAGTTCGAGGGCGACAACGGCGGCGTCACCAGCCCCGGCGTCACCGCCGACGCGATCAGGGTCGTGTACTACGCGCCCGAGGAGAACAACGACCTCAACGCCATCCTCGGCGGCATGGGCGTGACCGACACCGCCGAGCAGCGGGTCGAGACGCTCCAGGACTACCTGGAGATCTTCACGTCGATGATCGAGTCCTACGGCCGGCGGATCGAGCTGGTGCGGTTCGCGGCGTCCGGCGCCGCCGACGACGTCGTGGCCTCGGCGGCCGACGCTGCGGACGTCATCGCCATGGAGCCGTTCGCCGTGATCGGCGGGCCCGGGCTCGACCGGGGCACGTTCGCCCAGGAGATCGCCGAGGCCGGGATCCTGTGCTTCGGGTGCGGCAGCTACCTGCCGGACAAGATGATCCTGGACATGGCGCCGTACGTCTGGGACGGGGCGCCGTCGCCCAACCAGTTCCTCGGATTGCTGCAGGCCTGGTCCTCGGCCGCGCTGGAGGCGGGCGACACGACGGCGGCCTTCGCCGGCGGCGAGCTGGAGGGCCAGGAGCGCAGGGTCGGCGTCATCCACTTCGAGCAGGACCCGCCGATCTACGGCGAGACCGAGGAGGAGCAGGCGGAGCGCTTCGGCGACGACACGTACGCGCTCAGCGAGCCGTACATCCTCGACCTGCCCAACATGCCGGCCAAGGCGGCCGAGCTGATCGCCAAGTACAAGTCCGAGGGCGTGACCACGATCGTGTTCCTCGGCGACCCGTTCATGCCGGGCTACCTGACCACGGCGGCGACCGAGCAGGACTACCACCCGGAGTGGATCTTCACCGGGACGGCGCTGACGGACACAAACGTGCTGGGCCGCACGTGGGACCAGGAGCAGATGACCCGCGCCTACGGCATCTCCCTGCTCGCGGCCCCGACGGACCAGGACCTCCAGGACGCGATCACGCTCTACCGCTGGTACTTCGGCGAGGGCGCGATGCCGCCGGCGCCGAGCCAGTACGGGCTCATCGCCCCGCCGGCGGCCTGGCTGGCGGCCGGCGTCCACATGGCCGGGCCCGAGCTGACCCCCGAGACGTTCGCCCGCGGCCTGTTCCGCATTCCGCCCCGGGGTGGGGGACCGTCGCGGCCGCAGGTCAGCTACGGCAACTGGGGGATGTTCCCGGAGATGGACTACCAGGGCATCGACGACGCGGTGGAGATCTGGTGGGACACGACGGTGGAGGCGGAGGACGAGCGGGGCACGATGGGCTCCGGCGTCTGGCGCCGGTCCAACGGCGGAGCCCGCTTCACCATCGGCGAGGCTCCGGCCCCGTCGCCCTTCGCCAACGCCGACGACGCGCTGACGGTTCTGACGACCCTCCCGCCGGAGGACACGGCCCCGACGTACCCACCCCCGCCAGGCTCCCCGGCCGCGGGAAACTAGGCGTGACTGACCGCGAAATGGCCGGTTGGTCCGGTTTCGGCGGCTGGACGGGCCACGCTATGCTGTTCCGTCCA
>DASRJM010000030.1:0-3001 GCA_035649475.1 Acidimicrobiales bacterium
GGCGTCCACCTGTGCACGACCCGGCTGCACCTGCTCCAGCTCAACACCATGGACGCGCTGGACCCGGCGGAGCTGGACGATGTCGACCGGCTGCGTCGCCTGAGCGGCGCCGCGCTGCGCCAGCTCGGCCGCCTGGGCCACCCGCTGCGCCGGCGGCGGGGTGAGCCGGGGTTCCGGCGGATCTCCTGGGACGAGGCGCTGGAGGCGCTGCGCGGCGGGCTGGCGTCCACGGCGCCGGAGCGGGTCGCCCTGTACCTCACCAGCCGGGGCCTCACCAACGAGACGTACTACGTCGCCGGGAAGGCGGCCCGGTCGCTGGGGATCGCCAACATCGACTCCGCGGCCCGGGTGTGCCACGCGCCGTCGACCCTCGGGCTGAAGGCCACCATCGGCGTCGGCGCGACGACCTGCTCGTACCAGGACGTGATCGACAGCGACCTGGTGGTGATCTGGGGCTCGAACCCGGCCAACAACCAGCCGGTGTTCATGAAGTACCTGTACCTGGCCCGGCGCCGCGGCTGCCGGGTGGTGGTGGTCAACCCCTACCTCGAACCGGGCCTCGACCGCTACTGGGTGCCCTCGAACGTCGAGTCGGCGCTGTTCGGGACCCGGATGTGCGACCTGCACGTCCCGGTGCGTCCCGGCGGGGACGTCGCCCTGGCCAACGCGGTGCTCAAGGGGCTCATCGCGCGCGGGGCGATCGACGACCGGTTCGTGGCCGAGCACACCGAGGGCTTCGAGGACCTCGGGACCGCGCTCGACGCCCAGGACCTCGACGAGCTGCTGCGCCAGGCCGGGGTGGACCGGTCGACGCTCGACGCGTTCGTGTCCGAGGAGGCCCGGGCGGGCGCGGCCATCCACCTGTGGTCGATGGGGATCACCCAGCACCGGGAGTCGGTGGACAGCGTGCGGGCCATCGTGAACCTCGCGCTGGCCCGCGGGAACGTGGGTCGCACCGGGGCCGGGCTGATGCCGATCCGGGGACACTCGGGCGTCCAGGGCGGGGCCGAGATGGGCGCCTACGCGACCGCGTTGCCGGGCGGCCTGTCGGTCGATGCCGACAACGCCGCGGCGCTGGCGGAGGTGTGGGGGTTCCCGGTCCCCGCGACCCCAGGGCTGACGGCAGCGGAGATGGTGGAGGCCGCCGAGCGCGGGGAGCTGGATCTGCTGTGGATGTCGGGCGGCAACTTCCTGGACGTGCTGCCCGATCCGCCCCGGGTCGCGGCCGCCCTGGGCCGGGTGCCGCTGCGGGTCCACCAGGACGTCGTGCTGACCAGCCAGATGCTGGTCGACGGGGACGACGTCATCGTGCTCCCGGTTGCCACCCGCTACGAGCAGGAGGGTGGCGGGACGGAGACGACCACCGAGCGGCGGATCATCTTCAGCCCCGAGCTTCCCCGCCAGGTGGGCGAGGCCCGCAGCGAGTGGCGCTTGTTCGCGGAGGTCGCCAACCGGGTCCGTCCCGAGCGGCGGGCCGGGTTCTCGTGGGCCGACGGCCAGGAGCTGCGATCGGAGATCGCCCGGGTGGTGCCGACCTACGGCGGGATCGAGAGCCTGGCGGAGCCCGGCGACGCGGTGCAGTGGGGTGGGCGGCACCTGTGCGCGGATGGCCGGTTCCCGACGCCCTCCGGCCGGGGGCGATTCACCGCTCTGGTGCCTGCGGAGCCCTCCGTTCCGGCCGGGGGCGCGGCGGAGGGGACGTTCGTGGCCGTGACCCGGCGCGGCAAGCAGTTCAACTCCATGGTCCACGGCTCGGTCGATCCGCTGACCGGGGCCGAGCGGGACGCCGTGCTCATCGACCGGGACGACGCCGCCACGCTCGGGCTGACCGACGGCGATCGGGTCCGGCTGCGCTCCGCGACCGGAGCGTTGGAGGCCACGGTCCGCACCGTGCGCCTGGCCTCGGGCACCGTGCAGGTCCACTGGCCCGAGGGCAACGTCCTGGTCGCCGCAGGCGAGGCCAACCGCGAGCCGGGCTCCAAGGTCCCCGACTACAACGCCGTCGTCACCCTCGAGCCCCTCGCCCCCGCCGCGCCCGCCGACCCGTCGGAGTCTCCCCCCGGGTCTCCCCCCACTCCTTGAAGCCGAGCGGCCCCTATGGGGCCAAAGATCTTCAAAGACCGCCGGGGGCGGGGGATCAGACGTCGAGGATGCCGTCGATGACGAGGAGGATGCTGGTGGCGACGGCGAGGGCGGTCACGAGGCGGCCGGCCCAGACCGAGACCCGGGCGCCGGCGCCCGTGACCGGGAGCCAGGCGGCCGCGGCGGCGAGGAGCGCCACGCCGACGGCGAGGATGACGGCCAACGGGCCCACGCCGCGGTCGGCACGAGCGCTGATGGCCAGCATCACCAACCCCGGGCCGGCCATGAGCGGGATGGCCACGGGCATCACCACCGCCCGCCAGCCACTGAGGCCCAGCTCGGGCCGGGGCGGCGGCGCCGAGAGGGCCGCCACCGCGACGATGGCGCCCACCGAACCGGCCGCGATGCGGAGGGCCGGGTTGCTCACGTTCATGGCCTCGACCAGCGGGATGCTGGCCACCGCCAGCACCAGCACCAGCAGCGCCCCGAACCCACCCCCGAGCGCCGCCAACCGCACCACATCCCGTCGGGAGCTCGCCCCACCAGGCTGATGGACCGCCGTCCCGCGGACGCCTGCGGGCGCGACCGCACCGGCCCCGCCGGGGGCAGGCACCGCACCAGCGGGCGACGACTCACCGGCCTGACCAGCACCAACCGCACCGGCCTCGCCGGGTGCCGGCGGCGGAGGTGCGGCGGCGGGGTTCGGCGCAGAGGGGGTCGGCGCCGACGGCACGGGGGCCGACGGCCGGTAGCGGGGCAGGGCGAAGGCCAGCCGCAGGGGGTTGATCATCGCCAGCAGGGCGACGGCCCACAGGGCCAAGGGCGCCGCCGACCGGCTGGTGTCGTCGGCGTCGACGATGGCGACCGTCCGCAGCAGCGCCGCCAGCGCGTGCTGCTGGTCGTCCATCCGGGTCGACCC
>DASRJM010000031.1:0-8673 GCA_035649475.1 Acidimicrobiales bacterium
GCCGGGCAGGACCAGCAGGAGCGCGACCGCCGCGACCGGCAGCAGTACGGCCCCGACCATGGCCGCGCCACCGGGTCGCCAACCACGCTCCGTAGCGGCGGCGGCGAGCGGCGCAGGGACCGCCGCACCGCCCACCACCGGGACCGCGAACTGCCAGCCGGAGAAGAAGTCGGCGTCGGCCGCACCGGCCACGCACGTCCGTGCGCAGCACAGCGTGATGTCGGCTGCTCGCTCCTTGTTGGCCTGCATATCCGCCGTTCCGGGTCGTTTTCGAGAGAGGGGCCGGTGGAGATCGAGGGGTAATGTCCGACGCTCGCACCAGCCGGGGACATCGTGCGACGGGCCCCGGGCGCTGCGCACCGGGTGAATGCCCGGTTTGCATGCCCTGTGCAAACGGGCGCTGTTACAGCGCGTCACACGTGACCTATCATCACTCCCCGTACTGCTCCCGGGCGCGGCAGATCGCCATGGTCAGGGGCCGACGGTGGGGGCACCGATGAGCATGATCGAGCAGGGCGGGGCGACGTCGGTCGACCATCCGGTGGGGCGCGGGCACGAGATGGCGGCGCTCGTCGGGCTGCTCGACGAGGTCGCGTCCGCCACGTCCCGGGTCATGGTCGTGAGCGGCGAGGCCGGGCTCGGCAAGTCCGCCCTGGTCGACTGGGCGATCCGCCAGGCCCGCGACCGCGGCTTCGCCGTCCTGCGGGCCACCGGCATCGAGTTCGAGCAGGGGTTGGCGTTCAGCGGCCTGTCCGCGGTCGTGCGCCCGCTGCTCGACCGGCTCGACGACCTCGATCCGAGCCAGGCCCGGGCCCTGCGGGGCGCGCTAGGCATGGTCGACGCCGAGGGCCGGCTGCTCACCGTCCACGGGGCGCTGCTGGCGCTGGTGTCGGCGGCCGCCGAGGACACTCCCGTGCTGGTGGCGGTCGACGACGCCCAGTGGATCGACCAGTCCAGCCTCGAGTCGCTGGTGTTCGCCGCCCACCGCTGCGACGCCGACCGGGTCGGGGTCCTGTTCGCCCAGCGCAGCGGGCTGCCGTGCCTGCTCGACCGCACCGGCTTCGACCGGCTGGCGCTGACCGGGCTGCCACGGGAGGCCGCGGTCGAGCTGCTGGCCGCCGAGGGCGTCGAGGAGGCGGTCGCCTCCCTGTGCTGGAAGCGCACCCGGGGAAACCCGCTGGCCCTCATCGAGGCGGGCCGCGGCCTGACCCCGGAGCAGCGCACCGGTCGCACCGCGCTGCCCGCCGTGCTGCCCATCGGCGACCGCCTGGTCGACTCGTTCGGCACCAGGCTGAGCCAGCTCCCCCCGGCCACGCTGTCCGCGCTGGGCGCTGCCGCGCTCGAGTCCGACGACGACCTCACGCTGGTGGCGGCGGCGCTGGCCCGGGTCGACGGCACGCTCGACGACCTCGGTCCGGCCGAGTCCGCCGGGGTGGTCGAGCTGGGCGAGGGCCGGGTGCGCTGGCGCCACCCGCTGGTGCGGGCGGCCGTGCTGCACCTGCTCGACGTGTCGGCCCAACGGAACCTGCACCGGGCGCTGGCGGGCGCGGCCACCGAGGCGGGGCTCCACGAACGGGCCCTGTGGCACCTGTCCGAGAGCGTGTTCGGCCCCGACGACGCCGTGGCGTCGCAGATGGCCCGCCTGGGCGAGGCCGCGATGCGGCGGGGCGCGTTGCCTGCCGCCGCCAAGGCGTTCGAGCAGGCGGCCAAGCTCACGACCGACACCGAGGCCTACTGGGACCGGCTGATCTGGACGGCCTACAGCCAGTACACGGCCGGCAACCACGCCCAAGCCCGCGACACGCTCCAGCCGGTCATCGGGGCGGTCGAGGACCCGGTGGCCAAAGCCCGCATGGCCACGTTGCTGGGCCAGGCCGAGCTCTGGTTGTCCGGGCCCACGACGGCCACGCCCCGCTTCGAGTTCCACGCCAAGGCGGTGCGGGAGCTCGACCCGTCGCTGGCGTCCGTGCTGCTGCTCTGCGCCTCGGCCGCCCGCCTGCTGGCCCTCGACCTCGAGGGCGCGATGGCGGCCGCGGTCGATGCCGGCACGGCCGCCGAGGAGGCCGACGACGGCCCGCTCAAGCTGGCCGCGGATGCCTGCTACGCCGTGCTGGACCTGTTCACCGGCAGCCGCGAGGACGTGGCGTCCCGGCTGGCGCCCGTCGCCGAGCTGGCCATCGACGTCTACGGCGCGCCCGGCTCGATGGTCGACAGCGTCGAGAGCATCATCCAGCTCTGCGCGTACGCCGACCTGGTGTGCGACAAGCCGCTCGACGCCATCGAGCTGCTACGCAAGTTGATCCACCACGGCGACGCCGCGGGCCTGGCCGGGCGGTCGATCTTCTCCCGGCTGCTGCTGGTCGAGGCCCTGTGGCGCATCGGCTGGTGGGCCGAGGCCCTGGCCGAGATGAGCCAGCTCACGTCCCTCCAGCACGCCGTCGGGCAGGGGCACATGGTGCCGCTGGCCCACGCCGAGCAGGCCCGGCTCGAGGCCGGGTTGGGCCAGGAGGAGCAGTGCCTGTCCCACGCCGAGAGCGCCCTGGAGGCGTCCGAGCGGCTCAACATCGCCCCGGTCGGCGTGTACGCGGTGACGGCCCGCGGCCTGCTGCACCTGGGGGCAGGGCGCTACGCCGAGGCCGCGGCCGAGTTCGACCTGGTGGCGGCTGCCTCAGAGGTCGTCGAGCCCGGCTGGCTGTGGTGGCAGGCCGACTACATCGAGTCGCTCGCCCTGTCCGGCCGCACGGCCGACGCGGTGCGGGCCCACGAGGATCTGCAGGCCCAGGCCGACGACGCCGGGCGGGTGTGGCCGACGGCGGCCGCCCATCGCACGGGTGCGGTGCTGGGACTGGGCGCACCACCCGAGGAGCGGTTCGAGGCGGCCATCGAGGGCTTCCGGTCGATCACCGCAGTGTTCGAGGAGGCCCGCACCCTGCTCGCCCGGGGCGAGCACCGGCTCCGGGAGGGCGACGAAGCCGCCGGCGCCCGGGACCTGGCCACCGCCCGGTCCCACTTCGACCGCCTGGGCGCCCGGTCGTGGAGCGAGCGGGCGTCGCGGGCCCGGGGCGAGGCCACCAGCCGCACCCGCTCGCTGGCGTCCCGCCTCACCGACGCCGAGCTGCGTGTCGCCCTCGCCGTGGGGCACGGCCTGTCCAACCGCCAGGCGGCCGAGCAGCTGTTCGTGAGCGTCAAGACGGTGGACTTCCACCTGCAGGGCATCTACCGGAAGCTGGGCGTCCGCAACCGCACCCAGCTGGCCGCGATCGTGCTGTCCAGCACCCCGGCGGCGTAGCCGGCTAGCGGCGAGCGGCGACCGCGACGTTGCGGGGCACGACCGTTCCCCCGCCTGCGAGCTCGCGTAGGTGCTCGATCGAAAGGCCGGCACCCGTGAACGCCGTCAGGAACGCCGCCAGCGTCTTGTGGTGCCCGCCGACCCGCTGCCATAGCCCGGCCCCCCGGCGGGCACTCCGCCACGACCAGCCGCCGCCGCCGTAGCCGGGCACGAACTGCAGCGCACCGTCGGCGTCCTCCGTCGACCGGTCGACGAACGGGCCGAGGAAGCAGGGGTGCAGGCCGAGGCAGACGAGCCGCCCACCGGGGCGCAGGGCGCGGGCGACCTCGGCCACCACCGCCCCGAAGTCCTCCACGTCGGTGTGCACGTACAGCGCGACGGCGGCGTCGGCGGAGGCGGCCCGCACCGGCAGCGCGGCGGCGTCGGCCCGGGCGAGGTCGCGGAGCCGGCCCCGGGCGATGCGCAGCTGATCGGCCGAGATGTCGACGCCCACGGGTTGGTACCCCAACGCCGCCAGCACCGCGGCGTACCGGGCGGTCCCGCAGCCCACGTCGAGGCACGGCCCACCGTCCCCCGGCCCGAGCAGGTCGGCCAGGGTCGCCGCGTCCTCTGCGAAGACGCCGAACGTCCGGTCGTACCAGTCGGCGTGGCCGTCGTAGCGGGCCGGGGCGGGCGCCACGCCCCGACGCTACGCCTTCGGTCGCCTAGCTGCGGACGCCGCGGTTCCAGACGCGGGCGAAGTCCTCGCTCGTGCGGCAGTTGACGACGAACGTGCCCGCCACTGCCATCGGGGCACGGTCGGAACCGGGAGATTCCCCGGGGCGAGACGGCCGTCACAGGGGCACGCTGTTGGCACGATGCGTGACCATTGTTGCGACGAGATGTGCCGGCACCTGGAGGCCGGGGACGTCCCGGCCGCGGCCGCCGCGCCCGGTCGCCACGTCGTGTACGACGCCGTGTTCGACGAATACTGCCTGGTCAGGGAGGGCGGCCTCGACGCTGCGCCGATCAGCCACTGCCCGTGGTGCGGCTCGGTCCTGCCGGCGTCCAAGCGCGACCGGTGGTTCGCGGAGCTGGCCAGGCGGGGCTGGTCGCCCGACGAC
Organism: Acidimicrobiales bacterium; assembly: GCA_035649475.1. GTDB lineage: Bacteria > Actinomycetota > Acidimicrobiia > Acidimicrobiales > VFJN01 > ZC4RG19. The sequence continues at coordinate 4,393 of DASRJM010000031.1, forward strand.
GAGGGCCTGGACGACGCGTTTCGCAGCGACGCCTGGTGGTCGCGCCCCCCGCGCGCGCCGGACACCGATCCACGGCGGTGACCTACTCCGTCGGCATCGACGTCGGCACCACCTTCAGCGCCGCGGCCACGTGGCGCGACGGGCGGGCCGCCACGGTGACGCTGGGCGACCGGGCCGCCACCGTCCCGTCGGTGCTGTTCCTGCGCGACGGCGGGATCATGCTGGTCGGCGAGGCCGCGGTCACAGGAGCTCGTAATCCGCGGGGTCCGGGACCCTCGTCTCGCGCCAGTAGTCGAGCAGGGAGAACGGCCAGTTCTGGGCGATCCGGCCCTTGGCGTTGCGATACCAGGTGTTGACGGTCGACGCTCCCCAAGCCCGGAGGACGTTGGCGGCGTCGATGCGCTCGTTGTACGCGTCGTGCACGTCGGGGCGGACGTCGAGCGCCCGATGACCACCGCCCAGCACCATCTCCAGGCACCCGATCAGGTACCGGACCTCGCACTCCGAGAAATAGGTGATGCTGCCGTTGATCACGATGTTCGTGTTCGGCCCGTACAGCAGGAACAGGTTGGGGAACCCAGGCACGGTCACGCCCAGGTAGGCCCGGGCGTCGCCGTCCCAGCGCTCGTGGAGGTCGACGCCGCCCCGCCCGACGATCTTCATCGGGGTCAGGAACTTCGACGCGGTGAACCCGGTCCCATATATGAGGACGTCGGCCTCGTGGACGGTGCCGTCGACGGTGCGCACGCCCTCGGGGACGATCGCGTCGATGTCGGTGGTGACGAGGTGGACGTCGTCCCTCTGGAGCGCGCCGGTCCAGGTGCCGTTGTCCCGCACGACCCGCTTGGCGATCGGCGGGTAGGTCGGCAGCACCTGCGGCAGCATCTCGGGTTTGGCTGCGAACTCGCCGGTGATGTGGGCGGTCAGCAGCTGGCGCACCATCTCGTTGACCGGCCCCACCGACCCCTCGGTCGTCCAGTCGGGGTCGACCATGGCGGCCGCCAGCATCCCCTCGGCGTTCTGCCAGAACAGCCAGAACCGGTACCACTGGGTGTAGGTCGGCACGTGGCGGAACAGCCACGTCTTCTGGGACGAGACCTCCTGGTGGTAGTCCTCGGTCGGGACCAGCCACGGGGGCGTGCGCTGGAACACGGTGAGCTCGGCCACTCGCTCGGCGATCTCCGGGACGAACTGCACCGCGCTGGCCCCGGTGCCGATGACCGCCACCCGCTTGCCGGTGAGGTCGAGGTCGTGGCGCCAGTGGGCCGAGTGGAACGACGGCCCCTCGAACGACTCCCGGCCGGCGATGTCCGGGAACGACGGACGGTTGAGCTGGCCGACCGCGCTGACCACGGCCTGGGCCACGAGCGTGTCGTCGCCGTCGGGGGTGCGCAGGCACAACGTCCAGGCGCCGGCGTCCTCGTCCCACTCGGCCGAGGTCACCTCCGTCTCGAACCGGATCTGGTCGCGGATGCCGAACGTGTCGGCGCAGGCCTGGAAGTACTCCAGCAGCACCGGCTGGGCGGAGAAGTGCTGGGGCCAGTCGTCGCGCTGGGCGAAGGAGTAGCTGTAGAAGTGGTTGGGGACGTCGACCCGGCAGCCGGGGTACGAGTTCTCCAGCCAGGTGCCGCCCACGTCGGCGTCCTTCTCGAGGACGACGTAGGGGATGCCGGCCTGCCCGAGGCGGTGGGCGGCGGCCAGGCCGGACATTCCGGCGCCGATGACGGCGACCGTGAAGCCGACGTCGGGGGCGAGGTCGTCCTTGCGCCAGGCGGGGGCGCGCAGGTCGTCGCCGTGGACCGCCAGCTCCTCGAGGAACAGGGGCAGGTAGTCGTCGACGGCGTGGTCGCCGACCATGTAGGCGAGGATGCGCCGCAGCCCCTCGTCGTCGGGCGGCGGGGCCTCGACGCTGCCGCCGTCCCGGAACCTGGCCAGGGCCTCGAGCGCCAGCTGCCGGCCCAGGTCGGCCCGCTCGCCGTCGACCCCGCCGTCGGGCTCGATGAGGCGCGTCGGGTCGGGCCGCAGGTCGTCCCGGAGCAGGGAGAGGTCGCCCGTCGCGTAGGTCACCGCGGCCAGCAGCGGCACGACTCGGGCGTGGGTCAGTGCGTCACGGATGCCCTCGTCGTCGAGGTCGATCGGGTCGGGGGGCTGAGTGAACCGCATGACCGGATTGTGTCATGACCGGCGGGTCAAGTCTCCGTGGAGATGCGCCCGATCCCGGCACACTGGGCCGATGCACGTCGAGTACTTCTTCGATCCCGCCTGCCCCTGGACATGGCTGACCAGCCGCTGGCTGGTCGACGCCACCCGCCGCCGGGGGATCGACGTGCGCTGGCGATCGCTCAGCCTGGCCGTGGTCAACGAGGGTCGGATCCCGGATCGGTACGCCGACCGCATGCGCACTGCGGTCCGCGCCCACCGGCTGCTGGCCGCACTGCGGGACGCCAACCGGAACGACCTGGTCGGGGCCGTGTACACGGCCATCGGCACCCGGGTGCACGACGGCGGCGAGGACCTCACCGACGACCTCGTGCGGGAGGCCGCCACCGCCGCGGGCGCGGCCGAGTGGCTGGGCGCCTGCGACGACGAGTCGTGGGACGCCGCGGTGAAGGCGTCGACGGCCGAGGCGATCGACCTGGCCGGGCCGGACGTCGGGTCGCCGGTCCTGGCCCACGGCGACCCCCGGGTCGCCATGTTCGGTCCGATCCTCAACCCGGGCCCCCGGGGCGACGCCGGCGCCCGCCTGCTCGACCTGGTGCTGGCGGCGGCCGAGATCGACGGGTTCTTCGAGCTCAAGCGGGGCCGGGGCGAGGGCCCGCGGCTGCCCGCGCCCGCCTGGGGCTGAAACCTCGCGGGCGATGTCGAGGACCCCGCCCGCCGCTCGTCGTTAGGGTGACGGGCGAGGGTCGCCCGACGAAGGAGCACACGATGCACTACCTGGTACTGCTGGGCGGCGACGAGTCCCTCGACCCGGCGCCGGGCACGCCTGAGTTCGACGCCATGATGGCCGGCTACGCGCGCTTCGGTGAGCTGGCGCGGCCGACCATCCGGGGCGGAGAGGCACTCCAGCCCGCCGCCACGTCGGCCACGGTCCGCCACGGCGACGGCGCCCCGCTGGTCACCGACGGCCCCTACGCGGAGACGGCCGAGGCCATCGGCGGGTTCTACGTCCTCGAGGTCGACACGCTGGACGACGCCATCGAGCTGGCCAAGGAGATTCCGGCGGTCAACACCGGCTGGGTCGCGCTGCGACCGATGGTCATGTGGCAGGCCGCCGACGATGCCGAGGTCACCGGCGAGCGGTACGTGGCCTGGATCTACGGCAAGGAGTCGCCCGGCGACACGCCGGAGACCCCGGAGTGGGAGGCGGGAGCGGCCGAGCACGGCCGGTTCACCGAGGAGGCCGGCGCGGCAGTCCTGGCCGGCGGCGCGGTCCACCCCCTCGACACCACGACGAGCGTCCGGGTCCGGGACGGCGAGGTGCTGCTGAGCGACGGGCCGTTCAACGAGTCGGCCGAGGTCGTCGGCGGCTTCTACCTCGTGCAGGCTCCGAGCCGGGACGAGGCCGTCACCCTGGCCCAGCGCATCCCGATCGGCGCGGGCGGCGCGGTCGAGCTCCGGCCGATCTGGGAGCTCGGCTGAGCCGACCGGGTGCGGGACCGGCCCCGGCGGTCGAGCGGGCCTTCCGGGAGGAGTCCGGGCGGGCGATCGCGACGCTCGCCCGGATCCTCGGGGACCTCGGGGCGGCCGAGGATGCCGTCCAGGAGGCGTTCGTCGAGGCGCTGCGGACCTGGCCGGCCCGGGGAGTCCCCGACCGGCCGGGCGCCTGGATCACCACCACGGCCCGCAACCGGGCCATCGACCGCGCCCGGCGGGAGGCGGGGCGCGGACCCCGGGAGCGGGAGGCGGTGGCGGCGCTGGTGGGCGGCGCCGCCGGTCCGCTCGAGGAGGACCTGACCGTGGAGCCCGTGGACGACGATCAGCTGCGGCTCGTGTTCACCTGCTGTCACCCCGCCCTGGCGCCGGCGGCGCAGGTGGGGCTGACGCTGCGGCTGGTGTGCGGGCTCCAGACGTCCGAGATCGCCCGGGCCTTCCTGCAGCCGGAGCCGACGGTGGCCCAGCGGCTGAGCCGGGCGAAGGCCAAGATCCGCACGGCGGCCATACCGTTCCGGGTGCCGCCGGCCCACCTGCTTCCGGAGCGGCTGCCGTCGGTGCTGGCCTGTGCCTACCTGGTGTTCACCGAGGGCTACGTGGCGACGGAGGGTGACGACCTCATCCGGC
>DASRJM010000032.1:0-18599 GCA_035649475.1 Acidimicrobiales bacterium
CGGGTCGAGCGACTCCACGGCAACGACGCCCGCCGAGCCGATGACCGTCGCCCGCGACGCCACCGCCGAAGTGGCCGACCTCCTCGGGACGCCGGGCCCGGTGGTCGAGCGGCCGGAGGAGCTCGCCCAGGCGGTGGCCGACGCGCTCACCGTCGAGCCGCCGGACGAGCAATGCGAGGCGGGTCCGCCGACCGCCGTCGTCGCGTCGGTGACGCCGGGCGAGCCGAGCTTCGCCGTCGTCGAGCTGCGCGTGGGCTGTGACGACGCCGTCGCCGGCGTGCGTTACGACCTGGCGATGGAGGGCGACGACTCGCTCGGCTGGGCCCTCAGCTCGGCGACACGCCAGGACATCTGCAAGCGCGGGACGGGCGGCGGGGATCTCTGCCCCTGACCCGCCCCGACCGGGGGCACTCAGACCCGAGCGACCTCGCGCTCCTCGAAGGTCTCGATCAGGTCGCCCTGCTTGAGATCCTGGAAGTCGGACAGGCCGATGCCGCACTCGAAGCCCTCACGGACCTCGCGCGCGTCCTCCTTGAACCGCTTGAGCGACTGGATGGCGCCCTTCCAGATGATGACGCCGTCGCGCAGGAAGCGGACCTTCGAGCCACGGGTGATGGTGCCGTTGGTGACGTAGCAGCCGGCCACCTTGCCGACCCGGGGCACCGGGAAGATCTCCCGGACCTCGGCCTCGCCGGTGACGACCTCCTCGTACTCCGGCTGGAGCAGGCCGAGCAGGGCGTTCTCGATGTCCTCGAGTACCTGGTAGATGATCTCGTAGGTGCGGATCTCGACGTCCTCGGCCGCCGCCAGCTCGCGGGAGCTGCGGTCGGGCCGCACGTTGAAGCCGATGATGGTGGCGTTCGACGCGGCCGCCAGCTGGACGTCGCTCTTGGTGATGCCGCCGACGCCCCGCTGCACGAACGACAGCTTGACGTCCTCGCGCTCGAGCTTGCGAAGCGCCTCGGTGAGGGCCTCGAGCGAGCCGGTCACGTCGGCCTTGAGCACCAGGTTGAGGGTGGCGACCTCGCCCTGCTGGATCTGCTCGAAGATGTCCTCGAGCCTGGCGCCACCGCCGCTGACGGCGGCCTCGCGGCCGAGGCTGGCCACCCGGTGCCAGTGCTCGCGGGTCTGCGCCGCGGTGCGGGCCAGCTTCTCGTCGGGGGCGATCACGAACTGGTCGCCGGCGTCGGCCACCTCGTTGAGGCCGAGCACCTGCACCGGCGTCGAGGGTCCGGCCTCCCGGACGTTGGAGCCGTGGTCGTTGATGAGCGCCCGGACCCGGCCCCAGGCGGCGCCGGCCACCAGCGGGTCGCCGACCCGCAGCGTGCCGCGCTGCACCAGGACCGAGGCGACAGGGCCCCGACCCACGTCGAGGTTGGCCTCGAGCACCACGCCCGCGGCGCGGCCGTCGGGCGAGGCCTCGATGGGCGGGTCGGTCACGTCGGCCACGAGGAGCAGGGTCTCCAGCAGGTCGTCGATGCCGGTGCCGGCCAGCGCGGAGACGGGCACCATCTCGGTGTCGCCGCCCCAGTCGCTGGGGATGAGGCCCTGATCGGACAGCTGCTGCTTGACCCGGTCGGGGTTGGCCTGCTCGCGGTCGATCTTGTTGATCGCCACCACGATCGGCACGCCCGCGGCCTTGGCGTGGTTGAGCGCCTCCACCGTCTGGGGCATGACGCCGTCGTCGGCCGCCACCACCAGGACCACGATGTCGGTGGCCTCGGCGCCGCGGGCCCGCATGGCGGTGAACGCCTCGTGGCCCGGCGTGTCGATGAAGGTGATCTGCCGGCCGTTCTTCTCGGTCTGGTAGGCGCCGATGTGCTGGGTGATGCCGCCGGCCTCACCCTCGACCACGTTGGCGTTGCGGATGCGGTCGAGCAGCTTGGTCTTGCCGTGGTCGACGTGCCCCATGACGGTGATGACCGGCGGGCGCGGCGCGCTGTCCTCGCCGTCGTCCTCGGCGAACAGCTCGTCGAAGCCGAGCTGGCGCTGCAGCTCGACCTCCTGCTCCTCGCCCGGGTCGACCAGGCGGATGTCCGCGCCGATCTCGGCGGCGAACAACTCGATCATGTCGTCGGTCAGCGATTGGGTGGCTGTGACCATCTCGCCCTGCTGCATGAGGAAGCGGACGACGTCGGCGGCCGTGCGGTTGACCTTGGGACCGAGGTCCTGGGGCGTGGAGGCCCGCTCGACCACGATCGTGCCCTCCGGCACCGGCGCGGACGCCGGCGTGTAGGAGGGCGCCTCCATGGGCTGGAGCTCCTCGCGGCTGCGACGCCGCCTGCCGCGCCGGCGCGGGGTGCGCTGGGCGCCGCGGGGGCCGCCACCGGGGCGACCGCCACCGCCGGGCGCGCCGCCGAAGCCACCGCCACCGGGACCGCCGCCGAAGCCGCCGCCACCGGGACCGCGGCCACCGCCACCGCCACTACCGAAGCCTCCGCCACCGGGACGGCTGCCACCGCTACCACCGCCACCCGGACCTGCCGGGCGGCCGCGGCCGGGCGGACCGCCGCCGGGACGGCCGCCGCGCGTGGGCGCGGGGCCGCGGCCCCCCATGCCGGGGGGCGGCGGGATCGGCTTGCCGGAGTGCGACGTGGGCGGGCCGGGCGGAGGCGGGATGGGCTTGCCTGACGAGGACGTGGGTGGCGCCTGCTCCGCGGCCCGGGGGCTGGCGGGCGGTGGCGCGGCGGGCCGGGGCGCGCCGGAGGGTGGCGCCGGACGGCCGGGCGGGGGTGCGGACGGGCGGGGCGGCCGCGGCGGGCGCGGGCCCTGGGGGCGCTCGGGCGACCGGGGCGCCGTGGGAGCCGCCGACGCGGCGGCGGCTGCCGGGCGGCCGGCCTCGTCGTCACGGCGGGGCGGGCGCGGCGGGTGCTCGCTGCCCGAGGACGTCACCAGCCCGCGGCCCGGCGGGGGCGGCGCGGCGGGGCGGCCAGTGGGCCGCGGCGGGGCGGCCGGCGGGCTCGTCGGTCGGGGGTCCCAGCCGTCGGCGCGGCCGCCGCTCGGGGCGGGCGCGGGCTGCGAGGGGGCAGGGGGCGGCGCGGGCTGCGAGGGGGCGGGGGGCGCCTCGGAGGCGGGGGTCGGCGGTACGGCCTCGGCCGCCGGAGCCTCCGGCCGGGCGGCCGGCTCGGGCGGAGCGGCCTTGGCGGCGGGGGCGGGCGCCTCGGGGGCCGGCGCGGCAGCCTTGGCCGCCGGAGCCTCGGCCTTCTTGGCGCTCTTCGCGGCCTTGGCGCTCTTCGCGGCGCTGGCGGTCTTGGCGGCCCCGGAGGTCTTGGTCGCGGACTTGGCGGCGGGCTTGGGCTCCTCGGGCTGGACAGCGCGCACGAGGCCGTCGCGCTCCGCCCGGCGGCGCACGCGGTCGGCCTGCGCCTCCTCGATTCCCGAGGAGTGCGTCTTCACCCCGATACCCAACTTCAACGAGAGGTCGAGGCACTCTTTGTTCGTGAGCCCGAGCTCTCGTGCGAGCTCGTGGACCCGGATCTTCGCTGCCAAAGTTCTCTCTGACCAGCCCTTCGTCTCTCTCTCGGGCGCGAACCGCACGACTAGTGGTGCGAATCGCGGCCCTCCATCCTCGCGCACACCGTCGCCCCGCGACGAACGCTGAGCACCGGGCGGGCGCTTCAGCGCTTGCCTCGGCCCCGGAACGCCCGTGCGAACGCTCCACGGCGATCGGCCAGCGCCCGACACGCCTCGAGTGTGTCTCTGCAAAGCCAGGCTCCGCGACCAGCCAGTGTACGGCCCGCCAGCGGTGTTCCCTCGGGACCGGCGACGAAGCGCAGCAGCTCCGCTTGGGGGGCCCGGCGCCGGCACCCCACACAGGTACGGACCGGAGCGATGGCGTTACCCCTCGTCGCCCTTCGTCTCGGCGACTGGCTCCGGCTCGCCGGAGTCCGCGGGCGTGGCGCCCTCGTCCGCGCTGTCGGCGTCAAGCGCGGCCTCGGCCTCGACCTCCGGTCCCGGGGACTCGCCATCGGGCTTCTGCTCGTCGCCGGAGGCTTCGGCGGGCTCTCCCTCCTTGCCCTCGCCGGGGCTCTCGGCGGCCTGGGCCTCCCAGTCCTCCGCCGACAGCGCGGGACCGCCCTCGGCGGGCTGCCACACCTGCTCGCCGGTCTCGGCGTCGACCACCCATTCGCCCTCCGCCCAGTCCTGCTGGCTGTAGGCCTCCTCCTCGGAGAGCTGCGTCTCGCTCTTGATGTCGACCCGCCAGCCGGTCAGCCGGGCCGACAGGCGGGCGTTCTGGCCCTCCTTGCCGATGGCCAGGGACAGCTGGTAATCGGGCACGATGACCTCGGCCACGCCGGAGGCCTCGTCGATGCGGACCTCCTTGACCTTGGCCGGCGACAGCGCCTTCGCCACGAACTCGAAGGGGTCGTCGCTGAACGGGACGATGTCGATCTTCTCGCCCCGCAGCTCGTTGACCACTTGGCGGACACGCGCACCGCGGGCGCCCACACAGGCGCCGACCGGGTCGACGTTGTTGTCGTTCGACCACACGGCGATCTTCGTGCGGTGCCCCGGCTCGCGGGCGCAGGCCTTGATCTCGACCACGCCGTCGGCGATCTCGGGCACCTCCAGCTTGAACAGCTCAAGGACCAGGCCCGGGTGGGTGCGGGACACGACGATCTGAGGCCCCTTGGAGGTGCGCCGCACCTCGACGATGTAGGCCTTGAGCCGCGTATTGGGCTCGGGCCGCTCGTGGGGCACCTGCTCCGCCTGCGGCAGCAACGCCTCGACCGGGCCGAGGCTCAGCAGCGTGTAGCGGCTGTCGCCCTGCTGGACCGTGCCGGTGACGATGTCGCCCTCCCGGCCCGCGTACTCCTCGTAGCGAAGCTCGCGCTCGGCCTCGCGGATGCGCTGGGTCATGACCTGGCGCGCCGTCTGGGCCGCGATGCGGCCGAAGTCGTTGGGGGTGACGTCCAGCTCGGGCCCGTAGGGCTCGCCGTCCTCGTCGATCTCCTGCGCGTAGACGCGGATGTCGAAGTTCGCGGGGTCGATCGTGACCCAGGCGTACTCGTGGGCACCCGGCATCCGCTTGTACGCCGACTCGAGCGCGTCGGCCAGCGCAGCCATCAGGGTGTCGACGGAGATGCCCTTCTCCGCGGCGAGGGCCTGCAGCGCCTCCAACATCTCGCTCATGACGGTTGATCCCTCTTCTCTTTGGCCTTGCGCCCGCCCGGCTTGGCGCTGGGACCCCACTCGAAGATCGTGCGGGCCCTCTCGATGTCGTCGTACGCCAGGCGCCGGTCCATCGGGACGCCGTCGCTATCGGTGGTGCGGATGACGACGCCGTCCTCGTCCGCAGCGGCGAGTACGCCGGCAACCCGGCGGTCCTCCGCGTTCTCCGCGTCGCCCGGGCGGGCCTTGACCTTGACCGACTCGCCCACGGCGCGGGCGAAGTGGCGGGGCGTGCGCAGCGTGCGCTCCAGTCCCGGGCTGGTCACCTCGAGGGTGTAGTGGCTCGCGATCGGGTCGGCCTCGTCCAGCGCCCGCGACAGGGCGCGGGTCACGTCGCTCAGCACGTCCAGGTCGAGCGGGCCGCCGGCGTCGACCACCACCCGCAGGACAGGTCCGGACATCTCGACGTCGTACAGGTCCAGGTCCCTCTCCGAGAGGAGCGGCAGCACGACGTCGCGCACGCGATCGACAGCTGACATCGTGATGACACCTCCTCTTGTCATACGAAAGGCGTGGGCACTGGCCCACGCCTTCGCTCGACGAATTCGAACGGAACGGACGCTGAAGTATAGCTGGCGCGCTCCGTTCACTCACCGTCAGCGGTTGAGGGGGTCAATAGGCGCGCGCCACCACCGCGACCAGGTCATCGTCGTCGTCCGTCACAGGGAGTGAGCCGTCCGCGGCCATCAGGCAGCGGACCGTCACGCCCTTGCCGGCGAGCTGCGCCTCGCCCTCGCCCCGGATCACGCCCCACGGCAACCGGGCGAAGCCGGTCTGGGCGATGTCGAAGGCGTCGTCGATCCCGGAGGCGTCCGCGATGGCGGCGTCGCGCCGGGCGACGGCGGCCGCCAGCATGTCGGCCTGGACCACCTCGATGAGCTCGACCACACGCCGGGGCACGTCGCCGACCGGCACCGGGACCTTGTCGCCGGTGTCCCGCCGGACCACGGTGACGTTGCCCTCGGCCAGGTCGCGGGGACCGGCCTCGACCCGCACCGGTACGCCCTTCAGCTCCCAGTCGGTGGCCCGTCGCCCGAAGCTCTGCGATACCTGGTCGTCGAGCCGCACCCGCACGCCGGCGCCGGCCAGCTCGTCGACAAGGGCGCGGGCGACCTCGCCGGCCCCGCCGTCGTCCTTGACCAGCAGCACCACCGCCTGGGTGGCGGCGAGGCGTGGCGGCACGACCAGGCCGGCGTCGTCGCCGTGGGTCATGATCAGGCCGCCGACCATGCGGGTCGACGACCCCCACGAGGTGGTCCAGCAGTGCCGGGTGGCGCCGTCGGTGTCGAGGTAGGTGATGTCGAACGCCTTGGCGAAGTTCTGGCCCAGCTCGTGGCTGGTGCCCATCTGCAGCGCCTTGCCGTCGCGCATCATCGCCTCGCAGGTGAGGGTGTTGATGGCGCCGGCAAATCGCTCCCCCGCCGTCTTGCGGCCGACCAACACGGGGACGGCCAGCACGTTGACCATGAAGTCCTCGTACACGTCGCGCAGGATGCGGATCGCGTACGCGTTGGCATCCTCGCGGGTGGCGTGGGCGGTGTGGCCCTCCTGCCACAGGAACTCGCTCGTCCGCAGGAAGATGCGGGGCCGCAGCTCCCAGCGGACCACGTTGTTCCAGCAGTTCAGCAGCAGCGGCAGGTCGCGGTAGCTCTGCGTCCAGCGCGCCATGTACTCGCCGATGACCGTCTCGCTGGTGGGCCGGACGACGACCGGCTCCTCCAGCTCCTTGCCGCCGCCGTGCGTCACGACCGCCAGCTCGGGGCTGAACCCCTCGACGTGCTCGGCCTCCCGCCGCAGGTAGCTCTCGGGAATGAAGAGCGGGAAGTACGCGTTCTCGGCACCCGCCGCCTTGATGCGGGCGTCCATCTCGGCCTGGATGCGCTCCCAGATGGCGTAGCCGTAGGGGCGGATGACCATCGTGCCCCGCACCGGCCCGTTCTCGGCCAGTTGCGCCTTGGCCAGGACGTCCTGGTACCAGCGGGGGAAGTCCTCGGCCTGCGGGGTGAGCACCTTCGCCATAGGGCGAGGATGGTACCGGGGCCGCGGCCCCGCCCCGGTCAGCCCACGCCTGGGCCGGTCAGCCGGCGGTGGCGGTGGTGACGGCCCGGCCGACTTGGTCGAGCGCCCCGTCGTCCAGCTCGTAGCGCAGGGCGGTCTCGCCGCTCGGGCAGCAGTTGGGGTCGTCGTCGCCGTAGTGGGTCCAGGTGAGGACCAGCTCGCCGTCGTCGACCGCGGCGTCGACGAGCGACGGCGGCAGCGGGCCGGTGACCCGGGTCGACGGCTCGCCCAGCGTGTCGACCAGGACCGGCTCGTCGTCGTCGATCGCCCACACCTGCACCGTGTCCTGGGCGCCGTTGGCGCCGTAGGCGCACACCGTGTGGACGATGGCCTCCTCGGCGCCGTCGCCGCCGAGGTCGCCGTAGGCCACGTCGTCGTCGACCTCGAGCCGGGTGAGCCGGCCCAGGTCGAGCAGGCCGCTCTCGCCCTCGTCGACCGCGATGCGCCGCGGGGGCGCTATGCGGAGCCCCTCGGCACAGGTCGTGCCCGGCTGGGCGAGGCTGGTGAAGTCGACGTCGCGGACGGTGTCGTCGACCGCGGGGGCCGCGGGTCCGGCGCCGGCGGTGCCGGAGGCACCCCCGCTGAGCGCGACGAGGGCGGCCAGGACGCCGAGCGCGACGAGCGCCAGGCGGGAGTTGTGAGAGCGGGTCGGCGTGCGCACCGGCGGACAATCTAGTGCGGTCCGCGCCGCCGAAATGTGCCGGATTCGTTACTGATCGCGCCCCGGCGGCCCGACCAGGACGACCCAGGCGATGATCGCGAAGAGGACCACGAACAGCAGCCCGCGCACGAGCGAGAACACGAACCCGAGGACCGCGCCGAGGATCAGCCACGCGACGATCAGCGCGAGGAGCGTCACCGCGATCCGCTGGGCCATGGCGGCAGCGTAAGGCGTCCGGGCCGCGTTCGGGCGTCGGGCCGTGCGACGCCCGCCAGGGCGCCCCTCAGCCGAGCTTGCGGATGACCTCGACCCGCTGCTCGCTGCGATTGGCGTCGGCGCCCTGCTCGCCCAGCAGCTCGGCTCGGTCGCGCTCGGCCGCCTTGCGGGCCGCGTCGCCCGTCGACCGCGCCCGCATCAGGGCGGCGTCGATGCCGTGCTCGTCGATGTAGGTGGCCCAGTCGACCAGCGCCGACACCATCTCGGACTCGGGCACCACCGCCACGTTCTGGCCCCGCACGAACAGGTGGCCCTTGTTCTTGCCGGCCGCGATGCCGAGGTCGGCGTCGCGGGCCTCACCGGGCCCGTTGACGACGCAGCCCATGACCGCCACCTGGAGGGGGATCTGCCGGTCGCCGAACGCCTCGGCCGCCTGGCGGGCGACCTCGATCACGTCGATCTCGGCCCGGCCGCACGACGGGCAGGCGATCAGGTCGACGTTGCGCCGCTCCCGCAGGCCCATGGCCTCGAGCAGCGCCCGGCCCGCCCGAGCCTCCTCCACCGGGTCGGCGGTGAGGCTGTAGCGGATCGTGTCGCCGATGCCCTCGGCCAGCAGCGTGGCGATGCCGGCGGTGGCCTTGATCACCCCGCCCGGGAGCGGGCCGGCCTCGGTCACGCCGAGGTGGAGCGGGTGGTCGACCGCATCGGCCAGCTGGCGGTAAGCCTCGATCATGAGCGGCACCGATGACGCCTTGACGGAGATCTTGACGTCCTCGAAGCCGACCTCGTCGAAGTAGGCCAGCTCCATCTGGGCCGACTCGACCATGGCCTCGGGCGTGACCTTGCCGCCGTGGCGCTTGTACAGGTCGGGGTGCAGCGACCCACCGTTCACGCCGATGCGGATGGGGACGCCCCGGTCCTTCGCCTCTTTCGCCACGAGCTTGATGTGCTCCGGCTTGCGGATGTTGCCGGGGTTGAGCCGCAGGCAGTGGACGCCGGCCTCCAGCGCCGCCAGCGCCATCCGGTACTGGTGGTGGATGTCGGCCACGATCGGCACCGGCGAGCGGGGCACGATGCGGGCCAGGCCCTCGGCCGCCTCGATCTCGTTGCAGGTGCAGCGGACGATGTCGCAGCCGGCCATGGCCAGGTCGTAGATCTGCTGCAGCGTGCCGTCGACGTCGGCCGTCTTGGTGGTCGTCATCGACTGCACGGTGATCGGGGCGTCCCCGCCGACCGGCACGTCGCCCACCATGATCCGGCGGGTCTTGCGGCGCGGGTAGGACGAGTGTCCGAGCTCCACGGCGCGGCTCCTAGCGCTCGGCCCGGCTGATCGAGGCCGACCAGGTCGAGCCCGTCACCGGCCCAGATTCACGGGATCGACGATGTCGAGATAGGTCGTGGTGACGAACAGCACCACCATCACCATGACCACGGCGTAGGTGAGCGGCAGCAGCTTGGTCGCGTCCGCGTGGTAGCGCCGGCCCCGCCGGGAGCGGGCGCGCTCGTAGACCGCCACCGCGGCGTGCCCACCGTCGAGCGGGGGCAGGGGCACCATGTTGAACACGCCGATGAAGATGTTCATCGTGAAGAAGAGGATGAGCAGGTTGGCGAGGCCGTCCTCGCTCACCGCCGCGCCGATGCGGACCACCCCGAACAGCGACGTCAGCCGGTTGTCGTCGGAGGACTCGCTGCCGGACGACGACGTGCTGCCACCCGACGAGCCCGTGTCGCCGCTCCCCTCGTTGCCCTGGGACACGTTGTCGGCGAAGTCGCTGATGCCCGACGGGCTGAACGCCCCGCCCAGGGCGCCGACCGCGTCGCCGGCGAATTGCACCATCTCCTTCGGCGCCTGCACCAGCGCCGTGCCCACGCCGACGGTCTCGACCGGCGCGGTCTCGCCCACGCCGAGGAACGGGGTGCCCGTGTCGCCGCCGGCGCTCGCCGGGCGGGCGCCCAACTGGGCCGACAACTCGATGTCGCGCCCGTCGCGCAGCACGTCGAGCGTGACCTCGTCACCCACGTCCTGGGCGCGGATGCGGTCGGTGACCTGCTCGAACGTCGCCACCCGCTCGCCGTCGAAGGCGACGATGCGGTCGCCCTCCTCGAGGCCCGCGGACTCGGCCGCGCTGTCGGGCGAGATCGACCCCACCACCCACTTGCGGTCGCGGGCGGCGTCGTCGGTCAGCGTGCCGCCGGGCAAGCCGAACACCGACAGCAGGAGCACCAGCAGCACGAACGCCTGGATGAAGTGCATGATCGAGCCGGCCGAGACCACCAGCAGGCGCTTGGGGAACGACTGCTGCCGGTAGGTGCGGGGCTCGTCGGCGGGATCGGTCTCGTCGAGGTTGTTCATCCCGATGATGCGGACGTAGGCCCCCGCGGGGATGGCCTTGAAGCCGTACTCGGTCTCGCCACGCGAGAACGACCAGATGCGGGGGCCGAACCCGATGAAGAACTCGGTGACCTTCATGCCGGACCACTTGGCGGTCAGGAAGTGGCCGAGCTCGTGGAGGAAGATCATCACCACGATGCCGAGGATGACCAGCACGTAGGACCACCCGGCCAGCAGCCCCAGGGCCGCGACCGATCCGATCAGCAGGGCCAACCGCACGCCGCCGGTCTCGTAGACCGGCGCCTGCTCCGGGCCGCCCGCCGGCGCGTCCTGGGGGGCGTATCCCCGGTCGCGTGGCCGCGTGTCGGTCATCTTTCGATCCTACCGATCTCTTTCCTGGCCGCCTCGCGACCCCGCCGGTCCGCCTCGATCACGTCCTCGACGTCGACGGCCGCTCCCCCATCATGCCGTGAGAGGACCGCGTCGAGGACGTCGGGGATGCTCCGCCACGGGATCGCACCGGCCAGGAACGCGGCGACCGCCTCCTCGTTGGCGGCGTTGAGCACGGCCGGGGCGGTGCCCCCCAGCCGCCCGGCCGCGTAGGCCAGGTCCAGGCAGGGGAACGCCTCCCGATCGGGCGGCTCGAACTCTAGGGGGCCGCAGGCGGTCCAGTCGATGCGGCCGAACGGGGTTGCGATGCGGTCGGGCCAGGCCAGGGCGTAGCCGATCGGCAGCCGCATGTCCGGGACGCTGAGCTGGGCGATCGTCGAACCGTCGGTCATCTCCACCATCGAGTGGACGACCGACTGGGGGTGGACCACCACCTCGATGCGGTCGTAGCCGACGCCGAACAGCTCGTGGGCCTCGATGACCTCCAGGCCCTTGTTCATGAGAGTGGACGAGTCGACCGTGATCTTCGGGCCCATGGACCAGGTCGGGTGGGCCAGGGCGTCGTCGACCGTCACGCCGGCCAGGTCGTCCCGGGTCCGGCCCCGGAACGGGCCCCCGCTGGCGGTCAACACGATGCGGGCCACCCGGTCGAAGCCTTCGCCGGCGTGGGAGGCCAGGCACTGGTGGACAGCGCCGTGCTCGGAGTCGACCGGCACGATGTGCCCCGCTCCTGGCCGGTCCAGCATGGCCCGGACCACTGGCCCGCCGGCGATCAGCGACTCCTTGTTGGCCAGCGCCAGGCGCTTGCCGGCCCCCAGCGTGGCCAGCGTCAGGCGCAGGCCGGCAAACCCGACCACGCCGTTGACGCACACGTCGGCGACCGTGCCCATGCGGGCGAGGGCCTCGGCGCCATGGCGAACCTCGGTGCCCGGCGGCACGCCGTCGGCCACCTCGGCGGCCAGGGCCGGTTCGCCGATGACGACCAGCTTGGGCGACAGCTCCCGGACCTGGGCCACCAGGCCCGCCGCCGACGACCACGCGCCCAGCGCCACGACCTCGAACCGCTCGGGCTCGGCCCGAACGACGTCGATGGCCTGCGTGCCGATCGACCCGGTCGACCCGGCGATGGCGACGGTCGTCACGGCCACGCCCTCACCGTAGCGGGGTCGGTCAGCCGGGCGTCAGGTCAGGAAGAAGTCGCTGATCCGGGCGAGGTACCACACGGCCGGCAGCACGAACAGCAGCGCGTCGAAGCGGTCCAGCAAGCCGCCGTGGCCCGGCAGGACGCTGCCCATGTCCTTGATGCCCAGGTCCCGCTTGACGAGCGACTCGGCCAGGTCCCCGAGCGGCGCCACCAGGGCCACCAGCACGCCGAGCTTGAGGCCCTCCTGCCAGTCGTCGAACGGGGTCACGCCCCCGCCCACGATGGAGAACACCACCGCGACCACGATCGCCAGGATCATGCCCCCGGCCAGGCCCTCGATCGTTTTGGACGGGCTGGCCGGCGACAGCGGCCGGGAGCCGGCGCTGCGGCCCACGAACAGTGCCCCCACGTCGTAGCCGATGGTCGGGATCACGGCCGCCAACAGCAGGGCCACGCCGTTGGGGCCGGACAACAGCAGGCCCGCGAACGAGCCGAAGAGGCCGATCCAGCCGACGCCCAGCGCGGTCACACCCACGTTGGCCACGGGCCGGTCGCCGCCCGCGCCCACCAGGTACCACAGGAACCCGACGGCGGTGGCCAGCACCAGGACCAGCGGTATCGCGCCCTCGCCGTAGTTGTAGGCGGCGATCGCGAGCCCTGCGGCGGCGGCGACTCCGACCGGCATCGGGGCCTCGAACCCGGCGGTGTTGACCGCCACGAAGTACTCGTAGGCCATGTACGCGATGACCGGGACCGCGACGATCATGCCGCCCAGCGGGCCGAGGAACTTGAAGAGCGCCAACGCCACGGCCGCGAACACCACCGCCACCAGCACGGCGGTGCGCAGGTCCCGGTCTGCCCCGCGGCGGCCCTGGCGCCGGGGGACCCGTACCGGCGCCCCGCCCTGGCGGGGGTCGTAGCCGGCCACCGGCTCCTCGTAGATCTCGTCGTCGTAGACGTCGTCGTAGCCCGACTCGTACTCGTCGCCGTAGGCCTCCTCGGCGTAGGCGTCGCCCGTCCCGGCCGGGGCGCCCCCGCCCCCGAACACCGACCGCCCGGGCGGCGGCTCGGCGACCTCGTCGAAGGTCATCGGCCTGCCCTCGAGGGGACCGCCGGGGGCGGGCGAGCGCGGCGGCGGGTCGGGCCAGCCGCCCTGTTCCCCGCCGGGGGCGGCCTCCGGGGGCGGGCCGGCGGGCGGGCGGGACGCCGGCTGGGCCCGGGTGGGCTCCGGCCTCGGGTCCTCCTGCCAGCGGGGATCGGGGTCGTAGCCCCAGTCGTCGTCCTGGCGGGGATCCCGGCGGTTCATGTTGGGTACCTCCTCCGCGGCCGATCCCGCCCAGTGCGACAGCTCGGGCGCCTCGGCCCGTCGCTGCACCGGGACGACCGGGGGGCGCTCGATCGAGTTGGGGTCGTCGTAGGACCCGAGGGGGAAGCGCAGGGCCGGCCGCGGCCCCTCCGTCGGCGGTTGCGGGGGGCGGTCGCCGAAGCGGGGCTGGTCGTCACCGAGCCGGTGGCGGATGTCGTCACGCTCCATCGCCTCCGCGGCCTCGTCGGCACCGAGCAGACGGACGCCCTCGGTGGGATCGCGGTGGCGCTTGTCACGGCGGTCGTCCCAATCGGTCACGTCGTCATCCTCTCCTCGAGCCGCCCCCCATCCTGCACGCGCGGAGCGCGCGGGTGGTGGCAAAGGCCGCAGGACGGTGCCTGCGGCCGGCGGGCATCAGACGTCGAGCAGCTCCTGCTCCTTGTGCTGGAGCGCTTGGTCGACCTCACCCTCCTGCTGGTGGGTGAGCTTGTCGAGCTCCTTCTCCGCCCAGTTGAGGTCGTCGACCGAGATGTCGCCGTCCTTCTCCAGCGCCTCCAGGTCGTGGCGGGCGGCGCGGCGGGCGTGGCGTATGCGGACGCGTCCGTCCTCGGCCATGCCCTTGACGACCCGCACCAGCTCCTTGCGGCGCTCCTCGGTCAGCGGCGGGAAGCTGAGCCGGATGACGTGGCCGTCGTTGCTCGGCGACAGGCCGAGGTTCGACTGCTGGATGGCCTTCTCGATGGCCCCCATGGCCCCCTTGTCGTACGGGCTGATCACCAGCATCCGGGCCTCCGGGACCGTGAAGCCTGCGATCTGCTGGAGCGGGACCTCGGTGCCGTAGTAGTCGACCGGCAGCTTCTCCACGAGCGCGGGGGCGGCTCGTCCGGTCCGGACGCTCGTGAACTCCGCCCGTGTGTGGGCAACGGCCTGGCCCATCTTCTCGCGCGCCTCGTCGAGGACCATCGCGATCATGTCGTCGTCGTCGGACATCGGTGCTCCCCTGGGTCCGCTAGTGGATGAGCGTACCGATCGGCTCGCCGTCGACGATGGACCGGATGTTGCCCTTCCCCAGCAGGTCGAACACCACGATCGGCAGCTTGTTGTCCATGCACAGGGTGATGGCGGTCGAGTCCATCGCCTTCAGCCCCCGGTTGAGCACGTCGAGGTAGCTGACCTCGTCGAGCCGGGTGGCATCGGGGTTGGTGCGAGGGTCGGCCGTGTAGAGGCCGTCGACGCCCGAGTGGGTGCCCCGCAGCATGCCGTCGGCCTCGATCTCCACCGCCCGCAGCGCCGCCGCCGTGTCGGTGGTGAAGAACGGGTTGCCGGTGCCGCCGGCGAAGATCACGACCCGGCCCTTCTCCAGGTGGCGGATGGCGCGGCGCCGGATGTACGGCTCGGCCACCTGGGCCATGTGGATGGCGGTCTGGACGCGGGTCGGTTGGCCCAGGCGCTCGAGGGTGTCCTGGAGCGCCAGGGCGTTGATGACCGTGGCCAGCATGCCCATGTAGTCGGCCTGGGCCCGGTCCATGCCGGCGCCGGCGCCGGTCATGCCGCGCCAGATGTTGCCGCCGCCCACGACCACGGCGACGTCGACGCCCGCCTCGCGGACGTCGGCGATCTCCGTGGCCACGTAGTCGGCGAACTTGCCGTCGATGCCGTAGCCGACGTCGCCGGCGAAGGCCTCGCCGGACAGCTTGAGCAGGATTCGCCCGTAGCCGGTGGTGGTCTTCCTGTCCGGCACCGGGCCCTCCTCTCAGCCGCCGATGAAGAGCTGGGCGTAGCTGACGATCTGGGCCTCGCCGGCGTCGGCCAGTTGGGCCACGGTCTGCTTCTCGTCCCGCACGAACGGCTGCTCGAGGAGCACCCGCTCCTTGTACCAGCCGTTGAGCCGGCCCTCGACGATCTTGGGCCAGGCGGCCTCGGGCTTGCCCTCGGCCTTGGTGATGTCGAGCAGCGTCCGGCGCTCCTCCTCCACCGCGTCGGCCGGGACGTCCTCGCGGCGCAGGTACTGCGGCTTGGCGAAGGCGATGTGGACCGCGATGTCGTGGGCCAGGTCCTTGGAGCCGCCCTGGAGCACGACGACGACGCCGTTCACGCCGCGGCCGTCCTGGCGGTGCAGGTAGGTGTCGACCTGCTGGCCCTCCTCGAGCTTGATCTGCACGGCCCGGCCGACCTCGATGTTCTCCTTGAGGCTGACCTTGATGTCGTCGATCTCGTCCTTGTGGTCGCCCACCGCGGACTCCCCCCGGGCGGCCACGGAGTCGGCCAGCTCCTGGGTCAGGCGGATGAAGTTGTCGGACTTGGCCACGAAGTCGGTCTCGCACTTGAGCTCGACCAGCCCGACGGTGCCGACATTGGTGGCGATGGCGATGGCGCCCTGGGCGTTCTCGCGGCCGGCGCGGTCGTCGGCCTTGGCGAGGCCCTTCTCCCGCAGGAGCTTGCGGGCGGCCTCCATGTCGCCGTCGGCCTCGGTGAGGGCCTTCTTGGCGTCCATCATGCCTGCGCCGGTGGCTTGGCGCAGGGCTTGTATGTCCTTGGCGGTGAAGTCGGCCATCAGGGCTCAGGACTCCTGGGTGTCGTCGGGGGTGTCGGGGGTGGCGGGGGTGGCGGCGGTCTGGGTCACCTCGGCCGGGGCCTCGGGCGCCGGCTCGGCGGCCGCGGCCTCAGGCGCCTCGGCGGGGGCCTCTCCGGCCTCGGTGCCGGCGCCGGCCTCCTCGCGGGCGGGCGGCGGCGGGACCGGCCGGCGGCCACTCGCCACGCGGGCCTCCCGCTGCTGCGAATCGATGAGGGCCTGGCGGCGCGCCTCGGCCTGCTCGGCGGCGACGCGCTGCTCGTCGTCGGCCGACCGGGGGGTGGTCGGCGCCTTGAGGGACGCCATGTGCTTGCCCTCGATGACAGCGTCGGCGATGACCCGGCACAGCAGGGTGCCGGCGCGGATGGCGTCGTCGTTGCCGGGGATCACGTAGTCGATGACGTCGGGGTCGCAGTTGGTGTCAACCACGGCCACGACCGGGATGCCCAGCTTGTTGGCCTCGGTGACCGCGATGTGCTCCTTCTTGGTGTCGAGCACGAACACGGCCTGGGGGAGGCGGTCCATGGAGCGGATGCCGCCGAGATAGCGCTCGAGCTTGTCGAGCTCGCGGGACTTGAGCAGCGCTTCCTTCTTGGGCATCGCCGCGAAGTCGCCGGAGTCGCGCTGGCGCTCGAGCTCGAGCATCTTGCCGACCCGCTTGTGCATGGTCTGGAAGTTGGTGAGCATGCCGCCGAGCCAGCGCTCGTTGACGAAGGGCATGCCGCACTTGTCGGAGTACTGCTCGATCGGGTCCTGGGCCTGCTTCTTGGTGCCGACGAACAGCACCGTGCCGCCCTTGGCGGTGACGTCCCGCACGAAGGTGTAGGCGGTCTCGATCCTGGCCAGCGTCTGCTGGAGGTCGATGATGTAGATGCCGTTGCGCTCGCCGAAGATGAATCGCTTCATCTTGGGGTTCCAGCGCCGGGTCTGGTGCCCGAAGTGGACACCGGCTTCGAGGAGCTGCTTCATGGTGACGACAGCCACGTGGATTTCCTTCCCATCGGTTGACGTGGTCGACCCGGCGCCGTGAGGCGACCGTGGGGTGGGCCGACTGCGATCTGGTATCGGGGTGTTGCGGCGCGGGCGGGCGCGCCCGGCCGGCGGGACAGCCTATCGGCGTGTCCCGGCGCATTGCATGTCGATACCTCGACACCAGTGGCGTGGCCGGCGGTCAGCCGGACGCCAGCACCGCCGTGAGGGCGTGGCCCTCCAGGAAGGAGGTGGCGTGCCCGGCCAGCACGTCGCCGACTACGTCGGTCCAGGCCTCGCAGCCGGGTGGGACCCCCGCGAGTGCCCTCGAGATCTCCGCCGTCGCCGTATCCGACCCGACCAGGGCGCTGTGGGCCCGCCATCCCGACACCGGCACGACGACGCTGACACCGCCCGCGACGGCGCTGGTGGGTGACGCGGCCACCAGGTCGCCCCGGGCCGCGATCGACACCAACCTGACGCCGGGCGGCACGCCGGCCGAGGCGAGGCGGTTCACGACGTCGGACCGGGCCGCCAGCTGGCGGATCACAGGCGCATCCGGATCGATGCCGACGTCGAGCGCCCGCTCCGCCGCGTCGAGCCCCAGGTTGGCGGCGAGCCCGGTGTTCGCCGCGCTCACGGCGGTCGCCAGGTCCGCCCCGCGGTGCGGCGTCCCGAGCGTGACGACGACGCCCAGCCGACCGAGGTCCGCCCCGCGCTCGGCCAGATCGAGCAGGGCGAGCCGGGTCACGAGGCCACCGAGCGAGTGGGCGTACAGGTCGACGGTGGCCTCGGCGTCGGCGGAGAGCACGTCCTCGACGAGGTCCGCCAGCCGATCGGCTGCCACGGCGACGTCACCCTGGGTGTCGGTCGAGCCGTAGGCCCGAGCCGCCAGGTCGGGGAAGTCCCCACCAGGCGGGGGTGTCCGCCCGCCGGCGTAGCTGAACCGGAGCACACGCCCGGGCTCGTATCCCAGATCCGCGCTCCGGAGGTCGTCGACGGCCGCCGCGGTCGAGCTCGAACCCAGCCCGGCCACCGTGATCGCGACCCTCCCCCGGCCCGCGGCCGGCCGCGCCGGCGGCGGCTCGGCGGAGCACGGCGGCGGCGTCAGCAACCGTCCGGCCAAGTCGTCGACGAGGCGGAGGCCACGCCGGTAGGCGTCGTAGGGGCTGGCGGCCAGCTGTGCCCGGCCCCGATCCCGGAGCCAGTCGAGGGCGCGCCCGACCAACCCGGGCGAGTCGAGCTCGCGCACGAGCTCCCGCAGCGCGGCCGTCTCGGCCTCCGCCGTCCCCGGTCCGGGCTCGGTCGGCACGAGCTCGACCTCGACCACGACCCCGGTGAACAGCGCCGCGGGATCGACGTAGATGTCCCCCGCCCGCACACCGAAGTGCAGCCGGGCGCCGGCGGTCCCGACCCGCTCGCCCTGCTCGACCCGCTGCCCGCCGGCGACGTCGATACCGGTGAGGAAGGAGTAGCTGCTCCGCAACCCGTCAAGATGCCCGATGGTCACGTGCAGTGCCCCGGCCACGGGCCCGGCGAACAGCACGGTCCCCGCCGCGCTGGCCCGCACGGGCGAGCCCGGCGCGGTGGCGTACTCGACCCCCCGGTTCCCGGCGCCGTACGGCGAGGCCGGCGGCCGGAACGGATCAATGATCGGCGCATCGACCGGCGGCACGTAGCCGGCGCCGCCCGGCGCCTGCGCGCCCGCCGCGGGCGGCGCAACGAGCACGACGAGGAGGAGCTGCCCGATCACGATGGCGACGGCCACCGCCACCCACG
>DASRJM010000033.1:0-11700 GCA_035649475.1 Acidimicrobiales bacterium
CGCCGGGCTCCAGCACCCGGGCCGCGTCGCGGAAGAAGGCCTTGCGGCTCGGGAAGTGGAACACGCACTCCACCGCCAGCACGTGGTCCTGGCTGGCGCCGGCGACCGGCAGCGCGCACCCGTCGCCGGTGACGAGGGAGATCGCGTCGTGCCCGCGGTCGTTGCCGCCGACCACCCGCCGCGCCCACCGGAGCTGGCGGAGGTCGATGTTCAGCCCGACCAGCCGGCAGCCGCGGTTGCGGCAGCGGATGTGGTCGAGCGTGCCCGCGAACCCGCAGCCCACGTCGAGCACCCGCGCGCCGTCGCCTACGCCGGCCGCGCACAGTATGCGCTCGGTCAGCGCCGCTGCGGCCCGCACGTAGTGCTCGGTGCTGTCGTCGGGGTCGGTGTGCTGCTCGAAGAGCCCCCAGTGGAAGTGGCGCAGGTGGTCGGGCGGTGCCCCTCCGCCGACCATGTGCTCGATCTCGGCGTCGATGTACGGGAAGTTGATGACCGTCATGGCTTCCTCCCGAGCCGCGGCTCAGGGGCGCACCCTGGCCGCACGGCCAGCGGTGGCCAGCAGTGCGTCGAGCCGGTCGGCAGCCGCACAAGCGCCTCCGGCGTCGGCGAACGAGGCCCGGACCCGGGCCACCGATGCTCGGTACGACGGCTCCGCCAGCACCGTCGTCATCGCTGCCCGCAGCTCCGGCGCGCCCACGCGGCCGAACCTCACCCGGACCCCGGCGCCCGCCCGCACCACCTGGTCAGCCACGAACGGCTGGTCGTCCCGCACCGCGGCCAGGACCAGGGGGACGCCCGCATCGATGGCCTCGCAGACGGTGTTGTGGCCCCCGTGGGCCACGACCGCGTCGACCCGCCGCAGCAGCGCCAGCTGCGGCACCCGCGGCACCACCAGAACAGTGGCGGGCGGGTCGGGCACGTGCTCGGGGGGCGCCACGACGATGCCCCGCACGGGCATGCCGCCGAGCGCCTCAGCGGCCGTGGCGAAGAACCGGGCGCCGGCCCGCCAGTTCACGGTCCCCAGCGTGACCAGCACGGTGGGGCGGTCGTCGCCGTCCAGCCAGTCCCAGGGGAACGGGGTGGCGTCGGCCCGACCGCCCAGCGCGGGGCCCACCAGCGCCCAGTGGTCGGGGAACGCCTCGGGCGCGCCCACCAGCTCGGCGCTGGTGAAGGCCACCAGCAGATGGGGCGAGAACCGGGGGTCGACCGAGGCGGCGGTGACCGGGTCCACGCCGGACTCGACCAGCAGCCCGGCCATCCGCTCGGCCAGCCACGCCCGGACCTTCGGTAGACCGGCGAGGGGATCGACCAGGTCGGCCGAGCTGGTAGCCGACGTCGCCCAGGGCAGGCCGGCGCGCAGCGCGACCGCCGGCCCGGCCAGCGCGTGCTGGTCGGCCACCACCACGTCGGGCCCGAAGGCCTCGACCGCCGCGCCGGTTCCCGGGACCATGTGGCGGCCGATGGGCAGGACGAACTCGTCCCAGAACGAGCGCAGCCCGACGGCGCCGGTGGGCGGGTGCAGGCTCCGCACCGCCATCGCCTCGACCACCTCGGCCGGCGCGCGGTCCGCGACCGGCAGGAACTCGGCGCCCGGTGCCAGCAGATCGGGCACGACCTCGGGGTGCCCGACCCACGCCACCGCATGCCCCCGGTCCGCCAGCACCCGGCCGACCGCGACCGTGGGGTTGGTGTGGCCCTCGAGCGGCGGGACGACGAACAGGAAGCGGCCCACGGCACTAGGCGTCGCCGGCGGAGCGGGCGAGGCGGCTGGACCGGTCGGCGGCCGGGGGCAGCCCGACGTGCCGGCGGATCAGGTCGCTCAGCACGCGGGTGTGGCCGAACACGGACAGGTGGTCGGCCCCGGGGACGAGGTGGACCCGGGCCCGGGGCACGAGCAGGCCCAAGCCGTCGGCCAGGGGCAGCATCTCGGACCGGTCGCCGTAGGCGGCGGTCACGGGGCAGCGGATGCGGGCGAACTCCCGCTGATCGAGCGGGCCCTCGCTCCGCACGTCGTCGAGGATCGTGGTGTGGACCAGCAGCCGCTCCGCCCGCTGGGCCACCGCCGCCGCCTTGCGCCGGGACACGCCGCCCAGGGCCAGCTGCACGTCCTCGACCGTGTAGTCGCCGGCCAGCCGGGTGGCGGCGGGCTCCAGCATCACCAGGACCCGCTCGGCCCAGCCCGGCACCGGCAGCACGGGGTCGAGCAGGAACAGCGACGCGACCCGCCCGGGGTGGTGGGCGGCGGCGGTGACGGCGACCGCCCCGCCGTAGCTGCACCCGACCAGGTGGACCGGCGCCCGGACGCCGAGCGCGTCGAGCAGGGCGATCAGGTCGGCCACGTGGTCGGTGACCCGGTAGCCGGACGCCACGACCTGGGAGTGCCCGTGGCCCCGCAGCGCGTACAGGATCGCCTCGGCGTCGGTCGCCAGCGGCATCCCCAGCGTGAAGGCCAGGCCCGAGTGGTCGACGATGCCGAGGCCGTGGACGAACACCAGGACCGGCCGGTCGCCGTCCGCGCCGACCCGGTAGCGGTTGACCCGCAGCTCCACGCCGTTGGCGTGCACCGTGGCCACGGGCTACCGCCCGCCGTCAGCCATCGGGCGCGTCGACCCGCGCGGGCACGGTGCCCTCGAGCGAGGCGACGATGAAGTCGACGACGCCGCCGACGCTGAGCTCGATGAGGTCCTCGAGCTCCATGTCGGCGAACCAGGCCACGAAGTCGACGCCCCCCTCGTACTCGTCGATGAGGCGCTCCGCGATCTCCATGACCTCCATGCTCTCGAGCTGGATGTCTTCGGCGAAGGTCGAGTCGAGGCCGACCTGGCACTCCTCGTAGTACCACTCGCCGACGACGTCACGGATGGCGGTCTCCACGGTCGTGCGGACCGACTCGTAGAGCGGATCGGTGCGCGTGGTGCTGCCGGCCGTGCTCATCACTTCCCCCTGCTCTGCGGATGGTGCGGCGCCCGCGTTCACAGTAGAGGGCCCAACACTTGTTGACAACCGAGGCCCGTGAATCATCGCTGTTGACCGCACCTGGAGCTGATAGGCGATATCTTGACAGCATGCCGGGGGAAGCGGAGACGACCGGGACACCGCGCCGGGTCCGGGATGTCGCCATCGTGGGGATGGCCTGCGTCATGCCGGGGGCGCCGGACGTCGAGGCGTTCTGGTCCAACATCGTGGACGGCGTCGACTCGGTCACGGAGGTGCCGCCGTCGCGCTGGAACCTCGCCGCCCACTACGACCCCGACCACGACACGTCGGCCCGGGGGGCCGGCCGCGATCCGATGTCGGTGTCCAAGTGGGGCGGGTTCGTGCCCGACGTCGGGTTCGACGCCCTGCGCTGGGGCATCCCGCCCGCCAGCCTGGCCAGCATCGACCCGGCCCAGCTCATGGCCCTGAAGGCCGCGGCCGGGGCGCTCGACGACGCCGGCTACGGCGACGGTGGATTCGACCGCGAGCGGGCCTCGGTCGTGTACGCCACCGGCTCCGGCGGCGCCGCCGACCTGCCGGCCGGGTTCCTGCTGCGGCTGCTCCTGCGGACCCACGGGATCCCGCTCGAGGCGCTGCCGCCCGAGCTCGACGCCTTCCTGCCCGAGCTGACCGAGGACGGCCTGCCCGGGGTCCTCACGTCGGTGATCGCCGGCCGGGTGGCCAACCGGCTGGACCTCGGCGGCAAGAACCTGACGGTCGACTCGGCGTGCGCGTCGGTGCTGGTGGCACTCGACATCGCCTGCAACGAACTGGCCGGGGGCTCCAGCGACATGGTGCTGCTGGGCGGGGTGGACCTGCACAACGGCGCGCAGGACTACGTGAGCTTCAGCGCCGCCCAGGCCCTGTCCCGCCGGGGCCGGTGCGCCTCGTTCGACGCGTCGGCCGACGGCATGACCCTGGCCGAGGGCGCCGGCTGCCTGGTGCTCAAGCGCCTGGCCGACGCCCGCCGCGACGCCGACCGCATCTACGCGGTCGTCAAGGGCGTGGCCGGCTCGTCCGACGGGCGGCACCTGGGGCTCACCGCCCCCAATCAGGCGGGCCAGGTCAAGGCGGTGCGCCGCACCTACGCCGAGGCCGGGATCTCGCCGACCGAGGTCGGCCTCGTCGAGGCCCACGGCACGGGCACCCCGACCGGCGACCGCATCGAGCTCGGCACGACGACCGAGGTGTTCGCCGAGGCGGGGGCCGGGCCCGCCAGCGTGGTCATAGGGTCGGTGAAGTCGAACATCGGCCACGTCAAGTGCGCGGCCGGCATCGCCTCGCTCATCAAGGCCGCCCGGGCCGCGTACCACGGCGTCCAGCCGCCGACGCTCCATGTCCGCCAGCCGAACGAGGTGTGGGACCCCGAGACGAGCCCGTTCGTGTTCCTCGACCGGGCCCGGCCCTGGCTCGACGCTCGGCGGGCGACGGCGGTGTCGGGGTTCGGCTTCGGCGGCACCAACTTCCATGCGGTGCTGGAGAACGACGGGCCCGGCGTCGATCCCGCAATCGGCCGCCACCACTGGCCGGCCGAGGTGGTCGCGCTGCGGGCACCGAGCGACGCCGCCCTCGACGAGCGGCTGGGCGCGCTGGTCACCCGCCTGGAGGCGGCCCTCGACGGCCTGCACCAAGCGGACCGGTGGCGCCTGCGGGACGTGGCGGCCGCCGAGTCCGCCGCCGGCGAGGGCCCGGTGCGGCTGGCCGTGGTGGCCCACGACCTGCCCGACCTCGCCGCCAAGCTGGCTGCGGCGCGGTCCCGGGCGACCGCCGCCGGGGTGTACCGCCCGCCGGCCGAGCGGGCCAACGGCCACGCCGGCGGAGCGGCGCCGGGGGTGGCGCTGCTGCTGCCCGGGTCCCGGGCCGCCCGGCCGGGGATGGCCGGCGACCTGCTGGTGGCGTTCCCCGCCCTACGGGTTGCCGCCGCGGCACACCGGGACGCCGCGGCGGCGATGCTGCCGCCCCAGGCCTTCGGGGCCGGCCTCGACGCCCGGGCCGCGGCGCTCGCCGCGTACGCCGCGCCCGCCGCGGTGATCGCCGGCGTCGCCTACGCGGGCGCGCTGGCCATGGCCGGCGTCGTGCCCGACCACGTGATGGGCGGCGGGGCGCCATGGCCCGCCGACGGGGCCGGCCTGCGGGACTGGCTGCTCGGGCCTCCCGATCCGTCGTCGCTGCCCGGGCCGGCCGGCGACCCGAGCGATCTGGAGGACCGGATCCGGGCGCTCTACGACACCGGGGCCCGGCTGTTCGTGGAGGCGGGCCCGGGCCAGGACCTCACGGCGGTGGTGGGGCGGGCGCTGGCCGGCAGGCCCCACGAGGCGGTCCCCCTGGACCTGCCGGGCGAGCACGGGCTCACCGGCTGGCTGCACGCACTGGCCCGGCTGGCCGTGGCCGGGGTGGTCGTGGACCTGGCGGCGCTGCACGCCGACCGCGACTCGTCGCCCGAGCGCTGGCAGGATCCGCCCCGCCCGCCGGGCTGGATCGTGAACGGCCACTTCGTCCGCACCGTGGCCGGCGAGCCGCTGCCCAGGGGCCTGCGTCCCGCCCACGCGGCCCCGACGCTGTCGCTCGGCAACGGGTTGGCGCCGACCACCCCCGCGCCTGCCCCCGCCGCCGGCGCACCGGCGCTGTCCGACGGCGAGCTGGCCGTCGTGACGGAGTACCTGCGGATCCTGCAGGGCATGGTGGCGGCCGGCAGCGAGATCGTCCGCCACGCCGCCGCGGAGGGCCGGCCGTGACCGGCGATCCCCGACTGTGGTGGCTGGCCGGCGCGGACGCCGGGGACATCGCCGCCCAGCTCGACCGGGTCGACGACGGAGCGCCGCCGGCGCCTGACGCCGGGCCGGCCCGGCTCGGCATCGTCGACCCCGACGAGCGCAAGCTGCGCCTGGCCCGCCGGCTGCTGCAGGAGGGCGGTCCGTGGCGGGGCCGCAGCGACATCTGGTACAGCCCGTCCGGCCTGGTGGGCGGGGGCGGCAAGGTGGCGTTCCTGTTCCCGGGGGTCGAGCCGACGTTCGGCCTGGACGAGGTCGACCTGCCCGCCCTCGGCGCCCGCGTCGGGCTGGTGGCACCGCCCGTCGAGGACGACACGATCGCCCACCGGACCGCCTCGATCTACCGGGCCGGCAACTTCCTCGACGCCGTCGCCCGCCGCATCGGCATCGTGCCGGACCTGATCGCGGGCCACAGCATCGGCGAGTGGAGCGGGACGGTGGCGTCCGGGATCGTGCCGGTCGCCCACGCCGAGGACCTGGTGGGCGCCGTCGACCTGTCCGCGGTCGAGCTCCCCGACCTCGACTTTGCCGCCTTCGCCGCCGGCGTCGGCCCCGTCGCCGAGGTGGTCGCGGAGCTGCACGACATCGTGGTGTCGCACGACAACTCGCCCGGCCAGTCGATCGTGTGCGGCACGCCCGCAATGGTCGAGGAGGCGCTGGCCCGGATGCGGGCCCGCAACGTCCTCGGCTACCGGCTGGGCTTCCAGTCGGGGTTCCACACCCCCGCCATGGAGCAGAGCCTGCCCGAGTTCCGGACCCACCTGGAGCGCATGGAGGTCCGGCCCGCCACGATCCCGATGTGGTCGGCGACGTCGGTGGCGCCGTACCCGGGCACGGCCGAGGAGATCATCGAGCTCCACCTGCGGCACCTGATGGAGCCGGTCCGCTTCCGACCGATGGTCGACCGGCTGTACGAGGACGTCGGCACCCGGGTGTTCGTGCAGGTCGGCGTGGGCAGCCTCGGCGGCTTCGTGGCCGACACGCTGGGCGAGCGCGACCACATGACGGTCCCGTTCCTGACCCCGAGGCGCACCGCGCTGGCCCAGGTCCACCGGGCCCTGACCGCCCTGTGGGTGGAGGGCGTCGACGTCCGGCCCGACGCGCTCCGCCCCTCGGCCGGCCCGGCGGCCCGCGGGGAGCCCGGAGCGGCACGGACGACACCCGCGGCGCCCGCACCTGCGCCGGTGGCTGCGGGGGTCCGGCGTGGCGTGGCGCTGGCGCCGCCTATGCCGCTGGCGGCCGCCGCCGACATGCTCGCCACCGCGGCGAGGGCCGGACAGGACGTGCTCGATGCGCTGACCGCCCGCCTCGGCCGTGCCGCCACCGCACCCGCCCGGCCCGCTGTCCCGCTGGCGCCCGCAGCCGCCGTCGCAGCCACGCCACCGGCCGCCGACCTGCCGGCCGACGTCGGTCCGGACGACGAGGTCCTGCCGTGGGCGCCCACGCCACCGCGCCCCTGGCCGACCGAGCGGACCACCGTGCGCCGGCTGCTGTCGCTCGAGACGATGCCGGAGACCTACGACCACACGCTCTACCCGGCCCCCGACGACTGGCCGGACGTGGCGGACCGATTCCCGATCGTGGCCATGACCACCCAGCTCCAGCTGCTGGAGGACATCGCCACCAGCTACGGCGGCGGGCGGGACGTCGTCGAGCTGTTCGGCGTGCGGAACTTCCGGTGGCTCGACATCGCCGACCCGCTCGACCTCGTGATCACGGTCGTCCCCAAGGGCGACGACGTCCTCAGCATCGCCCTCGGCCCCTACTGCCGGGCCAACGTGCGGCTGGGGCGGTTCCCAACCGAGCGGCCCCGTCACGACGCCCGGCCCCTAGTCAACGAGCGGCCGACCACCCATACCGCCCAGGAGATCTTCGACCTTCGGCTCATGTTCCACGGTCCGGGCTTCCAGGGTGTCAGCCGCCTGGGCCCGATCGGCGACGACGGGATGCAGGGCGACTTCGACGCCCTGCCGACCCCCGGCTCGCTGCTCGACGACCTGGGCAAGCTCATCGCCTACTGGGCCATCGACAAGGGCGGCATCGGCGAGGCGGCCCTGCCGAGCGGCGTGTCGTCGGTCGAGCTCTTCGCGCCGAAGCCGGTGCAGGGCGAGCCGGTGACCTGCGACGTCCGCATCGTGGAGCTGCAACGGGACGCCATCAGGGCCGACGGGGTGCTCGTCCTGGACGACGGCACGCTGCTGGCCAGGGTGACCGGCTGGACGTCGATCCTGTTCCACCTGGACGAGCTCATGGAGCCGCTCCACCACGCCCCGAGCCTCAACGACGCGGCCGAGCCACAGCCGGGCGGCTGGTACGTGACCCGGGAGCGGTGGCCCACCGGCCCGGCCCGCGACCTCAGCAGCCGGCGCTACCTGGCCCGGCCCGAACGGGCGCAGTACGCGGCCATGAACCTGCTGGAGCAGCGCCAGTGGCTGCTCGACACCGTCGCCGCCAAGGACGCGGTGCGGTCGTGGCTGCGGGAGGAGCACGCCGTCCCGAGCTTCCCGGTCGAGATCACGCTCGTACCCGACGGCGACCGGCGCTACTGGGTGCGGAGCGACCGGATCCCGGCCGGCCACGACCCCCGGGTGACGATCGCCCGGCTGGGGTGGGTGACGGTGGCCGTGCTCGGTGACGGTGAGTACCGGGACATCGAGGCCCGCCTGGTGTCCGACGCGGTCGATGCCGAGGACGCGGCCAGCCTGGCCGCCGAGGCGGTCGCCGCCCGCAACCCGGGCGCGCGGGTCGAGTCGGTGCCCCGCCCGACGGTGGACGTGCCGAGCCGGCTGGAGGTCCCCGACCCCCCGCCGTTCGCCGTCGCCTGGACGGCGTGAGCGGGTCCGCGTCGAAGTGCGCCGCTGCGACGTCGGTGGCTTTGCCGCCGAAGGTCAAGCGACCCTGTGCCTCCGCTCTTGGCGCCTTCGGCGCCGGGCCGCTGGGCAACGGCTGCGCCTGTCGGCCCAGCCTCGGGGTCAGACCCGCCGGGCCACGACCCGATAGGCGTTCCCCGGGGCGGTGGCGCCCGGGCGCCGCAGCCAGGCGTCCTTGATCGCGTCGGCCGCCGCGGTGGCCGCCAGGACGGGGATCACGCCGCCGAGGACCGCCAACCGCTTGGCCCGGCCGGCGACCGAGGCCGGTGGGGTCCAGGGCGAGCGGGGGTCGGGCACCACCCTGCTGACCCAGAACGTGACGGCCGACGTGATGTCCATCCCCTCCGACGCCGGTCCCCGCTCGACGACCACGACCTCGAACCCGGTGTCCTCCAGCGCCGCCACCAGGTTGTCGCACGTGACGAAGTGCTGGTGCTGGGGCTGGAACCAGCACCGCCAGTAAGGGCCGAGCCGCCGCGACCAGGGGCAGTCGACGTCGGGGCCCTCGATCATCAGGTGGCCGCCCGGCTCCAGGGCCTTGGCCGCCGCCGCCAGCTCGCGGCGGGGCTCGCGGGTGTGCTCCAGGTAGTGGTGCATGCTGACCACGTCGTAGGAGCGGTCCAAGCTGTCGGCCAGGTCGGGGAACAGGCCCCGGTAGGCCCGGTCGATCCAGCCCCGGCGGGCCGCCTCCTCGACCGACTCGCTGAGGTCGAGGCCGTCGAAGACCGCCTCCGGCCACCGCTGGCGGGCCACCAGGCAGAAGTGCCCGTGGCCGGTCCCCACGTCGAGCCAAGCGCGGGGCTCGGCGTGGCGGGCCAGGGCGCCGGTGCGCTTGCGGTAGGCGCCGCCCATGGCCGCGAAGGCGAACTCCCAGGGCTCTTGGCCCTCGCCCTCGTAGAACTGGTCGTAGTAGTGGTCGAGCCCGGCCAGGGACAGCCGGGGGTTCTGGAACACGTGCCCGCAGGCGGTGCACTCGTCCAGCCGGAACCGGCCGGGCTTGTGCTGGAGCATGTCCTCGACCTCGACCCGGGGGACGAGCGCCGGGCTCGCGCACCAGGGGCAGCGTGTGCGGCGGGGCTCGAACAGCAGGTGCTCGGGCGGAGGCGCCGGTGCCGGCGGGCGGGACCGGGCGACGGCCCGGGACGCGGCGGCGCCGGCCGCCGCGGTGGCCAGCGCGTCTCGCCACGCCTGGACCGGGCGCAGTGCGCTCGCGAGGCCGAGCGCGGCCGGCACCAGCGCAGGCCGGCGGCGGCCGCAGAACACGAGCAGCGGCTGGGCGGCCCACGTGGCCAGGGCGGCCAGCGCCGCGCCGGGGGCGACGGCCAGCCCCGCAGTCATGGCCCCGAGGTGGGCGAGCTCCAGGCCGACCAGCGCGGGTGCCAACGCGCCGTGGGGGCGGGCGAAGGCGGTCAGCTCGTCGAGCTCCCGCCACCGGGCCCGGCCGCTGCCGGGCGCCGCCCGCAGGCCGGGCGCCACGAGGGCCGTGGCCGACGTGGGGGCGTAGCGCTGGGCCGTCACCGTGCGCCGCACCATGTCGCCCCGGTCGAGCCCGCGCTCGAGGCCCGCGAGCCCGGCGCGCTCGGCCACCTCGGCCCGCACCGCCACCGCTTCGTGGGCGCCGCCCGGCGTGTGCAGGGCGTCGCCCCGCAGGCGGTCGGGCCGCAGGCGCCGCAGCAGCCGCAGCGCCCGGGCCGCGGGCAGGTCGCCGGGCACGAGGTCGACGGCGTCGAGGCCCCCGGTGGCCAGCACCTGGGCGGCCGCCCGCCGAGTGGCGGAGTCGACCGTCGCACCGGCCACGGCCAGGATCGCCGGCTCGGGCCCGGCGGGACCGGCCTCGGGCGCCGGCGGCAACGCCACCAGCCGGCGAGCACGGCCCCGCAGGACCAGGGCCTCGGCCACGTGGGCGGCCGCCAGCAGCCCGAGGGCGCCGCCGGCGAGCCGGGACGGCCGACAGCCGGGACGGCGGCGGGAGGGCACCGGTCAACTCCGGCGGGCGACGACCCGGTAGGCGTTGCCTGGCCCGGGTGCCGCGCCCCTGCGCAGGCGGGCGTCCATGATCAGGTCGGGGACGGCGGCCGCCGCCACCGCGGGCGTGGCCACGGCCAGGGCGGCCAGGCGCTTCAGCCGGCGGGCGACGGTCGGCGGCGGCAGCCAGGGGGCGTGGGGCGAGGGCGCCACCCGCTGCAGCATCAACACGACCGCCGTGTAGAGGTCGCCGCCCTGGTTGGCCTCGCCCCGCTCGACGGACACGACGTCGAGGCCCTCGCTCGCCAGCGCCTCGACCAGGTTCTCGCACGTCACGAAGTGCAGGTGCTGGGGCTGGAACCACGAGTACCACCACCGCCCGAGCCGCCGGGCCCACGGGGAGGCGGTGTCGGGCACCTCGACCACCAGGTGGCCGCCGGGCTCGAGCACCTTGACCGCCGCGGCCAGCTCGCGGCGGGGCTCGCGGGTGTGCTCGAGATAATGGTGCATCGTGACCACGTCGTAGGACCGCGGCAGCCCGTCGGCCAGGTCGGGGAAGCTGCCCCTGAAGGCGGTGTCGATCCAGCCGCGGCGGGCGGCCTCGCCGACCGACTCGCTGAGGTCGAGGCCGTCGACGACCGCGTCGGGCCAGCGGCGCCGGGCCACCAGGCAGAAATGGCCGTGGCCGGTCCCCACGTCGAGCAGGGCCCGCGGCTCGCAGAACCGGCCGATGACGTCGGCGCGGCGCCGGTAGATCCGGCCCATGGCCGCGAAGCTGCACTCGGTCAGGTCCTCGGCTGGACCGTCGTAGAAGCCCTCGTAGTAGTAGTCGAGCCCGGCGGGCGACAGGGCGGGGTTCTGGAAGATGTGCCCGCATCCCCGGCACTCGTCGAGGTGGAACTCGCCGGCCTTGTACTGGTGGACATCGGTGGTGTCGAGCCGGCCGGCGAGGGCGCCGGACCCGCACCACGGGCAGGTCGTGCGGGTGTCCTCGAACCGCTCGTCCAGCGGGGGCGGCGGCGGGATGGTCCGGTGCGGCGCCGCCCGGGCGGCCCGGTGGTCCCGCCAGCCGGCGGCCGCGGTGCGGGCGATGTCCGCCGCGGCGCGCGGGATCCGGG
>DASRJM010000034.1:0-27872 GCA_035649475.1 Acidimicrobiales bacterium
TGGCATCGGGGTCGTCCACCTCCGGGCTGGTGGCAGGGCCCAGACCGCCGATGGCATCCACCTGATGAGCGTCAGGCGGGCTGGGGCTTGGCGTACCGCCCGTCTGCCCACCAACCGGCCTCACCGGCCGGCTTGGCCCACCGCCGGACGTGACCCGGCGCGGATGGAGGGCCCGGGCCTTCTACGTCGCCCTCGCCCTGGCCGCTGTCGTCGCAATCACAATGATCGTCATTGCCGCCCTCGCGGTCCGAGGCGCCGGCCTGACATGACCAAGAGGTCATCAGCGCCGTCGAACCGGCGTGCACGCTGCCGTCAACCTGGCGACCTCTGCGTCCCGAAGACGGGTCGGCCGACAGCCGGCGGACGGAGCTGGACAGCAGTGTCTGGTCGGCCGGGCGGACGGACCCATCTGAACCGGACCGGCCCGAGACGACCGCGCGATGGACGCGCGATCGAACTCCCTGTTTGCAAGGCAGTCCGGGCCGTTCGCAGGCGTCCGCTCCGGATGGCCGACGTGCAGTTCGCATGGGGTGGACCAGTCATGGTTGTTCGTGCCGGTACACCTTGTGCGGCCGACGTGCGGCCGACGTTGGGCTCCTCGGTTAGCTCCCCCGTTCGGGTTCGTCAGCCCAGTTGCAGCACGTAGCCATCGGGGTCGGTGACGAACGCGCTCGCGCCACCCGCTCGTTGTCGGTGCGCCACAGCAGGGTGCCGCCGTAGTCCTGGAGCCGTTGGACGAGCAGGTCGAGCATCCCCGGGCTGTCGACTGCGAACCCGATGTGGTCGACGCCACCGCTGTCGCCGGGCGTCCGAGGCTTGCCGGCCAGGCGGTCCAGTTCACCGCCGGCAGGTTGGAGGCCGAGCAGATCGGGTGACGCTAGTCGATCAAGTCATCGGCACTCGTTCACCTGGTTGAGCACGAACGCCGTGGGTTCCCCGGTGGCGTTGATCGTGAAATGCAGCTGGAAGCTAAGAACCTGGTTATTGCCGGGGCCCGGTCCGACCAGCCTGAAGGTGCTCAGGGCGCTGCCGACCGCCGGCAGCGGACCGTCGTATGTTGCATTGTTGACCGTGTCAACGAGCCTGTAGGTCACACCCGTTGTCGGGCTGACGCCGCTCACACCCTGAGTGCTGAAATGAAACGTGGTGTGCGCCGCCCCGGTGGCGTCGGTGGTGGTGTGAGTGATGATCTGGGTCGTGCCGGTGATGTCGAGTGTCTCACCGGTGCAGGGATTGAGCAGCGGCGTGATGCCGAAGGGCACTCGGGTGATCGTCGTCGTCGTCGTGGCCTCAGCGAACGCGGTACCCATCGGGGCGATTGCCGCCAACAACCCGAGAAGCATCGCAGCAATGAATCGTCGTCTCATATCCACCACCTACCTTCGTCGCAGTACCGACCTCCCAAGCGGTACAAAGCATCGCAGACAATTCGGGTTGACACAGCGGAGCGAAACAGTCGTGAGCCGAGTCCCCTCGGACTGCCCCGACCAGCGTCGCTGAACGACCCCACAGGCCGGGCCGCCGCCCGGCGTCGGCCGGGCGCCCCTTGACGCCCCCACGGTCGCGGGTTCGGCGGGCGTACGTCGAGCAGGTGGACCGTGGACTCACGATCGGCCCGCCGAAGTCGCGCGCGGGCCTGCACGGCCGAGGACGGCCGCCGGAGGCGCCGCCCGCGGGCTGGGCGCAGCGCCGGCTTTGCCGGCGTGCTTGACCCCCAAGAGCCGAATTCGGCAGAGCCGAGAGGTGGCAGGTGGCGGTGGATGGCCGGGTCATCCGATTTCCCTTACGTTCCTGTCAGCGAGCCACTGGAGCAGATGTCGTAGTTCACCATTGGTGGCCGGCCCGGACCTGGTCTGCGAGGTGTCCGTGGGCACGGCATGTCACATCCATGCCACATCTCCCGGCGCGGTTTCTCGGGTGGCTCGGTCCACGGGACCCGATGGCAGCCGGCTATGACCCACGGCCTCGACCTCGTGAGCTGGTGGGCCGCGGCCCAGCCGATCCGCCGTCGGCCGGGCCGAAGCTTCGCGCAGAGCCGATCGATCTGCGTTCGGCCAGCGCGCCTGTCCTCCGATCCGCCCCTAGTCGAGGTCGTCGCTGTAGGGCTCTCGGGTGCCGGCCTTCGCCAGGCCCCGGCTCAGGATGTAGGCAACGGCGACCCAGGTGGCGTAGCGCCAGCCCTCGTTGGCACCGAGGTCGGCGTCGGCGACGTAGGTGGCGATCAAGATGCCTGCGATCGCAATGATCGCCAGCATGAACTCGGTCGTCTTGAACCCGGCCTTCGTCTCCGTGAACGTGCGGTAGCCGCGCCGCGGCTCGCTTCGGACGGTCCCGCGCTCAGGTCGAGAGCCGGCAGCGCTTTCATATGTGGTCATGGGGTCCTCTCCGTCTCTGGTGACCGCGGTGACTTCCCAGGTCAGAGGCGTACAAACCGGCCGGGAGCCGGCACCCGCTTGAGCCGTACTGGCGGTTCACATCCGGGGGTGATTGGTCCTTCCAACGGAGGGTGAGGCCGCGGCACCGCCTCGGTAGGCGTCGCTCAACACGGGGCACTTCGCCGTGGCCGTCAGCTGATCTGGAGTCGGAGGCCCGGCCGCCGGCGGCTCTGCCGCCGAGCGAGCCGGGCCTCTCCGCGCCCGGCCCTGGCCGAGCGCCTTGAGGTCGACGAGCCCACCGCCGGGCCACGCCTCGCTCGACGACAGCGGCTCTACACCGACGTCCCCATCTTCTTCGCCGGCAGGGCAAGTCGACGCCGCTGAGACAAGTCTCCCCAGCGAGCGTTCGAGGTCGCTACGTCAGGACGGTTCGTTACGCGGGTCGGCGAGTCGTCGCATCAGGGCGCTTCCCGCTCGACGGAAGGGCCGTCACAGGTGACACCGCCACTGGCGCAGTCGCAGAGGAGCACCTCGTCGTCAAAGTTGGCGAAGAGAGCGCACAGCGTCCGATGCCTTCGGGAAAGCCGGCCTCGGGCAGCTGCGAGCGATGTCTCGAACATGGCGTTCCACTACCCGCCGGTCGAGCAGGCAAGCGTACCGCACCCCTGCTGGTGCGTGACTTTTGCCACAGGTGAAATAGATGTTTGGGCGGCTCGAAACAGGGCAGCTTTAGCGCAACAAGAACCACCACTGAAGGAAACAACAACACCCAATGGCTACCCAACACACCGACCTCGACAACGGCGTAGCGAGCCGTCCCACCGCTCGGCAGAACCTCGACAACGGCGAAGTGAGCCGTCCCTCCACTCGGCACCCGGGGCGGAGAACGTTCACGGAAACCAAGGCGGGTTCCAAGACCACCGAGTTTCTGGCGATGCTCGCCATGATCGCTGCGATCCTGGTCGCCGTGTACGTGGGCGACGCAGACCTCGACGCGTCCGACGGCTGGCGCTACGCCTCGTGGGTTGCGGCTGCCTACATCGTGAGCCGTGGCCTCGCCAAGCTCGGCACCCGTGAGCCGTACACCGACGAGGACTGAGTCCTCATAAGCCCAATGCGCTAGGTATCCCCCCACGTCGTCGTGGTGCGGTCGGGACCTGGCACCCAGGTTCTCACCGCCAGCGGCGATCACGTCGTAACGCATTGATCGTGACGACAACGGAGCCGTCACTCCAGTCCGATGACCAGGCATAACGCCTGGTCATCGGCCGTTTTCGATCGTCTAGAAGCTGGTGGCGAGAGAGATCGGCTGACGCCCGTCGTACGCGGTGGTCCGTACCCCGCGTGCGCTCGCGTTCTGGCACGTGTCTGGCAGGGAGGCGGCGCGCACGCTCGGCGGCGTGTGGGTGGGACTCGCAACAGTCGGTGGTCAGCCTGGCGCATGGGAGCAGCCGTGAAGCAACCGGCCCGCCCCAGGGATAGGACTCGGTACACCCTGTTCAGTGGCGCTACGGGTGATCGGGGGTGGCCAGATGGTGGCCTTTGGTGACGTCGCGGGCGAGGTCGGCGAGGCGGAGGTTGTGGGTGCGGGCGTGGTCGCGCAGGGCGGTGAAGGCGGTTTCCATGTCGACGCCGTGGCGTTGGGCGATCATGCCTTTGGCTTGTTCGTGCGCCAGGCCGGTGATCGCTCGTGTCTCCGACCTGGAGACCGGTGAGATGAAGGTGGTCACGATCGCGTGTGGACACACGCGAGAGGACCCGGTGCAAGCCGTGTGCGGAGCGGGCGAAGCGGTTGCGGATGCAGCAGTGTCGGGAGGGATGGCACCTCCATACCGAGCCGGAGTGGAACCAGGACGACGGCGAGGATCCGGCCGACGATGACGGCCAGGCGGAGGAGGATGAGGGGTCAGCGCGACGTGTGCGGTCCACCCGGCGGCGCCAGGATGCGCCGGACCTGCCTCGAGTTCCGCTCGAGGACCGGACTCGGGCGGGTGTTCGTTGCGCCCGATGGCAAGACCTACCGGCCGTCGATGTTCGTCACACACCCTGGGGTCCTATGGGCGGGTGACGCCGGAGGGTGTGCCGGTGGATCCGGACCGGTACGACTACCGGTGGCTTGCGCGTGAGGTACCGAAGTTCGCCCGGTCGGTCCACACGCAGGAGAACTACCGGTGGGCGATCGAGGGGCACCTGGTGCCCGGGCTCGGTCGCATCCGGCTCGCCCGATTGACCGCCGATGACGTCGACGTCCTCCTGGAGGACCGGGCGGCGTCGGGGCGGTTGGCCCGTAGCTCGGTCGGTCGGCTGCGGACCGTGCTCGGGAAGGCGCTCGACCATACGGAGCGACGCAACCTGGTGCGCGGAACGTGGTCCGGTTCACCAACGTGCCGGCGGGGTCGTCTACGACCAGGCGGTCGTTGACGCCGGAGCAGGCGAAGCGGGTCCTGGCGGCGGTGAGGGGTGACCGGCTCCGAGGCCTGGTCGTGACCGGCGTGGCGCTCGGGTTGCGGCCCGGCGAGCTCTTGGGGCTGTCGTGGCGGGACGTCGATCCCGACGCCGGGGTGATCCACCTGCGCCAACAGATGAAGCGGGAGAACGGCCGCCCGGTGCTAGGTGAGCTCAAGACCGCCCGGTCACGGCGGTCGCTGCGGTGCCCGGTCGACGTGGTCGAGGCGTTGCGGGAGCGGCGGGTGCTCCAGGATGAGGAACGGGCCGCCGCCGGCTCCCAGTGGGCCGATGATTGGGCGGCGCAGGAACTCGTGTTCACGACCGCCAACGGCCGGCCGGTCGATGCGTCGAACTTGCGGCGGTACTTCCGCCGGGCGTGCACGGCTGCCGAGATCGGGCGGTGGACGCCCTACGAGATGCGCCACTCGGCTGCCTCGCTGATGTCGGCGGCCGGCGTCCCGCTGGAGCACGTGGCTGACGTGCTCGGGCACAACGGGACGGCCATGGCGGCGCTCGTCTACCGGCACGTCCTGGCGCCCACGGTCGAGGCCGGGGCGGCGCCCATGCAAGCGCTCCTGGGGGAGCCGGGCGACGGCATTCGCTCCCCCGATGGCTCCCCTCACGGTGACGACCAGGCCTCGGAGGAAGCCGACGAGGCTTAATGCCGTGGTCACAAGCGTCGGGGAGGGGGGATTTGAACCCCCGACCTCCTGCACCCAAAGCAGGTGCGCTTCCGCTGCGCCACTCCCCGGAGGTCCCGACGAGCGTACTCGGCCGGCACCCCGGACGGATCTCGGGACACCTCGCCAAATCTCGCCGAAATCCCGACATCGGGCTGTCGTAATGGTCCCCCAGGATGGTCGCATGACGACGATGACCGAGCACCAGATCGAACGGCCCGACGGGCGGACCGTCACCGTGCGGGCCCAGGGGCCAGAGGACGGACCCGTGGTCGTGCTGTGCCATCCGGCGCCCGGGTCCCGGCAGCTGGACCCCGACCCCGCGGCGACGGCCGCGGCCGGGGTTCGGCTCGTGAGCCTCGACCGACCGGGATACGGCCGGTCCACCCCCGTCCCCGACGGGGCCGTGCCCGGCATCCCCGGCGCGGCCGACGACGTCGCGGCCGCGCTCGACCACCTGGGCGTCGCGCGGGCCGCCGTGGCGGGCTGGTCGGCCGGCGGCCGCATCGGGCTGGCGCTGGCGGCCCGCCGGCCGGAGCTGGTCGGCGCGGTCGCGGTGGTCGCCACCCCCGCCCCGCAGGAGGACGTGCCCTGGATCCCGCCCGAGCACCTCGCCCTCCTCGACGGGCTGCGGGAGGACCCGGCCGGCGCCACCGGCGTGCTCACGGGCGTGTTCGCCGAGATGGCGGCCATGCCCCCCGAGGCAGCCGCGTCCCTGGTCAGCGCGGGGCCCGCCGACGAGGCCGTCCTGGCGGCGGACCCGGGCGTGCGCGACCGCCTCGCCGCCATGCTGGCCGAGGCCCTCGCCCAGGGGGCGGTCGGCATGGCCGCCGACATCGTGTCGTACACGATCGTCGACTGGGGCTTCGACCCGGCGGCGGTGGTCGCTCCCACCACCCTCGTCTACGGCGACGCCGACGCGGTCGCCGGTCCGGCCCACGGCGAGTGGTACGCGGGCCGGGTCCCGGGGGCCG
This sequence comes from Acidimicrobiales bacterium, assembly GCA_035649475.1. Lineage (GTDB taxonomy): Bacteria > Actinomycetota > Acidimicrobiia > Acidimicrobiales > VFJN01 > ZC4RG19. Next base: position 6,478 of record DASRJM010000034.1, read on the forward strand.
ACCTGCGGGTCGTCGCGGGCGCCGGGCACCTGGTCGGCGTGACCGCGTGGGGTGAGGTCCTGGCCGCGCTCGGCTGACGACCATTGTCGGGGGTCGGACCGGCCCCCGTTACACTCACGCCTCTGTGAAGACCACCGTCGCACCCCTCGAGGGGAACAAGGTCAGGCTCTCCGTCGAGGTCGACGAGGACGAGTTCGACAAGGCCGTCAACGAGGCCTTCCGCAAGATCGCGCGCGAGGTGCGCATCCCCGGGTTCCGGCCAGGCAGGGCGCCCCGCAAGGTGCTCGAGCGGCGGCTCGGCCCCCAGGTCGGGCGCGAGCAGGCGCTGCACGACGCCCTCCCCGAGTACTACGCCCAGGCGCTGTCCGACAACGACGTCGACGCCATCGACGCTCCCGAGATCGACATCACCTCCGGCGAGGAGGACGGGCCTGTCGCTTTCGACGCGGTGGTCGAGGTCCGTCCGGTCGTACAGGTCCCGGGCTACGCCGGCCTGCGGGTCGAGGTCCCCCGGCCCGAGCCCTCGGACGAGGAGGTCGACGCCCAGGTCGACCGCATGCGCCAGGTCCAGGCGACGTTCTCCGACGTCGGGCGGCCCGCCGGCGAGGGCGACGCGGTCATCGTCGACATCACCGGCACCCTCGACGGCGAGGCGCAGGACGGCCTGACGGCCGACGACTACAGCTACACGGTCGGCTCGAAGGCCATCACCGCCGAGGTCGACGAGCAGCTCACCGGGGCCAAGGCCGGCGACATCCTCGAGTTCGACGCCACCCACCCGGACCCCGACGAGGACCGCCAACTCCGGTTCAAGGTCCTGGTGAAGTCGGTGCGCGAGCGGGTCCTGCCCGACGCCGACGACGCCTGGGCCGCCGAGAACTCCGAGTTCGAGACCATCGGGGAGCTGCGGGAGTCGATCCGCGAGCGCTCGGCCGCCGTCCGCAAGGCCCAGGCGCAGGCTGCGGTGCGGGAGGGGACCGGTCAGGCCCTGGCCAAGCTGGTGGAGGAGGAGATCCCCGAGGCGCTGGTCTCCCACGAGATGAACCACCGTGCCCAGGAGCTAGCGATGCGGCTCCAGGCCCAGGGCATCACCGCGGAGCAGTGGCTGGCCATCACCGGCAAGACCTCCGCCGACCTCACCGCGGAGCTGCGGGAGGCGGCCGAGGTGTCGGCCAAGGTCGACCTGGCGCTGCGGGCGGTGGCCGACGCCGAGCAGATCGAGTGCACCGACGACGACCTCGACGAGGAGCTGTCCGAGGTCGCGCAGCGGGTCGGAACCCCGGTCGAAAAGGTGCGGGCCGAGTTCGAACGCGGCGGGCAGCTGGCCGCTGTACGCTCCGATGTGCGCAAGCGCAAGGCGCTCGACTGGCTCCTCGAGCGGGTCGAGATCGTCGACGAGGACGGTCACGCCATCGACCGGTCCGACCTCGAGGTCGGCCAGGACAGCGACGAGCACGACACCGAGACCGACGAGACCGACGACGCGGTCGCCGCCAGCGCCACGACCGGCGACCCCGCCTGAGCCCCAGCCGCCGACGCGCCACACCTATCCGAACGACAGCCCGACCGAGCAGACGACACGGAGTTCTCCCCAGGTGATCAACCCCAACCTCCGGCACCCCGACGTGACCTCCCCGCACCGGGACGTCATCACCAACTACCTGGTGCCCACCGTGGTCGAGCAGACCAACCGGGGCGAGCGGGCCTATGACCTCTACAGCCGCCTGCTCAAGGAGAACATCATCTTCCTGGGCACGCCGATCGACGACACGATCGCCAACCTGATCTGCGCCCAGCTGATCCACCTCGAGTCCGACAACCCGGACAAGGACATCAACATCTACATCAACAGCCCGGGTGGCGACATCACGGCGCTGTTCGCGATCTACGACACGATGCGGTTCATCAAGCCCGACATCAGCACCATCTGCTTCGGGCAGGCGGCCTCGGCCGCCGCGGTGCTGCTGGCGGCGGGGGCTCCCGGCAAGCGCCTGGCACTGCCCCACACCCGGGTCCTGCTGCACCAGCCGTGGGGCCAGGCCGGGGGCCAGGCCACCGACGTCGAGCTGGCGGCGCGTGAGATCCTCCGCATGCGTTCGCTGCTTGACGAGATCTTGGCCCGGCACACGGGCCAGCCCGTGGAGAAGATCCACAAGGACACCGAGCGGGACTTCGTGCTCAGCGCCGAGGAGGCGAGGGAGTACGGCATCATCGACGACGTGATCTCGTCGCGGCAGGCAGCAGACATGACCGGGCCCATCACGCGGGCCAGCTAGAGGACGCACGGGGAGAGCGACCGACGTGGCCAAGTTCGGAGACGGTGGCGAGCTGCTCAAGTGCTCGTTCTGCGGCAAGTCCCAGAAGCAGGTGAAGAAGCTGATCGCCGGGCCCGGCGTCTACATCTGCGACGAGTGCATCGACCTCTGCAACGAGATCATCGAGGAGGAGCTGGCGGAGCCGAGCGAGCTGCGCTTCGACGAGCTGCCCAAGCCCCGTGAGATCTACGAGTTCCTGAACGACTACATCATCGGTCAGGACCACGCCAAGAAGATCCTGTCGGTCGCCGTCTACAACCACTACAAGCGGGTGCAGTACGGCGGCACCCCGTCCGGCGACGTCGAGCTGGCGAAGTCGAACATCATGCTCATCGGTCCCACGGGCTGCGGCAAGACGCTGCTGGCCCAGACGCTGGCCCGCATGCTCAACGTCCCGTTCGCCATCGCCGACGCCACCGCGCTGACCGAGGCCGGCTACGTGGGCGAGGACGTCGAGAACATCCTGCTCAAGCTCATCCAGGCCGCCGACTACGACGTCAAGAAGGCCGAGACCGGGATCATCTACATCGACGAGATCGACAAGATCGCCCGCAAGAGCGAGAACCCGTCGATCACGCGGGACGTGTCGGGCGAGGGGGTGCAGCAGGCCCTGCTCAAGATCCTGGAGGGCACAACCGCCTCGGTGCCGCCCCAGGGGGGCCGCAAGCACCCGCACCAGGAGTTCATCCAGATCGACACGACGAACATCCTGTTCATCTGCGGCGGGGCGTTCGCCGGCCTGGAGAAGATCATCGAGAGCCGCATCGGGCGGACGGGCGTCGGCTTCACCGCCGACGTCACCCGCTACGACGACAAGGACCTGGGCAGGCTCCTGGAGCAGGTGCAGCCCGAGGACCTGCTCAAGTTCGGCCTCATCCCCGAGTTCGTGGGCCGGCTCCCGGTGATCGGGGCGGTGTCCAGTCTCGACCGCGAGGCGCTGATCCGCATCCTGGTCGAGCCGAAGAACGCGCTGATCAAGCAGTACCGCAAGATCTTCGAGTTCGAAGACGTCGAGCTCGAGTTCGCCGACGACGCCCTCGAGGCCATCGCCGACCAGGCGCTGCTGCGGGGCACCGGCGCCCGGGGTCTGCGGGCCATCCTCGAAGAGGTGCTGCTCAACCTGATGTACGAGCTGCCCAGCCGCAGCGACGTCGGTCAGTGCGTGATCGACCGCAGCGTCGTGCTCGACCGGGTCAACCCCACGCTGGTGCCGCGCTCCGACGCGCCCCGCCAGCAGCGTCCCCGAAGGGCCGCGTCCTGAACTTCGCGGAGGCCGAGGCCTACCTCGCCGCCCACATCGACACGGAGAAGACGGCCGGCGTCGCCGCCGGCCACGTGGGCGGACTGTCGCTCGACCACATGCGGGGGATGGTCGAGGTGCTGGGCGACCCCCAGCGCGACTACCCGGTCCTGCACATCACCGGCACCAACGGCAAGGGCTCGACCGCCCGCATGGTCACCGCGCTGCTGGCGGCCCACCGCCTGTCGGTCGGGACCTACACGAGCCCCCACCTGGAGCACGTCACCGAGCGGATCGCCCGCAACCTCGAGCCGATCGACCCCGAGGAGCTGGCCGGGGTGCTGAGCGCGATCAAGGCGCTCGAGGACCAGGCGTTCTTCTCCCGGTCGCCGACCCACTTCGAGCTGCTGACCGCGGCCGGCCTGGCCTGGTTCAGCCAGGTGGCGGTGGACGTGGCGGTGGTGGAGGTCGGCCTGCTCGGCCGCTGGGACCCGACCAACGTCGTCGACGGCCAGGTGGCGGTGGTGACCAACGTCGGCCACGACCACACCGACGGCCGGGGGGACTGGCGGCGCCGGATCGCCGAGGAGAAGGCTGGGATCATCAAGCCGGGCAGCGTCCTGGTCCTCGGCGAGACCGATCCGGCGCTGCGCAAGGTGTTCGAGGCCGAGGGCCCGGCGGCGGTGTGGGTCCGGGACGAGGACTTCGGGGTCGTGACCGACCGGCTCGCCCTCGGGGGCCACGTGGCCGACCTGCGCACGCCCCATGGCCTCCAGGAGGAGGTGTTCCTGCCGGTCCACGGCGCCCACCAGGCCGACAACGCGGCGGTGGCGGTGGCGACGGTCGAGGCGTTCTTCGACCGGGCCCTCGACCCGGAGGTGGTGGCCGAGGCGTTCGGCGGCCTGCGGCTGCCCGGCAGGTTCGAGGTCGTGCACCGGGCGCCCCTGGTCGTGCTGGACGGCGCCCACAACCCCGACGGCGCCGAGGCGGCCGGCGCCACCCTGGCCCGCGAGTTCGACGTGTCGGGCTCCCGCCACTGGGTGATCGGGGTCCTGTCGGGCCGGGATGCCGGCGGCATGCTCGACGAGCTGGGCGTCCGGCCCGGCGACCGGGTGGTGGCGACCACGCCGCCGTCGCCCCGGGGCGTGCCGGCCGCCGAGCTGGCGGCGCTGGTGTCCGCCCGGGGCATCGAGGTGGCGGCCGAGCCGGACGTCGGCGTGGCCGTCGAGCGGGCCTGGCAGGCGGCCGAGGCGGCGGGCGAGGGCGACATGGTCATGGTCACCGGCTCGCTGTACACGGTGGGGTCGGCCCGCACCGCCTGCCGGAGGCTCGGCCTGCTTATCTGACCCGGGGAGGCCGCGTCGGCCATACTGGTCGGCCACGCCACCGTCGGTGGCGGAGACTGGGCGGAGAGCACTTGGGCGGTAGCGGGAACGGCCGGCACGTCGTCGGCCGGGCGGCGGAGATGGAGCGGTTGGCGGGTGCGCTGGATGTCGCGCGGTCGAGGACGCCCAGCGTGGTCCTGCTGGAGGGCAATCCCGGCACCGGCAAGACCAGGCTGGCGGCCACGCTGCTGCGGGACGGCCCGGCGCTCACGGCCACCGCCAGCGGCGACGAGGGCGAGATGGTCCTCGACTACGGCGTCGTCGACCAGCTGGTCCGGGCGCTGCCGCCCGACCTGCGGGCCCGGGCCGCCGGCGTGGTCCACCCGGACCCGTGGCGAACCGGTGCCGCCCTGGTCGAGCTGGTGGAGGGCCTGGACCTCGACCAGCCTCTGGTCGTGGTGGTCGACGACGCCCAGTGGGCCGACGACGCCTCGCTCCAGGCCCTGACCTTCGGCGCCCGCCGGCTGCGGGCGGTGCCGGTGCTGGTGTGCGTGACCTGCCGGACCGACGGGGTCGGGCGGCTACCGCCGGGGCTGCTGCGCCTCGCGGCGGACTCGGGCGGCCGCATCGTGCTGGGCCCGCTGGGCGCCGCGGCGGTGGCCGAGCTCGCGCAGGCGGCCTACGGCCGGCCCCTGCCCGCACTGGCCGCCGAGCGGCTCCGGGCCCACACCGGCGGCAACCCGCTGCACACGGTGGCGCTGGTGGATGACCTCCCGTTCGACGCGGTGGCGGGCCACGACCCGCTGCCCGCGCCCCGGTCCTACGCCGAGCTGGTCACCGCGGCCCTGGACGCCTGCTCGTCGGCCGCCCGGGACCTGGCCCGGGCGCTGGCCGTCCTCGGCCAGTCCGCCCCGCTGGCCCTGGCGGCGGACGTCGCCGGGCTCGGGCCGCAGGCGCCATCCACGGCCCGGCGGCCCAGCGCAGCACTGGCCGGCCTCGGCCCGGGCGCCCCGGTCGTCCAGATCGCCGCCATCGCCCGCCTCGACGACCGGCGGCTCGCACGCGATGTCCTGCCGCCCGGGATCGCTCCGGTCGCGCGCCTCGACGACCGTTGGGCGGCGGACGATCGGCCGCTCGCCGGGGTCGCTCCGGTTGCGTCTCTCGGCGAGCCGACCCCATCGCCCGGCGCCTCGCCGGCCCGGGTCGCCGCACTCGCGGGCAGCACCGGCCGCGGGCCGGTGCCGAGTGGCGCGCTGGCGGCCGCGGAGGCCCTTGCCGCCCGGGGGCTCGTCACCATCGCCGACACCCGGTCCGGGCGGGCGATCGCCTTCACCCACGGTGTGGTGCGGGCGTCGGTGGTCGGCGGGCTCGCGCCCTCGCAGCGGGTGGCGCTACATCGCCGGGCCGCGGCCGTGACCGGGGGCGACGAGGCCCTGCGGCACCGCCTGGCGGCGGCCGAGGGCCCGGACCCGGTCCTGGCGGGCGAGGCGACCGACCGGGCTCGCCGCCACGCGTGCGCGGGCGCGGCGCTGCGGGCGGCCCGGCTCCTGCTCGACGCCGCCCCTGCCGCCGGCTCGCCGGCCGAGCGGGAGCGGCTCGTCATCGCCGCGGCCGGGCACCTGGTGGGCTCCGGCCAGGGGGTGGGAGATCTGGCGGCCGAGATCGAGGGGTTCGCCGACTCCGTCGAGCGCAGTGCGCTGCTCGGCCGGCTGGCGCTGCTCGGCGGGCGGCCCACCGAGGCCCGGGGCTGGCTCGACCGCAGTTGGGGCCGGATCGCCGAGGGCGAGGGTGGCCACGCCGAGCTCATCGCTCCGGTGGCAGACGCACAGGCGCTGCTCGCCCTCAACGAGGCCCGGTGGGACGACCTCACCGCCTGGGCCCGCCGGGCGCTCGACGCCGGCAGCGACTCGGGCATCTCGGCCTCGCTGCTGGCCCACGGCCTCGTCCTCGGCGGCGGTTTCGCCGAGGCCGAAGACGAGATGTCCGCCCTGCTCGACAGGTGCCCGCCGGGCACCACGATCGCCCGCGACGCGGCGGTCGGCCGCGGCGTCGCCCGCCTCTGGCACAACGACCTCGACGGCGCGGACGCCGACCTGCGGATGGCGGCCGAGGCCCTGGCCGGGGGCGGGTCGCCGCTGGCCCGGGTCGAGCTCGACTCCTACGTGGCCGAGGCGGCGTTCCGGGCCGGGCGCTGGCACGAGGCGCTGGACCTGGCGTCCCGCGCCGCCGTCATCGTCGACGACGCCGGCGCGCTGTGGCTCGGTGCCCTGGCCCACGGCGTGGCTGCCTTCGTGCTGGCCGCCCGGGGCGAGCTCGACCCCGCCCGCCGGCACGCGGCCGCGGCCGCGACCTCGGCCGAGCTGACCGGCCTGTTCGCCCCCCGGCTGTGGTCCCGCCACGCCGCTCTGCGCGTGGCGGAGGCCACGGGCGACCACGCCGCCGTCGTGGCCGTGGGCGACCGCATCCTCGACGACGGCTGGGGCGCTCTGCCGGAGGGCATCCACCACTGGCGGGCCGCCTACGCCGAGGCCCTGGTGGCCGTCGACCGGCTGGACGACGCGGCCGCGATCGCCAAGGCGCTGGTCCAGGCCGCCGCCCTCGACGGTGACGCGGCCGTCGCCACCGACGCGGCCCGGGCGCTGGGCGCGGTGGCCACCGCCCGCCGCCGGGAGGACGACGCGGACGCCGCCTTCGCCCGCGGGCTGGCCCTCGACCCGGTCCGGAGCCGGCCGTTCCCCCGGGCCCGGCTGGAGCTGGCGGCCGGCGGCCACCTGCGCCGCACCGGCCGCCGCCGCGATGCCGCCGAGCTGCTGTCCGCCGCCGCTGCCGGGCTCGCAGCCCTGGGGGCCTGTCCCTGGGCCGAGCGCTGCGCGGGCGAGATGACCGCCCTCGGTCTCCGGCCCCGCAAGCGGTCGGCGCTGCAGTCGACCGAGCTGACGGCCCAGGAGCTCCGGGTCGCCGACCTGGTGGCGTCCGGGCTGTCGAATCGGGAGGTGGCTGCCGAACTGCTCATCAGCACCAAGACCGTCGAGCACCACCTGGGCCGGGTGTACGCCAAGCTGGGCCTGCGCTCCCGCACCGAGCTGGTCCGCCACATCGTCGGCCGGCCCTGATCCGGGCATCGGGGGTCCCCCCGATGCGAACGGGTGGGCCGCGGGCGCATCGTGCGTCCGACCCCCGATCGAAGGGATGTGGAGAGATGAGACGGACAGTGCGTGGCGCGGGCGCCCTGGTGGCGATAGGCGCACTGGTCATCGGCCTCGGGGCCTGCTCCGACGGTGACGATGACGAGGCGGCGACCGGGTCCGGCGGCGGCCGGAGCCTGGCGGCGGACGGCGGCGAGGACGCGGCCGAGTTCTGCTCGGCGGCCACGGAGGTGGACCAGGTCAGCCTCGGGCTCGAGTCCGGCGAGGCGACCCCCGAGGACATGGAGGCGGCCATGCAGGCCGCCGTCGAGGTGTCACCCGGGGCGATCACCGCCCAGGTGACGACGCTGGTCGACGAGAGCAAGGCGATGATGGCGGCCGAGGAGTCCGCCGATCCCGAGGGCCCGCCGCCGCTGCCCAGCGAGAAGTACATGGCGGCGGCCGAGGACGTGGGCGGCTACCTGTCGGGTGAGTGCGGCTACGGGACCCTCGACGTCGGGACGCAGAACTACTCCTTCACCGGCATCTCCGACGAGGTGCCGGCCGGGACGACGGTCATCAACGTCCGCAACGACGCCACCGAGATCCACGAAGTGGTGCTGGTGAAGATCGCGGACGGCGAGACCCGCTCCCTGGAGGAGCTGATGCAGCTCCCCGAGGAGGAGAGCGACCAGCTCGTCACCGAGAAGGGGTTCGTGTTCGCCATGCCCGGCGGTACCAACTACGTCACCGCCGAGCTCGACCCCGGCCGGTACGTGGCCCTGTGCTTCGTGCCGGTGGGGGCGACCCCGGAGGCCCTGGCATCGGGCACGCCGCTCGACGACAGCGACGCTCATTACGCGCACGGCATGATCCAGGAGTTCACGGTCACCTGACCGGCGCGGCCGGGCGGTGAGGGGCACGGGAGCGGGGGATTTCGTCCCCCGCTCCCGGCGCCCTAGCCTCGACCACTTGTGAAGAACCGCACCTTCGTGATGTGCAAGCCCGACGCCGTCGAGCGCGGCCTCGTCGGCGAGGTCCTCGCCCGGCTGGAGCGCAAGGGCCTGACGGTGCTGGCCGCTGACCTTCGGATGGTCGACCGGGACCTGGCCGAGCAGCACTACGACGAGCACCGGGACAAGCCCTTCTTCGGCGAGCTCGTCGAGTTCATCACCCGCTCCCCCGTGTTCCCGATGGTGATCGAGGGCCCCGACGAGAACACCTACCTGCTGGTGCGGAAGCTGGTCGGCGCGACCAAGGTGACCGACGCCGAGCCGGGCACCATCCGGGGCGACTTCGCGACGATCACCACCGAGAACCTGGTTCACGCCAGCGACGGCCACGACTCGGCCGCCCGCGAGATCGGCCTCTGGTTCCCCGGCCTCGGCTGATGATGTAAGGCGAGGTCACAGTCTCGTGACAGTGCGCTGAGGGCAGCCGAAGGGTCGCCTGCGGGGGGTCGGGGGTTCGTTAACCTACGGCAAGCCCTCCCACGACCGGCGGAGGACCCCAACGCATGCCCGACAACTTCTTCTCCTCCCTGACGGGTCGGGACATGGCCGTCGATCTCGGCACTGCCAACACCGTCATCTACGTGCGCGGCAAGGGCATCGTCCTCAACGAGCCCTCGGTCATCGCCGTCAACGTGCGCGACGGCAAGCCCGTGGCCGTCGGCGTCGACGCCAAGCGGATGATCGGCCGCACCCCCAGCCACATCGAGGCGATCCGGCCGCTGAAGGACGGCGTCATCGCGGACTTCGAGATCTGCGAGAAGATGCTCAGCTACTTCATCCGCAAGGCCCACAATCGCCGGTGGGGCAAGCCGCGGATGGTCATCTGCGTCCCGTCCGGCATCACGGGGGTCGAGCAGCAGGCGGTGCGGGAGGCGGCCGAGTACGCCGGGGCCCGCAAGCCGGCGTACATCATCGAGGAGCCCATGGCCGCCGCCATCGGCGCCGGGCTGCCGGTGCAGGAGCCAGCCGGCAACATGATCGTCGACATCGGCGGCGGGACCACCGAGGTGGCCATCATCAGCCTCGGCGGCATCGTGACCAGCCAGTCGGTGCGGGTGGCGGGCGACGAGCTCGACGAGGCCATCGTCAACTTCGTGAAGAAGGAGTACGGCCTGGCGATCGGCCAGCGCACGGCCGAGGAGGTCAAGATCGCCCTCGGCTCGGCCTGGCCGCTGCTGGAGGAGCTGACCGCCGAGATCCGGGGCCGCGACCTCATGACCGGGCTGCCGAAGACGATCCTGACCACCACCGACGAGGTGCGGGAGGCGATGGAGGAGCCGGTGTCGGCCATCGTCGACGCGGTCAAGGTCACGCTCGACAAGACGCCGCCGGAGCTGGCGGCCGACGTCATGGACAAGGGGATCTACATGGCCGGCGGCGGGGCGCTGCTCAACGGCCTGGACGCCCGGCTGCACCACGAGACGGGCATGCCGGTCGTGGTCGCCCCCAACCCGCTCCACGCCGTGGCGGTGGGGTCGGGCCAGTCGCTGGAGGAGTTCGACGCCCTGAAGTTCCTCTTCTCCTCCACCGGCTACTGATGGCCATCTCGCCCCCGACCGGATCCCGCACGCGCCTGGCGATCGTCGTCGCCGCCTCGGTCACGCTCGTCGTCGTCGGGCTGCAGGATGCGCCGGTCATCCGCGACGTGCGGGAGGGCGCGGCCACGGTCACGGACCCGATCGCCGGTGCGGTCGAGACGGTCACGAGCCCGGTGCGCAACGCCTGGCACGGCATCACCGACTACGAGGACCTCGAGAACGAGAACGCGGAGCTGCGGGAGCAGCTCGAAGAGGCGCAGGGCGGGGAGATCACGTCGTCCGACGCCGAGCGCCAGCTGGCCGACCTCTCGCTGGTGCTCGAGCTGCCCTACGCCACGGACCTGCCCAAGGTGGTGGCCCGGGTCGTGTCGGGGCCGCGTTCGAACTTCTCCCACGCCGTGCAGATCGACAAGGGCACCGACGCCGGGATCGCCGTCGGCATGCCGGTCGCCACCGGTGCCGGCCTGGCCGGGAAGGTCACCCAGGTCACGGCGTCGTCGGCCACCGTCGACCTGATCACCGACCCCGAGTTCCGGGTGGGCGTGCGCATCGCCAGCACCGGCGACCTCGGCACAGCCCGCGGCCAGGGGCGGGGCGACCCGCTCGCCGTCGACTCGTCGATCTCGCCCCGGGCCCAGGTCGCCGACGGGACCGGCGTCGTCACCAGCGGCGTCGACCGGTCCGCCTTCCCGCCGGGGATCCCGGTGGGCACCGTGTCCTCGACCCGACCAGGCTCCGGGGGGCTGGCGCTGGAGGTGGTCGTCGAGCCCGCCGTCGACTTCAACCGGCTGTCCTACCTCTCGGTGCTGAAGTGGCAGCCGTCGTGATCGTGGGGGTGCGCCGATGAAAGGCCGGCGCTGGATCGGCCTGCGGGCCGCGCTGGTGCTGGTCGTCGCGCTGCTGCTCCAGCTCACGGTCGTGTCGGACCTGCGGGTGGCGGGCGTCATCGGCGACCTCATGCTGGCGCTGGTGGTGGCGGCCGGGATGACCGGGGGCGCCGACCGGGGCGTCGTCTACGGGTTCGCCGCCGGGCTGCTCTACGACCTGTTGCTGGACACACCGTTCGGGCTGTCGGCGCTCACCTACGCGCTCGTCGGCTACGCGGTGGGCCTGGCCGGCTCGGCCCTGCTGCGCACCAGCGGCTGGTGGCCGGTGGTCATCGCGGCGGTGGCGGGCGCGGTGCAGGCGACGCTGTACACCTCGCTGGGCAACCTCGTCGGCGTGGCTTACCCGTTCGGCGACCTGCCGGCGATCGCCCTGGTGATGGCGGGGTGGTGCGCGCTGCTGGTGCTGCCGCTGATCCGGGTGATGTGGTGGGTGCACGGCCACGCCGAGCCCGACCGGCTGGAGGTGTTGCTGCGGTGAATCCCGACCGCAGCCACGTCCCCCGCCTGCGGATGGCGGGCATCGCCGTCGTGGCGGTGGCGCTGTTCGCGTCGCTGTTCGCCCGGCTGTACGACCTCCAGGTGCTGGGGGCCGACAGCTACCAGGTCCAGGCTGAGGCCAACCGGGTCCGGGAGGTCCAGCTGCCGGCGCCCCGGGGCCGCATCCTCGACCGCAACGGCAAGGTCGTCGTCGACAACCGGGTGGCGGTCGTGGTGGCGCTGGAGCGGGCCAGCTTCGACGCCCTGAGCGAGGAGCGGCAGGCCGACCTGCTCAACCGGCTGTCGTGGGACCTGGCCGCCAACGGCCACTCGATCTCCCCGGACCAGATGCGGCTGCGGGTGGCCGACCAGCGCTACAGCCGGTACGCCCCGGTCCCCCTCGCCATCGACGTCCCCGAGAGCCTGAAGATCTACTTCGAGGAGCGGGCCGCCGACTATCCCGCGGTCGTCGTCGAGCGCACCGCGCTGCGGGCCTACCCCTACGGGCCGCTGGCCGCCCACATCCTCGGCTACGTCGGCAAGATCAACGACGCCGAGCTCGCCGCCCAGGTCGGCCAGACCGCCAAGCCGTACACGCTCAACGACGAGATCGGCAAGAGCGGCGTCGAGCACACCTACGAGCCCTGGCTGCGGGGTACGCCCGGCCTCCGGCGCATCGAGGTCGACGCCGAGGGCAACCCGATCCGCGTGATCAGCGAGCAGCCGCCGCAGGCCGGCGACGACCTGGTCCTGTCGATCGACGTCGACCTCCAGGCGCTCGCCGAGCAGAAGGTCCAGCAGGGCCTGGCCGACGCCCGGGCCCGGCCCAACCGCGACGGCAGCCGCAACGCCGGGACCCGGGGCGCGGCCGTGGTGATGGACCCCAACAACGGCCAACTCCTGGCCATGGCCTCGTACCCGTCCTTCGACCCCAACGTGTTCGTCGACGGGGTCAGCGACGAGGAGTGGGCGTTCCTCAACGACCCCGCCAACGGCACGCCGCTCAACAACTGGGCCGTGCAGGGGATGTGGGCGCCGGGATCGACCTACAAGCTGTTCGTCGGCTACGCCGCCCTCATGGCCGGGGTCATGTCGCCCGATACGGTGTTCGTCGACCGCGGCGGCTACGCGATCCCCGGGTGCACCGGGGCCAAGTGCTACCGCACCAACGCCGGTGGCTCGTCCTACGGCCGGGTCACGATCAGCCGGGCCATCACCGTGTCGTCGGACGCGTACTTCTACAACGTGGGCGCCCAGTTCTGGCTCCAGCGCGACCGCTTCGGCGGCGAGGACGGCATGCAGAACCTGCTGCGGCCCTGGGGCATCGGCGACCGCACCGGCGTCGCCCTCACCGACGAGTCGGCCGGGCGGGTGCCGACGAAGGCCTGGAAGCTCGACTTCTGCACCAAGCTCGACTGTGACACGGGCTGGCGCACGGGCGACAACGTCAACATGGCCATCGGTCAGGGCGACGTGCTGGTGACCCCCCTCCAGCTGGCCACCGGCTACGCGACGTTCGCCAACGGGGGGACCCGCTACGTCCCTCAGGTCGCGCTGCGGGCCGAGGGCTACCAGAGCGGTCAGGTCAGCCAGCAGTTCGACCCCCAGGTCGCCCAGCAGGTCGACCTGCCCCCCGAGATTCGGGAGCCGCTGCTGCAGGGCCTGGTGGGTGTGCCCCGCAGCGGCACCGCGGTCCGGGCCTTCGCCGGGTTCCCGCTCGACGACTTCCCGATCGCCGGCAAGACCGGCACCGCCCAGGTCGACAACAAGGCCGACACCGCGGTGTTCACCGCCTTCGGCCCGGCGCCGGCGCCCCGGTACCAGGTGTCGGTGTTCCTCGAGGAGTCCGGCTTCGGCGGCACCGCCGCGGCCCCGGTGGCCCGGGCCCTGTTCGACGTGCTGTCAGGGGTGCGGCCGCTGCAGCCCGCCGGGCCCGACGGCCTGCCCCAGGGCGGCGCCGACGCCCTCGCCCAGGACACCGGCGGGGCGTACGACTGATGGCCCGGCTCATGTCCCGCTCGACGCTCGAGTTCGACCGGGTCCCCGCCCGGGAGCGGGCCCTGCGGCCCCTGGGCGGCCGCAACCGGCGGCGGGACGAGTCGTGGTTCCGCGACCGCGCCCCCGCGGCGTGGAAGCACGTAGACGTGGTGCTGGTGTCGTGCGTGGCCGCGGTGTCGGTCCTGGGCGCCCTGATGATCCTGTCGTCGACCCGGGGCACCGATCCGGACGCCTACGACACCTCGTTCCTGCGCAGGCAGGTCCTGTTCATCGCGGCGGGCGTGGTCGGGATGGTGCTGATCACGCTCGTCGACTACCGGCGGTTGCGCGACTTCGCCTGGCTGCCGTACGTCGCAGCGCTCGTGTCGCTGGTGCTGGTCGTGGCCGTGGGGGAGGAGGTGCGGGGCACCCAGGCCTGGTTCCAGATCGGCGCGTTCCAGCTGCAGCCGGCCGAGTTCGCCAAGGTGGCGGTGATCCTGGCGGTGGCGTCGTTGCTGGCGGGCCGGGAGGTCCCGCTGCGGGCCCGGTGGGTGGCCGCGGCGCTCGTGCTCATCAGCGCTCCGGTGGCGCTGATCATGCTCCAGCCGGACCTCGGCACCGCGCTCGTGTTCGTCGCCATCGCACTCGGCATGCTGCTGATGGCGGGCGCCCGGGCCCGCCACATCGTCGTGCTGGTGGCGGTGGGCGTCGTGGGCGTGGTCGGCGTCCTGAACTCGGACCTGCTGGAGGACTACCAGCGCGACCGGCTGGCCAACTTCCTCCAGCCCAACGACCCCGACGACATCGCCGACCTCCAGTCGTCGGAGTACAACTCGGACCAGTCGCTGGCGGCCATCGCCTCGGGGTCGATCAACGGCAAGGGCCTGTTCGACGGCACCCAGACCCGGCTGGGCTTCGTTCCCGAGCAGCACACCGACTTCATCTTCACGGCGCTGGGGGAGGAGCTCGGCTTCGTCGGCTGCGCGACCGCCCTGGCGCTGTTCGCCATCATCTGCGTGCGCATCTGGCGCACCGCGCAGATCGCCCAGGACCGGCTGGGCATGCTGATCTGCATCGGCGTGCTGTCGATGCTGGTGTTCCAGATCTTCCAGAACATCGGCATGACCATGGGCATCATGCCGATCACCGGCATCACGCTGCCGTTCATGAGCTATGGCGGGTCGTCGGCGATCGCGTCGTGGCTCGCCATCGGCCTGGTGCTGAACGTCCACATGCGCCGCTTCGGCTAGATCGGCTGCGGCCGCGTGCCTATCGGCCGGCCCGGGTCGTTCAGTAACCTGAACACGTGGAAGCAGCCCTCCTGATCATGGTGCGTGAGGGGTTCGAGGCGGCGCTGGTCGTCGCCATCGTCTTCGCCTACCTCCGCAGGCTCGGCCGCCTGGACCTGTCCCGGGCCGTGTGGGGCGGGGTGGCCGCCGCCGTCGCCACCTCGGTGGCCGTGGGCGTCGTGGTGCGGGCCACGATCGGCGAGCTGGAGGGGACCGGGCGCCTGCACGCATTCGCCGCGATCTCGGCGCTCGCGGCCGTCGTGCTGACCTGGATGATCTTCTGGATGCGGCGCCAGAGCCGGCTCGTCAAGGGCGATCTCGAGCACCGGGTCGACACGGCGCTGCGGGCCGAGAACATCGGCTTCGCGCTGGCGGGCGTCGCGCTCGTGGCCGTCCTGCGGGAGGGCATCGAGGCCGCGCTGTTCCTGCTGGCCGCCGGGACCGGCGAGTCCGGCGGCGCCGTACTGGTCGGCGCGGTCATCGGCCTGGCGCTGGCGTCCGCGCTGGCCTACGCCGTGTACCGGGGCGGCCGCGCCATCCCCCTGCGGGCCTTCTTCAAGGTCACGGGGCTGGTGCTGATCGTGTTCGCCGCCGGCCTCGTGGCCAGGACGGTCATGTTCCTCCAGGTGACCGGCGACATCGGCTCCTTCAGCCTCAACGGGGTCTACGACCTGACCTCGTACCGGGTGCTGACCCAGCAGACCGAGGTCGGCAAGTTCCTGGCCGCCATGGTCGGATGGGACCCCCGCCCGTCGGTCGAGCAGGTGGTGGCCTGGCTGGCCTTCGTCATCCCCGTGACGATCCTGTTCCTGCGGCCGACGCCGGCGCCCCGCCCCGTGGTGGCTCCAACACCCTGAGCGGGGTTCGGGGCTCGGAGGGACGTCCCGCTACCCTTGAGGGGACATGTCATCCGTCTGGACGCAACTCGAGACCCACCTCGCGGGCGTGGCCAAGCCGGCCCGCTACATCGGGCTCGAGCTCGGCGCGCAGCGTCCGGACGCGGGCGACGGGGCGGTGTCCTGGCTGCTGACCTACCCCGACACCTACGAGATCGGGCTGCCCAACCAGGGCCTCCAGATCCTCTACGAGATCCTCAACGAGCGCCCCGACGCCGTCGCCGAGCGCGCCTACGCCCCGTGGGGCGACATGGAGGAGGTGCTGCGCCGCGAGCGGATCCCCCTGTTCTCGGTCGACACCCACCGGCCAGCGAGCGCCTTCGACGTCCTGGCGTTCAACCTGTCCGCCGAGCTGACCTACACCAACCTGCTCAACTGCGTGGACCTGGCCGGCGTCCCCGTGCGGGCCGCCGAGCGCCGCCCCGAGCACCCGCTGGTGGCCGCCGGCGGCCACTGCACCTACAACCCCGAGCCGCTCGCCGACTTCCTCGACTTCGTGGTCCTGGGCGACGGCGAGGAGGTCGTGTCCGAGATCACCGAGGTGATCCGCGACTGGAAGGCGTCCGGCCGCACCGAGGGCAGCCGCGAAGGCGTCCTGCGGGCGCTGGCCGGGGTCAAGGGCGTCTACGTGCCCTCGATGTACGAGGTCGCCTACGAGGGCCGCCACATCCGGGCGATCACCCCCCGCCACCCCGACGTCCCCGAGCGCGTCGAGAAGCGCACGATCGCCGACCTGGCCGACTGGCCCTACCCCCGCAACCAGCTGGTCCCCCTCACCGAGGTGGTCCACGACCGGCTCAACGTCGAGGTCTTCCGGGGCTGCACCCGGGGTTGCCGCTTCTGCCAGGCCGGCATGATCACCCGACCGGTGCGCGAGCGCCCGGCCGACCAGGTCCGCACGATGGTGACCGAGGGCCTGCGCCGCACCGGCTACGACGAGGTCGCCCTCACCAGCCTGTCGACCGCCGACTTCTCGGGCATCGAGGGCGTGGTGCGCGACATCGTCGACGACCCCGCCGGCTGCGGGCAGACGTCGGTGAGCCTGCCGAGCCTCCGGGTCGACGCCTTCACCGTCGGCATCGCCGCCCAGATCCAGAAGGCCCGGCGCACCGGCCTCACCTTCGCCCCCGAGGCCGGGACCTGGCGCATGCGCCAGATCATCAACAAGCTCATCCGCGAGGAGGACCTGTACGGCGCGGTCGAGAGCGCCTTCTCGTCCGGCTGGCGGCGGGTCAAGCTCTACTTCCTCACCGGCCTGCCGTCCGAGACCGACGACGACACGCTCGGCATCCTCGATCTCGCCCGCAACTGCGTGGACATCGGCCGGCGCCACACCAAGGGCGTCAACGTCAAGGCGTCCGTCGGCGGGTTCGTGCCCAAGCCGTTCACGCCGTTCCAGTGGTTCGGCCAGAACACCACCGCGGAGCTGACCCGCAAGATCGGGCTGCTGCGCGACGCCGTCCGCTCCGCCAAGGGGGTGCAGCTCACCTGGCACGACCCGAAGGCCAGCGTCGTCGAGGGGCTGGCGTCGCGGGGCGACCGCCGGCTCGGCCCGGTCATCGAGACCGTGTGGCGGCGGGGCGGCACGTTCCAGGAGTGGAGCGAGCACTTCCGCCTCGACCTGTGGCTGGACGCCATGGCCGAGCACGGCCTCGACCTCGACTGGTACGTCCACCGGCACCGCACCGAGGACGAGACCCTGCCGTGGGACCACATCTCGGCCGGCCTCCACAAGGACTTCCTGTGGCAGGACTGGCAGGACGCGCTGGCCGAGGTCGGTCTGCCCGACTGCCGCTGGACCCCCTGCTACGACTGCGGCGCCTGCACCGGCTACGGCATCGAGCACGTGGTCGCCTCCGCCACCCCGCCCGCCGGCGGCAGCCAGGGCACCGGCCAGGACCTCTCGACCGGGCATGTGCCCGGCGCCGTACCCGTCACGCTGCGGACCCGACCCCTCGCCGGAGCCCGGTCGTGACCGGTCCGGCGCCGAGGGTGCGCATCCGCTTCTCCAAGCACGGCAAGGTGCGCTTCACCAGCCACCGCGACGTGGCTCGCATCTGGGAGCGGGCCCTGCGCCGAGCCGGCGTCGACGTCGCCTACACCGAGGGCTTCTCGCCGCGGGCCAAGCTCAGCTTCGGGCTCGCCCTGTCGACAGGGCACGAGTCCGAGGCCGAGTACCTGGACGTTGCCCTGCGCAACGCGCCGGAGACCACGACCGTCGGGCAGCTGCCCGCGCTGCTCGGCCCGGCCCTCCCCGCGGGCATGGAGGTGCGGGCCGTCGCCGTCCTGCCGCCCGGAGCAGAGTCGCTCCAGCAGGCCGTGACCAGCTGCACCTGGTACATCGAGATCGGCGACAGGGCGCCGTCCGAGGTCGCCGCCGGCGTGTCCCGGGCGATGGCCGCCGCCGAGCTGCCGCTCACGCGCACGCGCAAGGGCCAGACCGTCACCGACGACGTGCGGCCGGCCATGCTCGCCGTGCGGGTGCTCGGAGCGGTCACCGAGGTCGTCGCCCCGCTCGCGCCCCGGGCGACCGGCCTCGCCACAGCCATCGAGGCCGACCTGGCCACCCAGCCCCGGGGCCTCCGGCCCGCGGAGCTGATCGCCGCGATCGATCCCACCTGGGTCGCGGTGCGAGTCACACGAAGTCACCAATGGACGCAGGCCGGCGGCGCCCGACGCGAGGTCATGGACCTCGGGCCGGCAGCGACGCCGCCTCCGCACGCCGAGGCGCGTGCGTCATGAGAAGGGAACCCACCCATGTCCGAGGCAGACGTTTCCGGCAACTCGGAGGCGCCGAACCCGGTCCCTGAGGTACCGGAGACCCCCGCCGCAGCCCCTCCCCGGCCGGCGGCGACGACAGACGGCAACGGCCCCGCCCCCGGCGGCGCGCCCGGCGACGGCGCCGCCGGCGAGGGCGGCGGCGATCCCGCCCGCAAGCGCCGCCGGCGCGGCTCGCGGGGCGGGCGCAAGCGAAGCAAGCCCCGGGCCGAGGGCGCCGACGCCACGGGCGACGGCGACGCGCCCGCGGGCAGCCGCGGCGCCGGCGCCGCGGCCGAGCCCGCGCCCGCCGAACAGGGCGACGGCGCCGCCGCGGGCTCGGGTCAGGGCGGCCGGGCATCCGGCCAGGGCGGTGGCCGCGGCCGGGGCCGCGGACGCACCCGGTCCGGGTCCGGCACTGCCGCCGCGGAGGTCACCGGCGACGGCGACCGCAATCCCGAGCTGCCCGACCTGCCCCGCGAGGGCCGGCCGACCTCGGTCGAGGCGGCCACCGCCGCGCTGGTCCCCAAGGCCCCGCCGCCCAAGCCAAAGATCGGCGACACGATCCCCGCCGATGTCCTGGCCCAGATGGCCCGCAAGGACGACGAGGCCCCCGCCGAAGGCGAGGGCCGCAAGCGCCGGCGCCGCCGCGGCGGCCGCAGCCGGTCCGGCAACAAGGGTGGTCAGAACGGCGGCGGCACGCAGACCACCACACCCGTCCAGGCCGTCATCTCCCACGATCCCACCGAGCTCGACGAGGAGACCCTCGAGCGCCGGCGGGGCCGCGAGCGCAAGGGCCGGGCGGTCGGCCGCTACTCGATGTGCGTCCACGTGACGCCGAGGGCCACGCAGATCGCCGTGCTCGAGGGCCGGTCCCTCATCGAGCACTACGTCTCGCATCCCTCCGACGACGTCTCCCAGATCCACGGCAACGTGTACCTGGGCCGGGTCCAGAACGTGCTGCCCGGCATGGAGGCGGCGTTCGTCGACATCGGCACGCCCAAGAACGCCGTGCTGTACCGGGGCGACGTCCACTACGACCCCGAGGACATCGAGCGCTCCTCGTCCGGGCGCCCCCGCATCGAGGACGTGCTGCGCGCCGGCCAGACGATCCTCTGCCAGGTCACCAAGAACCCGATCGGCGCCAAGGGCGCCCGCCTCACCCAGGAGGTGTCGCTGCCCGGCCGGTTCGTGGTCCTCATCCCCAACTCGTCGACCTACGGCATCTCCAAGCGGCTGCCCGACGACGAGCGCAAGCGGCTGCGGACGATCCTCGACCGGGTCAAGCCGGCCCAGCACGGCGTCATCGTCCGCACCGCGGCCGAGAACGTCACCACCGACGAGATCGAGGACGACGTCCGCCGGTTGCTCGACCAGTGGGGCCAGATCGAGGCCCTGGCCAAGCGGTCCAAGGCGCCCGCTCTGCTGTACCGCGAGCCGGACATGGCCGTCCGGGTCATCCGCGAGGAGTTCAGCCAGGACTACCGCAGCGTCCTGATCGACGACCGCGAGCTGTACAACTCGGTGCGCGACTACGTCGCCTCGATCAGCCCGGAGCTGGCCGACAGGGTCGAGTTCTACGACCCCGAGGTCGAGCCCCTGCCGCTGTACGAGCGCCACCACGTGCACGAGCAGCTCCACCGGGCGCTCGACCGCAAGGTGTGGCTGCCGTCGGGCGGGTCCCTGATCGTCGAGCACACGGAAGCGCTCACGGTCATCGACGTGAACACCGGCAAGAACGTGGGCCGCTCGAGCCTCGAGGAGACGGTGTTCAAGAACAACCTGGAGGCCGCGGTCGAGATCGCCCGCCAGCTCCGGCTGCGCGACGTCGGCGGCATCATCGTCGTCGACTTCATCGACATGGAGCGCAAGGACAACCGCGAGGAGGTGGTCCGGGTGTTCCGGGACGCCCTGTCCCGGGACAAGACCCGCACGCAGGTGTTCGACATCTCCGAGCTGGGCCTGTGCGAGATGACCCGCAAGCGGATCGGCGAGGGGCTGCTGGAGTCGTTCGCCGGCCGCTGCCCCGACTGCGACGGCCGCGGGGTCATCATCGACAAGGAGCTCCTGCCGGACTGACCAGCGTTCTGGCGTCCCGCAGCCGGAGTGTGAGGGCTCACGGACGCCGGAACGCAGTGGCGGGTGGCATGCTCGACGGCCCCTGGGTAGGCTGTCCCGTCCCCTTCGAGGTTGGCGGCGCCCGCTGGCGCCCCGGACGAGGCAGATCGCATGTACGCAGTCATCAAGAGCGGTGGCAAGCAGTATCGGGTCGAGAACGGCCAGCAGCTCCAGGTCGAGCTCCTGGGCGTCGACGACGACAAGGTCGAGCTGACCCCGGTCCTGCTGGTCGACGGCGACACCGTGCTGGCCGGGCCGAAGGCCCTGTCCAAGGCCAAGGTCACCGCCAAGGTGGTGGGCGAGGCCAAGGGGCCCAAGGTCACCGGCTTCACCTACAAGAACAAGAGCAACAACCGCCGCCGGTGGGGGCACCGCCAGCGGTACTCGACCATCGAGATCACGGGCATCAGCAAGGGCTAGGAGGCCGACGACATGTCC
>DASRJM010000035.1:0-14744 GCA_035649475.1 Acidimicrobiales bacterium
GGCGACGGCGACCGGGTCCCCGTCTCGCTGATCGGCGACTTCCAGGGGCGGCCGGTCCGGTGATCACCGTCCACGACGTCCTCGACCTCTACGCCCGGTGGGGCGGCGACCGCTACGACGAGGAGGTCGCCCAGCTGGCCCACGCCCTGCAGACCGCGGCGCTGGCCGGGGCCGCGGGCAGCGACGGCACGCTGATCGCGGCGGCGCTGCTCCACGACGTCGGGCACCTGCTCGACCTGGCGGGCGGGCCCGCGGGGGCGCACGAGGAGACCGGGCCGGCCTACCTGGCCGAGCTGTTCCCGCCGGCGGTGACCGGCCCGATCGCCCTGCACGTGGAGGCCAAGCGCTACCTGTGCGCGGTGGAGCCCGCGTACCGCGACGGGCTGTCGCCCGGCTCGGTCCGGAGCCTCGGCCGCCAGGGCGGCCCGCTGGGCCGCGACGCC
Organism: Acidimicrobiales bacterium; assembly: GCA_035649475.1. GTDB lineage: Bacteria > Actinomycetota > Acidimicrobiia > Acidimicrobiales > VFJN01 > ZC4RG19. The sequence goes on from DASRJM010000035.1 coordinate 444, forward strand.
GCCGCGGCGTTCAGCCACCGGCCCGGGGCCGAGGCGGCCGTGGCGCTGCGACGCTGGGACGACGCCGGCAAGGTGGTCGGGCTCAGGGTCCCGCCGCTCGACGCCTACGAGCCGCTACTGCGGTCGCTCGCATGCTGAGGGTCGTCACGCTCAACATCTGGAACCTGTCCGGGGACTGGCGCTCCCGGCGGGGCGCGATCGTGGCGCTTCTGCGGCGGTGCAAGCCGGACGTGGTGTGCCTCCAGGAGGTGATCGCGAGCGCCCGGGGCAACCAGGCCGAGTGGCTGGCGGCCGAGCTGGGCGGCTGGTCCGTCGCCTACGCCGGCTCGCCCCCGGCCGCGGCGACCGGGCAGTTCGGCAACGCCGTGCTCAGCCGCCGACCGATCGAGGCGTCGGCCCACGCCGAGCTGCCCTACGTCCCGGACGAGCACGAGCTCCCGCGGCTGGCTGTCCACGCCCGCACCGGCGGCGTCGACGTGTTCTCGACCCACCTGGCCTGGCAGCTCCACGACTCCTCGCTGCGTGAGCGGCAGGTGCGAGCGCTGGTCGACTTCGTGTCCGAGCGCAGCGACCCCGCCGCGCGGGTCGGCCCGGTGGTGGCGGGCGACCTCAACGCCGAGCCGGACTCGACCGTGGTCCGCTACCTGTGCGGGCTGGCGTCACTGGACGGGCGCAGCACCTACTTCCAGGACGCCTGGCGGCTGGCCGGCGACGGCGGGCCCGGGTTCACGTGGTCGAACGCCAACCCCCACGCCGCCAAGGACGGCGAGGCCGACAAGCGCATCGACTACGTGCTCAGCGGGTTCCACGGCCCCGCCCTCGGCGGCCGGCCGGTCGAGTGCCGGGTGGTGGGCGACGCCCCGGTCGACGGCGTCTGGCCGTCTGACCACCACGGCGTGCTCGCCGTGCTGCAGACCTAGCCGAGCGACGCAGCGATCCGGTCGGCACGCTGCTCCCCGAGCACCGGCCCGCGCTCCTCCACGACGACCGACGGCCTAGGATCTGTCTCGGCCGGGGTGGCCGGCGACCCCACGAGCGGGCGCCGGGTCGGCGACCAGCCCGGGAGCGACAGTCGATGGCGACCACCGGCCTCGAGCGGCGGACGTTCTACGAGATGCAGCGCCGGCACCGGCGCTCGGGCTGGCGTTTCACCGCCCTGTCCGCGCTGGCCGTGCTGTGCCTCGGAGTGCCGCTGAGCGTCGTCGTCTCCCCGTTCGTCCTCGCCACCGGGCTGATCGCCAACGACCTGGCCAACCTCGTCGTCCCGACCCCCGACCTGGTGGGCGGGATGGGCGGGTGGTTCGACGAGGGCACCGTCGACGACCCCGCGACGCCGGAGGACGAGGGCGACATCGAGATCGAGCCGGCCGCCGTCGGCTGGATCACCCTCGGACTGATCGTGCCGGGCATGCTCGGGATGCTGGCGCTGTGGCTGGCCGTGCGCCGGATGTTCCTGCGGGCGGGGGCCGGTGCCGTCGAGGTGGCGGCCGGAGCCCGGCCGCCCCGCCCCGGCGACGTCGAGGAGCGCCAGCTGGTCAACCTCGTCGAGGAGATGGCGCTGGCCGCCGGCGTGCCGCCGCCGCGGGTGCGGGTGGTCGACTCCCCCGCCGCCAACGCCACGGTGGTCGGGTCCTCGATCCACGACGCCGCTCTGATCGTCCCCCGCGGCCTGCTCGCCGAGCTGGGCCGGGGCCCGACGGGCGGCGTCGTCGCCGACATGCTGGCGGTCGTCGTCAACGGCGACCTGCGGGCCGCGCTGGCGATCGCGTCGGTGTTCCAGACCTTCGACGTGGTCGCGGCGCTGCTGGCCGCGCCGCTCAGCCGCCGGACCCGGCGGGCCCTGTGGGGCATGGCCCGGCTGTCGCTGCGGCGGCGGCACGGGGAGGCGGACGCCGTCGAGGCCCGCTTCGTCGACGAGGAGCTGACCTACGTGGGCCAGCTGGGCGGGCTCGACGACCAGCCCGCCAGCGGCACCCTGGCCACCCTGGCCACGTTCCCGTTCATGGTGGCCAACGTGGCCTTCACGCTGGTCAGGATGATCTTCGGCGGCTTCGTCGTCGCGCCTGTCATGGCGGCGCTCTGGCGGCGGCGCCGCCTGCTGGCCGACGCAACCGCCGTCGAGCTGACCCGCGACCCCGACAGCATCGCCCGGGCGCTGGACCACCTGCGTCGCCGGGGGGCGGTGCCGCCGCCGGGCCCGTGGACCCACCTGTGCGCCGTCGGCCCGGAGGTGGGCCGGGAGCGGACGATGGACGAGTTCGCCCGCAAGCGGGACGAGATCTGGACCAGCGAGCGCCGCCCCGGCGAGTCGCGGCGGGCGGCGGCGCTGCGGCGGATGCGGGAGGCCACCGCAGCGTCGAGCGAGGTCCAGCGGGAGATGCGGGGCGAGGACGCGTCCCTCGACGAGAGGGAGCGCCAGCGGCGCGAGGCCGGCCAGGAGCTGGCGACGTTCCTCCCCCCGCTGGGCAAGCGGCTCGACCGGCTGCAGGAGATGGGCGCCCACCTGCCCGACGACCCGGCCGCGGCGTGGACACCCATCCGCCCGTCTTTCTGGTACCGCATGTTGGGCTGGGTGATCGTCGTGCCGCTGCTCGGGATCATGGCCGTGCTGATGCTGGCGCTGTTCGGCTGCCTGCTGGCGTTCGTCTACCTGGCCCTGCTGTTCGAGGCGATGCTGCTGGCCCCGGTGGTGCTGGTCGTCCACGCCCTCGTGCGCTGACGGGGCGGCACTCGGCCGGCTCAGCCGGCCAGCTCTGCCCGCCGGCGGCGCAGGTGGTCGGCCTGGGGCTCGCTGAGCGGCAGGGCGAGCGCCCGGTCGTAGGCGTCACCGGCCTCGCCCGGACGGCCGAGGCGGCGCAGCAGCTCGGCGCGGGTGGCGTGCCACCACGGGTAGGCGCCCAGGCCGCCGATGGCGTCGACGAGTGCCAGGCCCTCGTCCGGCCCGTCGCGCTCGGCCACCGCCACCGCCCGGTTCAGGCGAACGACCGGCGTGTCCTGCACGGTGAGCAGCAGGTCGTACCACGACACGACCGCGTTCCAGTCGGTGTCGGCCCAGGTCGGGGCGAGGGCATGGCAGGCAGCGATGGCGGCCTGGGTGGCGTAGGGGTCGGGCCGGCCGGGCGCCCGCCGCAGCGCGGCGCCGGCCAGGGTCACACCCTCGGCGATGGCGTCGCGATCCCACCGGGAGCGGTCCTGGTCGGCCAGCAGGACCGGCCGGCCGCCAGCGCCGCTGCGGGCGTCGCGCCGCGCGTCCTGGAGCAGCAGCAGCGCCAGCAGGCCGAGCGCGGTGGGGTCGTCGGGCATGACCTCGGCCAGCAGCCGGGCCAGGCGGATCGCCTCGCCGGTGAGCGAGGCCCGGACCACGTCGTCGCCGGTACCGGCCGCGTAGCCCTCGTTGAAGATCAGGTAGATCGTGGCCGCGACCGCGGCCACCCGCCCCGGCAGCTCGGCGGCCGGCGGGACCCGGTAGGGGATGCGGGCCTGGGCGATCTTCTGCTTGGCCCGGGTCAGGCGCTTGGCCATCGTCGCCTCCGGCACGAGCAGCGCCCGGGCCACTTCGGGCGTCGTGAGCCCGCCGAGGTTGCGCAGCGCCAGCGCCACCTGGGCCTCGACCGCGAGCGCCGGGTGGCAGCACGTGAAGATCAGCCGCAGCAGGTCGTCCCGGACGACGTCGTCAGGATCGGGGCCGAGGTCCGGCGCGGGGCCCGGGTCCGGCGGCGGGCCGCTCACCGCCGCGGCCTCCTTGCCGGCCCGGCGCCCCTCGCGCCGCATGATGTCGATGGCCCGGCGCTTGGCCGCCACCACCAGCCAGGCGCGGGGGTTGTCGGGGACGCCGTCGCGGGACCAGGTCTCCAGCGCCCGGACGGTGGCGTCCTGGGTGGCGTCCTCGGCCAGGTCGATGCTGCCGGTGACGCGGACCAGGCTGGCCAGCACGCGGGCGCGCTCGTCCCTGACCAGCCGGGCCACGGCGTCACCGGTCGGCACCACGGCATCTACAGGTCGCGGACGGGACGGACCTCGACGGCGCCGAACCAGGTCGTGGGGATCTTGGACGCCACCGCGATGGCCTCGTCCAGGTCGGCGCACTCGAGGATGTGGATGCCCGTGAGGGCCTCCTTGGTCTCGGCGAACGGGCCGTCGCTCGTGAGGACGTCGCCGCCCGGGCCGTCGGGGACCCGCACCGTGGTGGCCGACGCGGACGGATACAGCGCGTGGCTGCCGCGGACGACGTCGGCGGCCGCCTGCTCGAACTCGCCGTACGCCTTCATGGCGTCGTCGAACATGTCGGGGGCGGTCCAGTCGATCTCCTCGCAGTAGTGCAGCGCAACGTAGGTGGGCATGGCTCCTCCTCGGGATGCGGGCCGGCGCCTCTCGCCGACTCCACCCTAAGGACGAACCGGATCGGCCGAGATGGACAGGTCCGGCCGCGGGTCAGGCCCGAGCCCGCTCGACCCACCGCCGGGCGGCGGCGCCGTCGAACGGCGGCCGGTCCCGCACCACCAGGTCGTAGGCCTCGGCGGTGGCGGCCTCCGCGGCGGCCACGATGTCGGGCGGGTAGCCGTAGCGGACCTGGTGGACCTCGAACTCGTCGCGGTCGACGACCTCCACGCGACCGTCGTGCCACCGGATCACGTCCAGGTCGAGGTCGACGGTCACGATCCGGTCGCCGTCCCGCTCGGCGGGCATGTTGATGTTGACGTACAGCGCGATCTCGGGGTGGCCGAGCCACCAGTTCGGCTGCCACCACGCCCCCGGCACCACCAGGATCAGCGCGTCCTGCTCGGTGACGAAATGGCCGCCAGCACCACGGTGGACGAGGCGCCCGGCTGTGCCCCACAGCCAGGTCCCGTGGTCGTCGTCGCCCAACACCTGCAGCTCTCCCCGGTAGTGCGGGTGTCCGCCCCACTTCTCGATCGCCAGCTCCACCCCGCGACTCTGCCACCCGGGGCATGGGCCACCATGGCGGGATGACGGCACATCGTGCGGTGAGCGAGAGCCCGCTGTTCGTCGTCGTGTCCGGTCCGCCGGCCAGCGGGAAGTCGACGCTGGCCCCGCCCCTGGCCGCGACGATGGGGCTGCCGCTGGTCGCCAAGGACACGATCAAGGACGCCCTGATGACCGTGCTGCCCGTCCCCGACGTGGCCACGTCCCGGGTGCTGGGTCGGGCGTCGGTGGTGGCGATGCTGGCGGTGGCGGCCGAGTCGCCGGTGGGCGCCGTGATCGAGAGCAACCTCCACCGGTCGCGGGCGGCCGCCGAGGTCGCGGCGCTGCCCGGGCGGGTCGTCGAGGTGTTCTGCGTCTGCGACCCCGAGGTCGGGGCCGCCCGCTACCGGGCCCGGGCGGGGTCCCGGCAGGCCGGCCACTTCGATCACGAGCGGGACCCCGCCGAGCTGCGGAACGACGAAGTTGCCCGGCCGGTCGACGGCGGATGGCCGGTCCTGCGGGTCGACACCAACGGCCCGTTCGACCCGGCGTCGGTCTCAGCTCTGGCCCGGGCGGTCCTCGACGCCGCCGGCGGTCGCTGACAGGACCAGGGTCATGCAGGTGCTGTGGGGGTTGGCGGCGTAATCCGCGAACGGCGCGCACGGCACGAACCCCGCCGCGGCGTACATCGCCCGGGCGGGGGCGAAGGCGTCGTAGGTCCCGGTCTCGAGGCTCACCCGCCAGTGGCCCCGGGCGGCGGCGGTGGTCACGAGGTGATCGACCATCGCCCGCCCCACGCCCCGGCCGCGGGCGGCGGCGGCAGTGTGCATGGACTTGATCTCGGCGTGCCCGTCGTCGAGCCGCTTGAGCGCCCCGACGGCGAGCAGCCGGCCGTCCCGCCGGGCGGAGAAGAACGTGACCGCCGGGTCCAGCAGCCCGTCGAGGTCGAGGGCGTGCACGTGCCCCTCGGGTGTGACCTCCCGGGCGAACGCCAGGTGGGCGGCGAGCAGCGCCCGCACGTCCCCGGCCCGGGGGTCGTCGGGCGCGATGTCCAGGTCCATCCGCAAGATCTACCGGCCCGGGACGCCGATGCGGCGGCCGGGTTCACGCCCGGTCGTTCCGGGCCCGGGGCGGGTGCCGACGGAGTTCCTGGCCGGGATCGAAGCCCAGGACCCGTCACCGAGCGGCTGCGGGACCGTGGCTGGCCGGCGGCCGTGCTGTGGACCGCCGAGGCCAACACCCCGCACGCGGGCTGTACGAGGCCTGCGGCTGGGCGCCCGCCGGCGCGACCCGCCCGGACGACCGGACGGGCGAGCCCTCCCTGCGCGGCCGCCGGGACCTGTGAGCCGGCCTCAGGCCTCGTCGGCGGTGCCGGGGCCGAACAGCGGGCCCAGGTCGCGGCGGCCGGCGACGCCGAGCTTGGCATAGACCCGGTAGAGGTGGGTCTCGACCGTCCGGCGGGAGACCAACAGCCGGGCCGCGATCTCGACGTCGGTGAGGCCGCGGGCGGCGAAGCCGGCGACCTCGCGCTCTCGGGTCGTGAGGCCGTCGCCTCCGGGCGTGCGCAGCAGCTCGGTCGTCGCGCCGTCGCACCGCTCGACCAGCTGGCGGGCCCGGGTGCGCAGCCACGTGGCGGCGGTCGCCCGGCCCTTGTCGGCCGCGGCGGTGGCCGCCGCGGCCGACAGCTCGGCGGCGTGCAGGTGGCAGCCCAGCTCCTCCAGCCGGATGCCGACCGCCTCGAGCCGCTCGCCGTCCCGGTCGGCCAGCGCCGCCACCGCCTCGACCAGGGCGGGCAGCAGGTCGCCCTCGACCTCCGGCAGCCCCTCCAGCAGCTCGGCTGCGGCCGGCGCCGCGCCGTGGCGGGCCGCCTCGTACAGGGCGAAGATCGCGTACGACACGTGGCCCACCTCGACGCCCCGGCGGGCGGCGCCGAGGGCCAGCGCCCGGGCGTAGGACGTGTCGCCCGCCGCGGCCTCGACCGCCGAGGACAGGAAGTCGTGCTCGACCGCATACATGGCGCCGGCCGGCAGCGAGCTCGGCATGTCCGACCGGCCGGTGAGCGCCCGGCAGTAGCGGACGTGGTCGACGGCGCTCGCCCGGGTCATGGCGTCGCCCTCCAGCGCCATGACCGCCTCCAGGAAGTGCTGCTCGGCCCGGGCCAGCGCGCCCCGCCACAGCGCGATCTGGCCGAGCCGCAGCGCGTAGACGCCACGCAGCAGGCCCGCGCCCTGGCGGGTCGCCCGCTCGTACATGCGACGCGCCACCTCGTCGGCACCGTCGAGGTCGCCGACGTAGCGGTGGCCGGTCGGCACCGCGGTCTCCAGCTGGCCGACCATGTACTCGTTGAACGCCGGGTGGTCCGCCACCCGGGGGACGACCGACGCCGCCCGGTCCAGGGCGCTGACCGGCCGGCCGACCAGGTTCAGCGCCGGGATCAGCACCAGCTCGGCGCCCAGCCGGTCCTGCTCGGCGGACCGGAGGTCGTCGAGCACGTCCTCGGCCGCCCGCCGGGCCCGGTGGATCTCGCCGGCCAGCAGCCACATCAGCGGAATCTGGCCGGCGACGAAGCCCCACTGGCCGTCGTCGACCTCGCCGAGTAGGGCCTCCAGCCGCTCGGCCGCGTCGCGCGACCGGTTGAGCCCGAACGCGAGGATCAGCGCGAGGTCGACCTCCCGGCGGGCATGGTCGCGGGGCGAGCCCGACGGCAGGCCCGCCAGCAACGCGGCAGCGTCGTCGGGGCGGCCGGAGAACGTCATGACCTCGGCCATCGTCATCGTGGCGGCCGGGCTGCCGCCCTCGGCCTCCAGCGCCCGGCGGGCCAGCGACTCGGCCAGCGCGGTGTCGACGAGCACGTAGCGCCGCGCGGTGGCCAGCAGCTCGGCCGCGGACACCTCCATCCCCGCGTCGATGCGCCAGCGCACGACCCGGTCGCCGACGTCCAGCGGCAGCGGCTGCGCGGCCACGGCGTCGACGAGCTCGCGCAGCAGGCGACGCTTGCGGATCGGCCCCAGCGCGTCCAGCAGGACGTCGGCCAGCAGCGGGTGGCTCAACCGGGTGTCGGCCTGGGCCGAGTCGTCGAGCGCCAGCAGGCCCCGGTCCTCCAGGCGCTCCAGTGCCTCGACACCGACCATGTCCACCAGCAGGCCGAAGGGCAGCGGCTCGGCCAGCGCGAGCAGGTCGAGCGCGGTCCGCTCGCCGGCCCGGACGCCCTGGAGCCGGCCGGCGATCAGCTCCCGCAGCCGGGGCGGGGCGGTGAACGGCGCCACCAGCGTCCACATGCCGCCCCGGGTGGCGAGGGCGCCGCTCTCGACCGCGGCGGCCAGCAGCTCGCGGGCGAACAGGGCGTTGCCCAGCGTGCGGGTCCACATCAGGTGGAGGAACTGGCCGTCGACCGGCCCGCCCAGCGCCTCGCCGACCAGGTGGTCGAGCGCGGCCCGGCTGAGCGGCTCGAGGTCGATGCGCTCGCACAGGCCGTCCTTCCACAGCCCCACGATGGCGTCGGGGATCTCCTCGCCCCGCCGCACGGTGGCCAGCACCCGCAAGGCGTCCTGGGTCACCAGCTGGTGGGCGAGCGCCGCCGAGGCCTCGTCGAGGGCGTGGGCGTCGTCGATGGCCAGCACGGCGGGCTCGCGTGCCAGGATCGCCTCCCGGGCCCGGGCCAGCGAGGCGGCGGCGGCGTCGATCGCGAGCAGCGGCGCGAAGGCCCCGAGGGGCACGACGCCGGACGACCGCGTGGCCCGGACCTGGAGCACGCGCTGGCCGTCCGCGGCGCAGCGCTCGACCGCCTCGGCCAGGAGCCGGGTCTTGCCGACGCCGGCCTCGCCGGCGAGCACGACGCCATGCCGGGTGGCCAGGGCGCGCGTCACGTGGTCGAGCTCCGCCTCGCGCCCGACGAACGGCCATCCGGCTTGCACTGCATCCTCCTCCCCACACGCCGCGCCCGCCGCAATGCTACGTAGTGGACGGCCCCCGCGTACGTAGTCGCGCTACGGATGACCGGGCCCGGCGGGCGTGCGAGATTGGCGGTCCAGGCGGCACGCCTCTCCCCCCTCGGACGCTCAGGTGGCGGAGACGGACGGACGCGGTGGGACCCCCCGGGCTCACCGCGTCCGCCCGTCGTCACCGAGAACCGGGGACCGGCGGCCCGCCGGGCGGCGCGGCGGGCGGCCGCGCCGCCCGGGCAGTCTCAGAGGTCCCGGGACCAGGTCTGGCCGACGAGGTCGGCGCCGAAGCTGTGGTGCGGCTCCTCGTCCACGAGCCGGAAGCCGGCGGCCTCGTAGATCTTGCGGGCCGAGACCAGCACGTCGTTGGTCCACAGCGCGATCGACCGGTAGCCGGCGAGGCGGGCGAAGCGTAGGCACTCGTCGACCAGCCGGGCGCCGATGCCGAGGCCGCGGGCGGACGGCTCGACCAGCAGGAGCCGCAGCTGGGCGGTGGTGCCGTCGCGGGCGACGCAGAACACGCAGCCGGCGGGCTCGCCGTCGACCTCCGCGATCCAGGCCGCCTCCCGGGCCGGGTCGTGACCGGCGGCGAACTCCCCGACGATGCGCGCCACCAGGCCTTCGAACGTGGCGTCCCAGCCGTACTCGGCGGCGTAGAGGGCGCCGTGGCGGGCGACCACCCACCCGAGGTCGCCGGGCCCCGGCGGCCGCAGGATCACGGCCCGCACGGGCCGGCCGGCCGCGTCGGCCCGGCCGAGGGCGGCCCGGATGGTGTCCATGGCGGCCACCACCTCGCGCTGGGCGGCGTCGTCCAGCGCGGACAGCAGGCCGGCGACCTGCTCGGTCGATCGGGCGTCGAGTGTGGCGAACACCTCACGTCCTTGCGCCGAGAGGGCGAGGACCTGGCGGCGGCCGTCGCGGTCGTCCCGCCGGCGGGTCACGAGCCCGTCGGACTCCAGCCGGGCGGTGATCCGGCTCAGGTAGCCGGCATCGAGCCGTAGCTCCCGGCGCAGGTCGGCCACCGGCGTGGCGGCCCGCTGGGCCAGCTCGAAGATCACCCGGGCCTCCGCTACCGAGTAGGCCGTGTGCAGCAGACCCTCACCGAGGACCTCCAGCTGGGACGTGTAGAAGCGGGTGAACGCCCGCATGGCCTCGACGCGGCCGGCTTCGACGATCGACATGGTTGCCTCCGTCAACAAACTATCTGACGACGACAACTAACCGGGCGCGGTGGCGTCCCGGAGTGCGTGGTAGGTCCCGCGCAGGGCCGCCCGGGTGCCGCCGTCGACGGCAGCGCCGGGCTCGACGACCGCGCCCGGCGAGGGGCGCCAGGCGGCGGCGACCTCGGCCGGGTCCGCGCCTGCCAGCACGGCGGCCGCCTGGACCGCGGCGCCCCGGGCCACCGTCTCGGCGCCCGTGTGGACCTCGACCGGGCGGCCGCTGAGGTCGGCCAGCACCTGCTGGAGGGCCAGCGACCGGGCCCCGCCGCCGGTCAGGACCAGCCGCCCCGCCGGCGCCAGCCCCAGGGCCACCATCGCGTCGAGCCCGTCGAGCAGCCCGTGGGCCACGCCCTCGACGGCGGCGCGGGCCAGGTCGGCCGGCTCGTGCAGCGTCCGCAGTCCGGCCAGCGTCCCGGTGGCGTCGGGGCGGTTGGGCGTCCGCTCGCCGTCGAGGTACGGCAGCAGCGTCAGGCCCCGGGCCCCCGGCGGCGCGGCCAGCGCCAGGCCGTCGAGCCCGTCGTGGTCGGCGCCGACCAGCCGGGCCACCGTGTCGAGGACCCGGGCGGCGTTCAGCGTGCACACCAGCGGCAGGAACCGCCCGGTGGCGTCGGCGAAGCCGGCGACGATCCCGTCGGGATCTGCGACGGGAACCTCGCTGACCGTGAACACCGTCCCTGAGGTCCCCACGGACACCGCCACGTCGCCCGGCGCCAGCCCCAGCCCGAGGGCGGCGGCCATGTTGTCGCCGGTGCCCGGGCCGACCAGCGCGGGCCCGAACAGGTCGGCGGCCTCGCCCCGGACCCGGCCGGCCGGCTCGGCGGGTCCCCGTATCTCGGGCAGGGCGGCCGTCCAGTCGCGGTCGCCGTCGAGCAGCGCCAGCAGGTCGGGGCGCCAGGCGTCGGCGTCCGGCGACCAGTAGCCGGTGCCCGACGCGTCGCCCCGGTCGGTGACGGCCTCGCCGGCGAGCCGCAGGTTCAACCAGTCGTGCGGCAGCAGGACCCGGGCGAGCCGCGCCCAGGACGCCGGCTCGCACCGCCGCAGCCAGGCCAGCTTCGTGACGGTGTAGGAGGCGACCGGAACGAGCCCGGTGGCCTCGCTCCAGGCCCCGGCCCCCAGCCGCTCGACCAGCGCGGCAGCGTCGGGCGCCGACTCGGTGTCGTTCCACAGCTTCGCCGGACGGACGACCTCGCCTGCAGCGTCCAGCACCACCATCCCGTGCTGCTGGCCGGCGACCGCCACCGCGTCCACCGGCCCCACGCCCAGCTCCGCGGCCGAGCGCACCAGCGCGTCCCACCACGCCGCCGGGTCCTGCTCGCTGCGCGGCGGGGTCGTGGGCGGGTGCGGGGCGCGCGCGCCGGCCACCAGCTCGCCCGTGCTCGCATCCCGGGCCTCGAGCTTCGTCGCCTGGGTCGAGGAGTCGACGCCGACGACCAGCGCCACCATCACGCTCACCTCTCGCCGTCTGGCGCGCCAAACTAGCTGCGGCACGCCCCCTGGCGGCCGAGGAGGTGGCGGTGACGGAGACGGGTGTCGAGCGACGGCGGCTGCCAGGTGACGGCGCGCCCTGCCTCGACGCACGGCGCATCACCAAGCGCTTCGGCCGCCTGACCGTGCTGCGCGACGTGAGCCTGCGCGTGAGCCCGGGCGAGGTGGTCGCGCTGGTCGGGGAGAACGGCGCGGGCAAGTCCACGCTGGTCGCCTGCCTGGCCCGCATCCTCGAGCTCGACGAGGGCGACGTCCGCCTCGACGGCGCTCCACTGCCCTCGACCCCCGACCAGGTGCGCCGGGCCGGGGTCGAGGTGCTGTGGCAGGACCACGGCCTGTGCGACGACCTCGACGTCGTGGCCAACGTCTACCTCGGCCGCGAGCCGGGACGCTGGATGATCGCGGAGAGCGACATGCGGGAGGGCACCGCCGCCGTCCTCCGCCGGGTCGGTGCCGTCGACCTGCCCCTCGACCGGCCGGTGCGGGGCCTGTCCCGCGGCCAGCGCCAGCTGGTCGCACTGGCCCGGGCGCTGTGGAGCGAGCCCCGGCTGCTGCTGCTCGACGAGCCCACCGCGTCGCTGGGCGTGGTGGAGACCCGCCACGTCCAGGAGACCATCCGCCGGCGCCGGGACGGCGGCGCGGGCGTCCTGCTGGTGACCCACGACCTGGACCAGGTCTTCGAGCTGGCCGACCGGGTGGTCGTCCTGCGCGACGGCCGGGTGGTGGCGGACGTGGCGCCGCTGGAGGTCCACCGCGACGACATCGTGGCGCTGATCTCGGGCATCGAGATGGACTCGATGGCCCGGCGCCAGCTCCAGCGCCTGCGCAGCCTGGTGGACCAGCTGTCCGACGTGGAGCCGGCGGCGTCTCTGCCGCTGATCGTGTCTGCGATGGCCGCCGCGCTCGACCAGGAGATGCTGTGCGTGCACCTGCTGGAGCCGCTCGCCGACCCCGGGGCCGGCACCGTCCTGCGGCGGACCGCGGCGGTCGGCCTCCCGGCCCCGCTGCTGGAGGTGAACGAGCGGCTGGAGCCGGGGCGGGCAGGCGGCTGCGCCGGCCAGGCCGCCGCCCGGGCGGTGGCCGTGGTGCACGAGGACCTGGCGACCGACCCGGCCCCCGAGGGTTACCGGCGGGCCGCGGCCACGTCGGGGATCCGCAGCGAGTGGGCGGCCCCGATCGTCGGGACCCGCGGCGTGCTCGGCACGGTGTCGGGCTTCGCGACCTCGCTCGGCGGCCCCGACCCCGCCCAGCTGGAGCTGGCCCGCCTCTACCTCGGCTACGTCGCCTCCGCCATCGAGCGGGAGCGCCTGCTGGCCGAGGTGTCGCGCCGCAACCGCATCCTGGAGTCGCTGCGCAACCTGCTGGAGACCGTCGCCGGCCCCGGCCGGGTGGTCGGCGGCCTGACGGCATCGTCGCTGGCGCTGCGCCAGGCGCTCGGTGCGACGGCGGTCGGCGTGCTGATCGAGCGCGACGGCGAACTGGACCAGCTGGTGGCGCGGGCCCCCGACGGCGGCGACGGGAACGGCGGCGACGGGAACGGTGACGGCGTGCCCGACGCCGCCGACGAGCGGTTCCGGGAGGCTGCCCGGGCGGTCCTGGCGGACGCGCCGGGCCGCGGGGCCCGCTTCGTCGAGCCCGACCTCGCCGCGGTGGACCTGCGCCACCCCGAGGGCCGGGCGGTGCTGGTGGCCCGGCTGCCGGCGGGCACCACCCCCCCGGGCGACACGCTGGAGCTGCTCGACGACGCCACCCGCTCGCTCGCTCTGGCCATGGAGGGCGAGGCGCTGGAGCACGCCCGGCGGGAGGCGGCGGCGCTGCGCCGCTCGCAGTCCATCCAGCGGGACCTGCTGTCGTCGCTCAGCCACGAGCTGCGCACCCCGCTCACGGCCATCCAGGGCTTCGCCTCGACGCTGCTCCAGCCGGACCTGACCTGGGACGCGGCCTCCACCGACCGGTTCCTGCGCTCGATCGCCACCGAGGGCGCCCGCCTGGAGCGCCTGGTCGGCGACCTGCTCGACTCGTCCGCCATCGAGTCCGGCGTCCTGCGCCTCCAGCGCCACTGGTGCGATCTCGGGCTGGTGGTCGAGACGGCGCGGCGGCTGGTGGCCGGCGGCGACGCGATCCGCGCCCACGCCACCGGCGACGTCGAGCCGGTGTGGGGCGACCACGACCGGCTGGAGCAGGTGTTCGTGAACCTCCTGGAGAACGCGGTCGCCCACGGCGCCTCCCGCCACGGCGTGGACGTGACCGTGCGCCGGGGCCGGGCCCCGGGCACCGCCGAGGTCGAGGTGGCCGACCGCGGCCCGGGCATCCCGGCCTCGCTCGCCGAGCAGATCTTCGAGCCCCGGGTGCGGGCCGCGGGCGACGTGTCCGGCGCGGGCCTGGGCCTGTCGATCGCCCGTGGCATCGTGGTCGCCCACGGGGGAACGCTCGTGGCCGCCCCGGCCCGCCGCGGGGCCCGGTTCGTGGTGACGCTGCCGTGCGAGCCCGCCGACGCCGCCGACGCGCCGCCGGACGCCGCCTGGACCCTCGTCGATGCCACCAAGGAGCCCGATGTCGTCTGACCGTACGACGGTGCTGCTGGTCGAGGACGACCAGAACATCGTCGACCTCGTCCGGTCCAACCTCATCGCCCGGGCGCACGACGTTGTCGTGTCGAAGGACGGCCTGGACGCCGTCGCCATGCTCGAGGCCAACGAGCCCGACGCCGTGCTGCTCGACCTCATGTTGCC
>DASRJM010000036.1:0-12109 GCA_035649475.1 Acidimicrobiales bacterium
GAACAGCAGGGTGTCGCCGTCGCAGTCGTAGTGGGCCGAGCGGACGACCTGGACCTCGCCGGAGGTCTCGCCCTTGCGCCACACCTCCTGGCGGCTGCGGCTCCAGAACACCGTGCGCCCCTCCTCCAGCGTCAGGCGCAGCGTCTTGTCGTTCATCCACGCCATCATCAGGACCTCGCCGGAGGTGGCGTCCTGGACGATGGCGGGGACCAGGCCGTCGGCGTTGTACGCCACCTGGGCGAGCTGGTCCTCGGAGGCGTCGATCGGCACCCCGCCATGCTACGACCGCCCCTGCGTGAGGCCGAATCCGATTGGGCTGCCCTGTCGATCCGAACAGTTCGCGTTCGTACGGGAGGTAGGAACAACGACGGAGGAGGCCCGATGGCAACACTCACCGTGATCGAGAACCTGAGCCTGGACGGTGTCATGCAGGCGCCCGGCCGGCCCGACGAGGACGAGCGCGACGGCTTCGCACACGGCGGCTGGGCGATCCCCTACAACGACGAGGTGCTCGGGCGGGTCATGGGCGAGCACATGGCCCGCGACAGCTCGCTGCTGCTGGGCCGGCGCACCTACGAGGACTTCGCCGGCTTCTGGCCCCGCCAGACGGACAACCCGTTCACCGCCGTGCTCGAGGCCCGCACGAAGTACGTTGTGTCGTCCACGCTGCAGGAGCCCCTGCCGTGGGCCAACTCGGTCCTACTGCGGGGCGACGCGGCCGAGGCGGTCGCCGGCGTGATGCAGCGCACCGCCGAGGACCTCGTCGTGCTGGGCAGCGGCGAGCTGGTGCGGGCGCTGGCCGCCGGCGGCCTGGTCGACGAGTACCTGCTGGTCGTCCACCCGCTCGTCCTGGGCTCGGGCCGGCGGCTGTTCCCGGACCGCGGGCCGCGCCAGGACCTGCGGCTGGTGGACTCGGTCACGACCACCACGGGCGCGACGGTGGCGACCTTCGCCCCCGGCTAGAGGTACAAGCCGGTCGACGCCTCGCCCAGGCGGCGGGCGGCGACGGCGTGGACGTCGCGCTCGCGCAGGATGATGTAGTCGTCGCCCCTGACCTCGACCTCGTAGCGGTCCTCGGGGTTGAACAGCACCCGGTCGCCCACCTGCATGGCCCGCACGTTGGGCCCGACCGCCACGACCTCGGCCCAGGCCAGGCGCTTGGACATCTGCGCGGTGGCGGGGATGAGGATGCCGCCCGACGACGTGCGTTCGCCCTCGCTGTTGGCGGCGCTCACGAGGATGCGGTCGTTGAGCATCTTGATCGCCAGCTTGTCGCGATCGGCGCGGCCGTTGTCGAGGGTGGGAGCGCTGGCGGGGGCGGGCTCTGGCACGTCATCGACGCTACCGTCCTCGTCTCGTGACCGACGACTCGACCCGGCCCGTCGCCGTCGCCACGGCGGACGGGCGGACCCTGGCCGGCGACCTGGGCTCGCCCCCGGAGCCCCGCGCCGCGGCCGTCGTGTGCCACCCGCACCCGGCCTACGGCGGCGACCGCCACAACCCGGTGGTCGACGCCCTGTTCCGGGCCTTGCCGGCCGCGGGCGTGGCCGCGCTGCGGTTCGACTTCGGTCCCGCAGCCGCCGCGTCCGGCGGCGACGCAGCGGCTCGGGAAGAGGTGGTCGCAGCGCTCGACCACCTGGCCGCAGCCGTGCCGAGCGTGCCGCTGTGGCTCGCCGGCTACTCGTTCGGCGCGGACGTGTGCCTGGCGGTCGACGACCCGCGCCCCGCCGGCTGGGTGGCGGTGGCCCCGCCGCTGGTCTTCGGCGGCCCGCCGGTGCCGGCGTCCGGCGACCCCCGCCCCGCGCTGGTGCTCGTCCCCGAGCACGACCAGTACTCGTCGCCGGCCCAGACCCGCGAGGCCGCCGCCGGGTGGCCGGACGCCACGGTCGAGGTCGTCCCGGGGGCGGACCACTTCATGGCGGGGTCGGCCCGCCGGGTGGCGGAGGCGGTGACGGCCTGGCTCGCGGACCGATGACCGGCGAGGCCTCCGACTACCCCGCCCACCTGCTGGCCCGCACCCCGGCGCCACCCTACGAGGGCGAGGGTCCGTTCGCCCTGTGGCACGTCAGCGAGGACCCCTCGCTCCACCGGTTCGAGCCGCGGCCGTCGCCCACCGGCGACGACGAAGGGCTCATGGTGTGGGCCCTCGACACCCGCCACCTGCCCACGTTCTGGTTCCCCCGGGACTGCCCACGGCTCTGCCTGTGGCCGGCGGCCACCACCACGCCGGAGGACCGGGAGCGGTTCTTCGGCCAGAGCTCGCTCCCTCGCGTCCACGTGACCGAGGGTGGATGGCTGGACAGGATCCGGGCCTGCGAGCTGTACGCCTACCGGCTGCCCACCGAGCCGTTCCGGCCCCACTCGGTCGGCGGCTACTGGATCGCCCGCGAGGCGGTCGAGGCCGACGAGCGGGTGGCCGTGGGCGACGTGCTCGCACGCCACGCCGAGGCCGGGATCGAGCTGCGGATCGTGCCGTCGATCTGGCCGATCACGCACCGCGTGGTGGCGTCGACCGTGGCGTTCAGCGGCTCCCGGCTGCGCAACGCGTCTGCCGACCCCGGCGCCGACGTCGTCATGTGACGGTGCCGCCAGCCCGCCAGTAGTCGCCGCCCGGCTCCCGGTCGAGGAACCCCTCGTCGACCAGGTAGCGGCGCAGCGCGGCCACGTCCGGGTGGAACCGGCGGAGGATCGCGTTGACCTGCCGCTCCGAGTAGCGGACGCCAACGTCGAACTCCTGGGCCAGCCGGTCGAGCACGATCAGCTTCTTCGACCGCTGGGCCGGGATCTGGGTCAGCCGCCCGGCCCGCAGGTACGTGCGCAGGACACGGGCCTCGTCCTCGGGGACGTCGCCGGTGGGATCGGGAGCGGGGCGCTCGGGCGCCGCCGCCACGGCCGCCAGCCGGAAGGCCTCGCCCAGCAGCACGTGCTCGCCGCCCTCGCCCCGCACGACCAGCTCGCCGGCCACCAGCCGGGCCAGCGCCTCGGCCGCCTCCCGGGTCGTCAGGCCGGTCACCCGGCGGACGTCCTCGATCGTCGTGGCACCGAGGACCAGGGCGGCGACCACCCGGCGCCGGTCCTCGTCGGCCAGCAGCCCGGCGATCGCGGCGGCGTCCGGGACCGGGGCGGCGGGCAGGTCGGCGTCGGGGTCCGGGAGCTCGGCGGCCACGGCCCCAGGGTAGGACGGGCCCAGGGTAGGACGGGCCGACCGTGCCGAGAGAGTCAGACGGGGCGGACGATCACGCCCGCCCGCTGCAGCGCATCCTTGGCCTCGGCCACGGTGTGCTCGCCGAAGTGGAAGATCGACGCGGCCAGCACCGCGTCGGCCCCGCCCTCGATCACGCCGTCGACCAGGTGCTCCAGCGTCCCCACCCCGCCGCTCGCGATCACCGGCACGTTGACGGCGTCGGTGACGGCGCGGGTGAGCTCGAGGTCGAAGCCTTCCTTCGTGCCGTCGCGGTCCATGGACGTGAGGAGGATCTCGCCGGCGCCGAGTGCCGCCGCCTCCCAGGCCCACCCGATCGCGTCGAGGCCGGTCGGCGTCCGGCCTCCGTGGGTCGTGACCTCGAACCCGTCGCCGCTCGGCCGCCGGCGGGCGTCGATGGCGACGACCACGCACTGGGCGCCGAACTCCTCGGCCAGCTCGGCCACCAGTTCGGGCCGGTCGACGGCGGCGGTATTGACCGACACCTTCTCGGCCCCGGCCATGAGCAGCTGGCGGGCGTCCTCCACCGAGCGCACCCCGCCGCCGACGGTGAAGGGGATGAACACCTCCTCGGCCACTCGCCGGGCCACGTCGACCATCGTGTCGCGGGCGTCCGACGACGCCGTGATGTCGAGGAAAACCAGCTCGTCGGCGCCCTCGGCGTCGTAGCGGGCGGCCAGCTCGACGGGGTCGCCGGCGTCGCGCAGCCCCACGAAGTTGACGCCCTTGACCACCCGGCCGGCGTCGACGTCGAGGCAGGGGACCACCCGGACGCTACGCATCGCCGGACCCCAGCGGCGTGCCCGACACGGTGTCGAGGGCGTCGGACAGCCGGAACGCCCCCTCGTAGAGCGCCCGGCCCACGATGACCCCGGCCGGGCGGCGGCCCTCGACCTCGAGGGCGGCCAGGGCCCGGAGGTCCGACAACGACCCCACGCCGCCCGAGGCCACCACGTCGAGCTCGGTGGTGGCCAGGACGTCGGCCAGCTGGTCGAGGGCGGGGCCGGCCAGCGTGCCGTCCCGGCCGATCTCGGTCACCACCAGGGCGGCCACCCCGGCGTCGCCGAACCGGCGGGCCACGTCGACCAGGTCGTGGCCCGACCCCTCGACCCACCCCCGCACGGCCACGTCCCGGCCCCGGGCGTCGAGGCCCAGGGCGACCTGGCCCGGGTAGCGGGCGGCGAGCCGCCGGACCCAACCCGGGTCCTCGAGCGCGGCGGTGCCGACGACGACCCGGCGGACGCCCGCACCGAGCAGGGCATCCGCTGCGGCGTCGTCCCGCACGCCGCCGCCCGCCTGGACCGGGACGTCGAGGCCGGCGGCGATGGCCGCCACCACCGGGCGGTTGACCGCCTCGCCGGTGCGGGCGGCGTCGAGATCGACGACGTGGACCCAGGGCGCCCCGGCGGCGGCGAACCCCCGGGCCTGTGACACCGGATCGTCGCCGTAGACGGTCTCGCGGCCGTAGTCGCCCTGGTAGAGGCGCACGCAGCGCCCGCCGCGCAGGTCGATCGCGGGATAGAGGTCCACCCTCAGGCCGCCTCGGCCTGGCCGGCGGCGGCCCGCACGAAGTTGGCCAGGATGGCGAGCCCGGTGCTGCCCGACTTCTCCGGGTGGAACTGGGTGGCCCACAGCGCGTCGCGCTCGACCGCGGCCACCACGGGGCCCCCGTAGTCGCACACGGCCACCGCGTGGTGCGGAGAGTCGGCGGCGAACGAGTGCACGAAGTACGTCCAGACAGGGTCGGGCAGTCCGTCCAGCAGCCCGGACTGCCCGCGCCGGATGACGACGTTCCACTGCATCTGCGGATGCTTCACGCCCTCGGGCAGGCGCCGGACGATGCCCGGCAGCACGCCGAGCCCGGGCACGTCGGGGCTCTCCTCCGAGCCCTCGTACAGCATCTGCATGCCGATGCACACGCCCAGGAACGGGCGGCCGGAGCCCGCGCACTCGATGGCCAGCTCGTCGAGCTCGGCCCGTTCCAGCTCCTCCATGCAGCGCCCGAACGCCCCGACCCCGGGCAGGACCACGCCGGACGCCTCGCGGATGAGGCCGTGGTCGGCGGTGAGCCGGGCGTCGGCGCCGGCCCGCTCCAGCGCCTTCTGCGCCGAGTGGAGGTTGCCGATGCCGTAGTCGAGGACGGCGACGAGGGGCATTGAGGCGACGATCCTAGGGTGAGGGTGGGGCGGGCCCCGAACGGGATTCCCCGACCGGGATCCGCATGTTCCACAGGCTGATGGCCCGGGTCTCGCGCTCCCAGCCCAGCACGCTGAGCGTGGCCGTGCCCAGGAGGAGGCGACCGCCGAACGTAGCCGGCTGCTCGAGCCAGCGGGCGGCCAGGACCCGGAGCTGGTGACCGTGCCCCACCACCAGCGCCCGCGTCCGGGCTTCGGCCAGGACCCGGGTGATGACGCGGTCGGCGCGGGCCGCCACCGCGTCGGCTGTCTCGCCGCCCGGCGAGGGATGGCTCCAGACGGTCCACCCGGGCTCGGCTTCGCGGATCGTGGCGGTGGTCAGGCCCTCGTACTCGCCGTAGTCCCACTCGGCCAGGTCCGGGTCGGGCTCCGCCTCGGGGCGGCCCGCCAGGGCGGCGGTCTCGGCCGCTCGCCGGCGGGGGCTTGTGAGGACCAGGTCGAACTCGACGGGGGCCAGGATGGGCGCGAGCCGGCGCCCCTCGACCTCGCCCTCGGCCGTGAGCGGCAGGTCGGTGCGGCTGGTGTGGCGCCCGCTGCGGCTCCACTCGGTCTCCCCGTGCCGGGCGAGCCACACCTCGGGGCGGTTCACCCCCTCAGCTTGCCTCGCCGGCGGGCGGCGAACACGCGCAACCGGTGACGTGCCGGTCACCCTGCGGCATGCTAGGCAGATGCTGCTCGTCGGAACCGCGGACGGACTGCTCGACCTCGCCCTCGACGGGAACGAGCTGCGGCGCACACTGCCGGGGGCCGACGTCGTGGCCGTGGACGGGGACTGGGCCATCGCGGACGGCTGGGTCATCGCCCTCGCGTCCGGGGCGGCCATCGCCCTCGACGGGCTCGTGCCCCGGTGCGTCACCGCCATCGACGGCGGCCGGGCGCTGGTCGGCACCAGCGACGCCCGGCTGGTCGAGGTCGGCGGGCCCGACGGCCCGCAGCGGGACGGCGGGTTCGACCAGGTCCCCACCCGGCCGTCGTGGACGACGCCGTGGGGCGGCCCGCCTGACACCCGCTCGGTGGCCGTCGGACCGAAGGGCCCGTTCGCCGGTGTCCACGTGGGCGGCGTGTGGCGGCGGGACACGACCGGCTGGATCGAGGTGGTCCCGGCCGAAGCCGACGACCACCAGGTCGTCACCGCCGGCGACAGGGTGGCGGTGGCGGCCGCTATCGGGGTCGGCCAGAGCGACGACGGTGGCGACACCTGGGTGTGGAGCCACGACGGCCTCCACGCCCCGTACTGCCGGGCGGTGGCCCTGGCCGACGGCTGGCTGCTGGCCGGCGCCTCCACCGGCCCGGCCACCCAGGACGGCGCGGTCTACCGGCGGCCGGTCGAGGATCCCAAGACCCCGTTCGTCCGGTGCGGCAGCGGCGACGACGGCGACCTGCCGGCGAGCTTCCCCCACAACGTGGACACGTTCTCGCTGGTCGCGGCCGGCGCCCTGGTGGCGGTCGGCACGCCCACCGGCGGGATCTACCTGTCCGAGGACAGCGGCGCCACTTGGCGGCCCCTCTCCGCCCCGGTTCCCGGGGTCCGCTGCCTGTCGTTCAGCGCCTGAGCTCGTTCCGGCGTTCGTTCGTGTCGGATCCCGCCACGAGCGAACGCCAGACCGCGTCCGCCACGGCGTCCGGCCCCAGCACCTCGGTGCCGAGCACCAGGTCCACAGCCCGGGACGGCACCACCACGTCGTGGAACGCCTGCCACACCGCCCGGTTGGCGCCGGCGTCGTCGCTGAGCTGGCGGCCGGCCTCCCGGCCGGCGACCCGGGCCGCGGCGCCGGCGGCCGACACGTCGAGCCGCACCACCAGGCAGTCGTGGTCGCGGGCCAGCGCGTCGAGCAGCGGGGCGTCGGACAGCCCGGTCGACTCGACCACGGCCGGGGCGCCGCCCTCGGCCACCCAGGCCATGATCTCGGCGTGCAGCGCCGGCAGCGCCTCGGCCTTGTCGGCCGCGAAGGCCGCGAGCGAGCCCCAGCGGGCCAGGATCTCGGGCTCCCGGTCGCGCCAGCGCAGGCCTCGCCGGCCGAGCACCTCCCCGATCGTCGACTTGCCGCTGCCGGGCGCGCCCAGCAGGACGACCACCTGGGCCACGGTGCGACCGCCTAGAGCGTGCCCTTGGTGGAGGGGATGCCGCCACCCTCGACCCGGACCGCGTCCCGCAGGCAGCGGGCGACGCCCTTGAACCCCGCCTCCACGATGTGGTGGGTGTTCCGCCCGGACCGCAGCCGGACGTGCAGCGTGATGCCGGCGGCGGTGGCGAACGACCGCCAGAAGTGCTCGGCCATCTCGGGGTTGAACGGCGGGTCGCCGAGCGCCAGGACCGGGCCGAGCGGCACGTCGTAGACGACGAACGGCCGCCCCGACAGGTCGAGCGCGACCTCGACCAGCGCCTCGTCGAGTGGAAAGGCACCGCTGGCGAACCGGCGCACGCCGGCCTTGTCGCCCAGCGCCTCACGGAAGCACTCGCCCACGACGATGGCCGTGTCCTCCACCGTGTGGTGGCCGTCGACGTGCAGGTCGCCCTGGGCCTCGACCACCAGGTCGAACCCGCCGTGCCGGCCGAGCTGGTCGAGCATGTGGTCGAAGAACGGCAGGCCCGTGGCCGCGTGGACCTTGCCCTCGGTGCCGTCGACGTCGAGGCTGACCGAGACCGAGGTCTCGCGGGTGGTGCGCTGGCGGCTGGCGGAACGGGGCATCTACAGGACCTCCCGCAGGGCGTCCAGGAAGGTGTCGTCCTCGGCGGGCGTCCCGATGGTGACACGCAGGCAGCCGTCGAGGCGAGGCCATGACGAGCAGTCCCGCACCAGGATCGACCGCTTGACCAGGTCCTTCCACACCTCGCCGCCGGCCCGGGACTGCGGGCGGAACAGGATGAAGTTGGCCCCGGACGGCCACGACTCGACGGGCAGCTCGGCCAGGGCGGAGGCCATCCGGCCCCGCTCCTCGACCAGGGCGGCCACCCGGGCCCGCATCTCGTCCGCGAACGCCAGCGCCGCGGTGCCGGCCGCCTGCTTGACCGCGTCGAGGTGGTACGGGAGCACGACCTTGTCGAGCTCGGCCACCAGCCACGCGGGCCCGACCAGGTAGCCGAGGCGGGCGGCGGCCATCGACCACGTCTTGGAGAACGTTCGGGTCACGACGAGCGCCCGCTCGCCGTCGACCAGCTCGAGGGCCGACCACGGGGCGAACTGCCCGTAGGCCTCGTCCACCATCACCAGCCCCGGCGCCTCGTCGGCAAGCGTGCGCACGAGGGCCTCGGGCTCGATCATGCCGGTGGGGTTGTTGGGCGAGCACAGGAACGTGATGGCCGGCGACGTCTCGGCCAGCACACTGCGGACCTCGTCAAGCTCGAGCGCGAAGTCGGCGTTGCGATCGCCGACCGCCACCCCGGTGCCGGTGATGCGGGCGATGTGGCCGTGGAGCGCGTAGGTCGGCTCGAACACCGCGGCGGTGCGGCCGGGCCCGCCGTAGGTCAGGCACAGGGTCTGGAGCACCTCGTTCGACCCGTTGGCCGCGAACACCTGGGCGGGGTCGACGCCGTGATGGTCGGCAATGGCGGCCCGCAGCGTCCGGTACGACCGGTCCGGGTAGCGGTGCCAGTCGACCGCGGCCACGGCGTCCGCCACGCGCTCGGCGAAGCCCGGCGGCGGGGGCTCGGGCGCCTCGTTGGTGTTGAGCCGGACCGTGACGTCGAGCTGGGGCGAGTGGTAGCCCTCGACCAGCGCCAGGTCGGCCCGGGGCCCGAAGGGGGGAGTCACGCCAGCTCCCGGCGCAGCCGGATGGAGTCGGCGTGGGCGGGCAGGCCCTCGTAGGTGGCCAGTGCGACCACGTGGTCGCCCACCTCGGCCAGGCCCTTCTCGCCCACGGTGACCACGTGGACGTGCTTGCGGAAGTCGTCGACCCGCAGGGCGCCCGAGAACCGGGCCGACCCGTAGGTGGGCAGCACGTGGTTGGGCCCGGCGACGTAGTCGCCGACCGAGGCCGGGGCCAGCGGCCCGCAGAAGACGGCGCCGGCGTGGCGCACCAGCGGCAGCAGCTCCTCGGCCCCCTCGACCAGCAGCTCCAGGTGCTCGGGGGCGATGGCGTTGGCCACGGCCAGCGCCTGCTCGGGCCCGTCGCACACCACGGCGTAGCCGCCCTCGGCCAGCGTGGCCTCCAGGTGGCGGCGCCGGGGCGAGGCGGGGACCAGCCGCGCGACCGCGTCGGTGACGGCGTCGGCCACGGCCTCGTCCCAGGTGACGAGCCAGGCGAGGCCGTCGGGGCCGTGTTCGGCCTGGAGGATGACGTCGATGGCGGCGTGCTCGGCGGGGGTCGAGGCGTCGGCGACCACCACGACCTCGGACGGTCCGGCGAAGGCGGACGGCACGCCCACCAGGCCGGAGCCGGCGACCTCCCGCTTGGCCTGGGCCACGCGGGCGGTGCCGGGCCCCACGACGACGTCGACGGGCCGGATCGTCTCGGTGCCGTAGGCCAGCGCCCCGATGGCCGCCGGCCCGCCCACCCGGTACACCTCGTCGGCCCCGGCGAGGGCGGCCGCCGCCAGGATCCCGGGGGCCACCCGGCCGTCCGGGCCCGGCGCCGTCACCATCACGACCTCGGGCACCCCGGCGACCTTGGCCGGGGTGATCGTCATGAGCGCCGTGGACACCAGCGGCGCGGCCGCGCTCGGCACGTAGCAGCCCGCCCGGTCGACCGGGCGGACGAGCTCGCGGATCTCGATGGCCCCGTTGTGGTGGACCACCTCGTCGCCGACCTGGGCCTCGTGGTAGGCGGCGATGTTGGCGTGGGCCGCCTCCAGCGCCTCCCGCAGGTCGGCGGGGACGGCGTCCAGCGCGGCCCGGACCGCGTCGGGCGGCACCCGCAGGTCGTCGACGGCCACGCCGTCGAATCGCAGCGTGAACTCGCGCAGGGCGGCGTCGCCGCGCTCGCGCACCTCCGCCAGCACCGCTCGGACCTCGTCGACCGGCGGGTCGGCCTGGGCCGGCGGGCGCGGCAGGCGGCCGCGCAAGTCGTCGGACCCTGTTCCTCGCAGGTCGAGTCGGCGGAGCACGACCCGCAACGCTACCGGCGGGACCGCGGGGTAGAACCAGGAGTATGGAGAGCGACCGCGCCGAGCTGTCGGCCCTGGCCACCACCCTCGAGGACGTGACCACCCGGATCACGGCCGTGGCCGATCGGTACCAGGGCTCCCCGAACCGGGGTGACATCGCCGACGGGCTCTACGAGGTGGAGCGGTCGCTGCGGACCGCCGCCCGCAAGCTGGAGCGCATCCTGCGCTCGATGCGCTGAAGGCGACTGACACAACGCCAACCCTGCCGGGACACGACGACGGCGCCCCGAAGGGCGCCGTCGCGGCGACGCCAGGCGGCGGATCCCGGCGTCGCATGGAACCAGGTGGCGGGAACCTGGTCTTCACCCACGTTATCGCTTACCGCGTAGGCGAGGTTGCGCGCCCCGGCAAGATCTTTCGTTGCAGTTTGTTCACAATCTATGGAAATCCCTGGTCAGGTGCTCAGAACGTGTACGCGGACGGGCAGATGTCGGCCAGAACGCAGGCGTCGCACCGGGGCTTGCGGGCCTTGCACACCGCCCGGCCGTGCAGGATGAGCCGCAGGCTGAGCGCCCCGCGCTCGCTCGCCTTGACCAGCGGGTTGAGGTCGTACTCGATCTTCACCGGGTCGGTCTCGGTGGTCAGGCCGAGCCGGGCCGACAGCCGCTGGACGTGGGTGTCGACCGGCAGGCCCGGCTCGCCCATCGCCACGCTGCGGACGACGTTGGCGGTCTTGCGGCCCACGCCGGGGAGCGTCACCAGGTCGGACATCCTGTGCGGCACCTCGCCGCCGAACCGCTCGGTGACGGCCGCGGCCATGCCCATGATGGACTTGGTCTTGTTGCGGAAGAACCCTGTGGTGCGGATCAGCTCCTCGACCTCGGCGGGGTCGGCCGCCGCCAGGTCTTCGGGCCGGGGGTACTTGGCGAACAGCGCTGGCGTCACCATGTTCACCCGCTCGTCGGTCGTCTGGGCGGACAGGATCGTGGCGGTGAGCAGCTCGTAGGGGTTGGAGTGTCGGAGCGCGCACAGCTCGGTGGCGGTGCCCGGGTACTCGACCGCCAGGCGGTCGGCCACGACCCGGGCGCGGCCCCGGGGGCTGCGGGGACGACCGGTCGGCACCGGGCGGACACTAGTGGGGCGAGTGCGACCAGCCGCCCCACGGCCAGGCCGGCTGTGACAACCTGCGGCCGTGGGTGACCATGAGATCGGTCCGGTCACGACTGCTGCCGACGCGGCCGCCGTCGACGACCTGATCCGCACGGCCGAGGCCTCGCTCGACCACGAGCTGGTCGGGACCCGGCACCCGGACGGACTGGTGGCGTGGGCCCCCGGTCGGGAGCGGGCCCTGGCGTACGCCCAGGTCGCCCGCGGCGACCGGCGGTGGGACCTCGAGCTCGCCTGGGACCGGTCCGCCGGGGACGGCGCCGCATCCGCCCTGCTGGCCGCCGCCGTCGACCGTGTCCGGGAGGGCGGTGGCGGGCCGGTCCACCTCTGGATCACGCACCCCGAGCCCGACCACGACGACCTGGCCGCCGCCGCCGGGCTGGCCCGCGACCGGGATCTGTGGCAGCTGCGTCGCCCGCTGCCGGTGGACGAGCCGTGGTCGCTGGCCACCCGGCCGTTCGCGGTGGGCCGGGACGAGGCGGCCTGGGTCGAGGTGAACAA
>DASRJM010000037.1:0-11115 GCA_035649475.1 Acidimicrobiales bacterium
GCTGTTCGGCGTCGACGGCGACGTCCGGCGGCTGGCGGACACCCCGCTCCCGGCCGCCCCGGTCCCGGGCGAGGCGGTGGCGGCCACGCCCGAGGGCGACGTCCAGGTGGGCGCGTCCGTCGTCGACGTGGGCTGAGCAGCGCCGGCGGGCTAGAACCGCCGGATGCGTCCCGATCCCCGGCTGCTGGTGGTGTGCGCCGCCGTCCTGTGGGGGACCACCGGCACGGCCCGGGCGCTGGGGCCGGACGGCGCGTCGCCGGCCGCGGTGGGCGCGGCCCGGCTGATCGTGGGCGGGGCCTGCCTGGTGCTGCTGCTCGCCCGGCACGGCGGCTCGCCCGCGGTCCCGGCCGGCGATCGGCCGCGGCGCGGGGACCTGGCGGTCATCGCCCTCGCGGCCGCGGCGATGGCCGCTTACCAGCCGCTGTTCTTCGGCGGCGTGGCCCGGACCGGCGTGGCCGTGGGAACCGTCGTGGGCATCGGGTCGGCGCCGGTGTTCGCCGGGGTGCTCGGCATGGTCGTGCGTGGCGAGCGGCCCGGGCCCCGGTGGCTGCTCGCCACTGGCCTGGCGCTGGCCGGGACCGTGCTGCTGGTGACCGCCGGCGATCGCGACGACGTCGACGTGGTCGGCATCGCCCTCGCCCTCGGTGCCGGCCTGGCGTATGCCGGGTACGTGCTCGCCACCAAGCTCGTGCTCGACCGGGGCTGGGACCCGGATGCCGTGACCGCCCGGGTGTTCGGCCTGGCCGGCCTCGCACTCGTGCCGGTCGCGCTCGTGGCGGGGATCGGGCCGCTGGCCTCGGCCGACGGGCTGGTGATGATCGCCCACCTGGGGCTGTTCACGGTGGCGCTGGCCTACGTGCTGTTCGGCCGGGGTCTGGCCGGGGTGGGCGTGGCTGCCGCCGGCACGCTCACCCTGGCCGAGCCGGCCACCGCCGCCGTGCTGGGCGTGGTCGTGGTCGGCGAGCGGTTCGGCGCCGTCACCGTGGCCGGGGTCGCGCTCATCGCGGCCGGGCTGGTGGCACTGGTCGAGGGCAGTGGGGACCGGGCGACTCGGTCCGTACCCTGAGGGCCATGCTCGACGAGAATGTCCGCCGCCTCGCCACCCAGGGCAAGAACTTCGCCGCCGTCTCCACCCTGCTCCCGGACGGCACGCCCCAGACCACCCCGATGTGGGTGGACGCAGATGAGGACCACCTGCTCCTCAACACCGAGATCCACCGGCAGAAGTACCGGAACATCGAGCGCGACCCGCGGGTGACGGTCACGATCTGGGACGGGAACAACCCCTACGAGTACGCGGAGCTACGGGGCCGGTTGGTCGACACGGTGCGGGGCCCCGAGGCTCGCTCGCACATCGACCAGCTGTCCCAGAAGTACACGGGGAACGACTACCAGAACCCCATCCAGTCGGAGCGGGTGATCCTCAAGGTCGCCCCGCAGTCGTAGGGCGCCCGGCTCAGTCCAGCAGCGAGGCCAGCGAGACCTCGGGGCGGGCGCCGAGGTGGCTGATCACCTCCGCGGCCGCCAGCGAGCCGAGCTCGCCGCACTCCGGCAGCGGCCGGCCCGTGGTGTAGCCGAACAGGAATCCGGCGGCGTACAGGTCGCCCGCGCCCGTCGTGTCCACCACCTCGACCGGGTGGGCCGGCACCTCGTGGGTCTCCGGCCCGGCCACCACCACCGAGCCCTTCTCCGACAGGGTGATGCAGGCCACCGACACCTCGGCCCGGGCCCGCTCGACCGCGGCCCCCACCTCGTCGCAGCCCCACAGAGCGCAGGCCTCGGCCTCGTTGGCGAACAGGATGTCGACCCGCTCGCGCACCAGGGGCAGGAAGCCGTCGCGATGGCGCTCGACGCAGAACAGGTCGGAGAGCGTCAGCGCCACCTTGCGGCCGGCGTCGGTGGCGTAGCCCGAGGCGGTCCAGTACGCCTCCTGCGACTCGGGCCGGTCGAACAGGTACCCCTCCAGGAAGGTCACCTGGGCAGAGGCGATGATGTCGCGGTCGACGTCGGACGGGCAGAAGAACGCCGACGCGCCGAGGTAGGTGTTCATCGTGCGGTGGGCGTCGGCCGTGACGACGATGAGGCTGCGACCGGTGGGCGGGCCCTCGGTGACCGGCGGGTTGGCGAAGTGCACGCCCTGGGCCTTCATGTCGTGCGCGTAGATCGCGCCCAGCTGGTCGTCATAGACCCGGCCCATGTAGGCGGCCCGGCCGCCGAAGCTGGCCACCCCCGCCACGGTGTTGCCGGCCGACCCGCCCGACGCCTCGATGGCCGTGCTCATGGCCGCGTACAGCTCCTCGGCCCGTTCGGTGTCGATGAGTGTCATCGAGCTCTTGACCAGGCCGTAGGCCTGCAGGAACTCGTCGGACTCGTGCGAGATCACGTCGACGAGGGCGTTGCCGATACCCACGACGTCCAGGCTGGCCTCAACGGTCATCCGGGCGAGGCTATCAATCCCGGGCCGCCGGTTACCTACGCGGCGGGGGCCCTGAAGGTCGCTACCGTGGTCCGGCGTGTCCGACAACCCCCACCGGCTCCCGCGTACCGTCCTGCCTCGGCGCTACGACCTCACGCTGACCCCCGACCTGGGGGCGGCCACGTTCACCGGCGAGGAGACCGTCGCCGTCGAGGTGGCGAGGCCCACGGCCGACGTGGTGCTCAACGCGGTGGAGCTCGAGATCGACGAGGCAGTCGCCCGGGTGGGCGACGGCGAGCCGCTGACCGCCTCCGTCAGCTTCGACGCCGAGGCCGAGCGAGCCACCCTCCGCTTCCCGTCCGAGCTGCCGGCGGGCGACGCCACGCTGCACCTGCGGTTCCGGGGCATCCTCAACGACAAGCTGGTCGGCTTCTACCGCTCGACCTTCACCGACGACCAGGGCATCGAGCGGGTCCTGGCCACCACCCAGATGGAGGCCACCGACGCCCGCCGGGCCTTCCCGTGTTGGGACGAGCCGGACGCCAAGGCGGTGTTCGGCGTGACGCTGGTGGTGCCGGACGACCTGCTGGCGATCTCCAACGCCGGCGAGGTCGGCCGCGAGCCGGCGGGTGACGGCAAGGTGGCGGTGCGCTTCGCCGACACGATGCCGATGTCCACCTACCTGGTGGCGTTCGTCGTGGGCCCGCTGGCGGCCACCGACCCGGTCGACGTCGACGGCAAGCCGGTGCGGGTCGTGCACCCGCCGGGCAGGGAGCACCTCGCCGCCTTCGCGCTGGAGGTCGGCAGCTTCGCCCTGCGCTACTTCACCGACTGGTTCGGCATGGTCTACCCGGGAGACAAGCTCGACCTGGTGGCCATCCCCGACTTCGCCTTCGGGGCCATGGAGAACCTGGGCTGCGTGACGTTCCGCGAGCGCTACGTCCTCATCGACCCGGCCACCGCCACCCAGGCGGAGCTGCAGGCGGTCGTCGACGTCATCGCCCACGAGCTGGCGCACATGTGGTTCGGCGACCTGGTGACGATGAAGTGGTGGAACGGCATCTGGCTCAACGAGGCGTTCGCCACGTTCATGGAGATGACGTGCACCGACGCCTTCCGGCCGGAGTGGCAGCGGTGGGTCGACTTCGGACTGTCCCGCTCCGCCGCGTTCGACACCGACGCGCTGGCGTCGACCCGCCCGATCGAGTACCCGGTCGTGTCCCCGGCCGACGCCGACGGCATGTTCGACGTGCTCACCTACGAGAAGGGTGCGTCGGTCGTGCGCATGCTGGAGCAGTACCTGGGGGCCGAACGCTTCCGGGCCGGCATCCGCCGCTACATGACGCGCCACCAGTACGGCAACACCGAGACGTCGGACCTGTGGGACGCGCTGGAGGCCGAGACGGGCGAGCCGGTGCGCCGCATCGCCGAGAGCTGGATCTTCCAGGGCGGCTTTCCCGAGGTCACCGTCGAGGCGGACCGCGACGGCCGGGTGACCCTCGCCCAGGAGCGGTTCCGGTTCGGGCCGGACGGCGACGGCACCACGAGCGTCGGCGAGCGGTGGTCGGTCCCGGTCGTGCTCGGGCACCGGCCCGCGGGCGGCGGCGAGCCCGAGCTCCAGCGGGTGCTGCTGGAGGGTCCGACCGCCGCGGTGGCCCTCGACGGCGCCGGGCCGGTCAACGCCAATGCCGGTGCCCACGGCTTCTACCGGGTCCGCTACACGGGGTCGCTGCGGGACGCCCTGCTCGATGGCCTCGACGGCCTGACCCCGCTCGAGCGCTACTCGGTTGTCGACGACGCCTGGGCGTCCGTGCTGGCCGGCTCGACGACGACCGAGGAATTCGTGACGCTGGCCGAGCGGTTCACCGACGAGAGGGACCTGTCGGTGTGGGAGCGCATCGTGGGCGGGCTGACCCAGATCGACAGGCTGCTCGACGGCGACGCCGCCCAGGCGCTGCACAGCCGGGTGGCGGCGCTGATCGGACCGGCCCGGGCCGCCCTGGGTGCCGAGGCCCAGCCGGGCGAGGACGACCGCACCCGCACGCTGCGCGGCCAGCTGCTGGCGGCCGCCGCCCTGCTGGGCGACGACGACGCCGCCCGCCGCCGGGCGACCGAGCTGCTGGACCAGTTCCTGGCCCATCCGCCGAGCGTGGACCCGAGCCTGGCCTCACCGGCGCTGTCGGTGTCGGCCACGCTCGGCGACATGGCGCTGCATGAACGGCTGGTCGAGCGGTTCCGCACGGCGGAGAATCCCCAGGACCGCGAGCGGGTGCTGGTGTCGCTGGCCCGATTCCGGGACCCGGGGGCGCTCGCACGCACCCTGGAGCTCAGCCTGTCCGGCGACGTCCGAACCCAGGACGCGCCCTATCTCTTGCGAGAGACGATCGCCAACCGTGACAACGGGCCGGCGGCGTGGGACTTCGTGGCCGAGCACTGGTCGGAGATCGAGAAGCGGTTCCCGGCCAACAGCCTCTCCCGGCTGGTGGGCGGGATCCGGTCCCTCAAGGACCGGGCGGTCGCCCACCGGGTCGTCGGGTTCCTGGCCGAGCACCCGATCCCCCAGGGCGAGCTCCAGGTCCGCCAGCACATCGAGCGGATGTGGGTGACCGTGGAGCTCGCCGAACGGGTGGCCAGCGGCTGAGACCTAGTCGCGGTCCCAGGGGGCGGTCTCGCCCATCTTCTCGTAGTACTTCGCCAGATGGGACTTCACCCGGGGGATGTCGCCCTTCGGCAGGTCGACGCCGCCCCGGGCGCCCTGCATGACGTTGCCGGCGGCCATGACGCCGCGAGGCACGGCCTTCAGACGGCCGTCGACCACGTCGGCGATCAGCAGCTTGTAGGCGCCGAACTCGTCGCGCTTGTCGGCGTCGTACCAGACGTGCGCGTCGCGGTACCGCGCGTCGGGCTCCTCGGTGGCGTCGGCCCACTCGCGGACCCGCTTGTCGGCGGCGTCGCCGTCCCACGGGCGGTCACGGTCGGCCAGCGGGAGGTCCTGGAACTTCGTGACGGTCATGCGCGCCCACTACCCCGCCACGAGGGCCAGGAACAGGAGGATCTGCGCCAGGTGGTACGTGACCATGACCACCAGGTCACCGCGCGGCAGCGGCCGGACGAAGCGGTTCCAGCCCAGCGTCGCGTCGGAGGCGTAGAACAGCACCGCGCCCGCGATGGCGAGCGGGGACAGCGTGCCCACCGCGGCCACGACCATCGTCGAGATCACCAGCACGTAGGCGGCCACCGGCGGGCCCATGTCCGGGTCGTTCCGGCGCACGCCGGCCACCAGCGGCAGGCCGACGGCGCCGACCGTCACCGCCACGGCAGCCAGCCCGATGAGCAGGCCGGCGCCGTGGACCCCGAATCCGGCCAGGCCGACCACGTAGGCCAGGTGCGCCATCAGGAAAGACACCAGCCCGGCGAGGAACAGCGGGTGGGCCTTCAGCATCAGCGCCACGTCGCCGGCCAGCGACATGACCTGGGCGACCACGAACCACGGGCGGGCGTCCGGCTCGCCGGGGTCCGCCGCCAGGGTGGCCAGGATCAGCGCCACCATCGTGAGCGGCTTGGCCACCAGCTCGAGGGGGCGCCGCCCGCGGTCGACGGCGAACCAGTCGGTCAGAGCTGCCGCCAGCGCCAGCGCCAGCCAGCCGGCGGCGGCCGCGGTCACCGCCCGGCCACCCCCGCCTCGGCCAGCGCCTCGTCCCAGCCGGCCCGCCGCTCGACCAGGTGGCGGTAGGTCACCAGCAGCCGGGGGCGGTTCATGGCCAGGACGCCGGTCACCCGGTCGCCGCGCCGGTAGATCGCCACGAACCGGCGCTCGGCCGGGTCGCCGTCGACCACCAGCACCTCGTCCGCGTCCGACGACCGCCCGGCCAGCTGGATCTTGCGGTCGTACTGGTCCGACCAGAACCACGGGACGGGGTCGTAGGGCTCGTGCCCGGGGTCGCCGGGGTCGGTGCCGGCGAGGTCGGCCAGAAGGCGGCGGGCCGCGTGGGCGCCCATGGTGATGGCGTTGTCCCAGTGCTCGACCCGCATCAGCTCGCCGAAACGGTGGCTGGGCCAGCGGGCCACGTCGCCGGCGGCCACGATCCGGGGGGCCACCCAGGTGGTGGCGTCGCACACCACGCCGTCGTCGAGCGCAAGGCCCGAGCCGTCCAGCCAGCCGGTGTTGGGCGACACGCCGATGCCCACGACCACGAGGTCGGCGTCCACGGCGTCGCCGGATGCCAGGCGGACCCGCTCGACCCGCTCCTCGCCCTCGAACCCGGCCACCCCGACGCCGAGCCGGACGTCGGTGCCGTGGTCGCGGTGAAGCCCGCCCATGGCGGCGCCCATCTCGGGGCCGAGCGCCCGGCCCAGCGGGACCGGCAGGGCCTCCAGCACGGTGACCTCGTGGCCGGCGGTGCGGCAGGTGGCCGCCACCTCCGATCCGATGAACCCGGCGCCGACCACGACGACGCGCCGGGCGCCGGCGTCGAGACCGGCCCGGATGGCGGCGCAGTCGTCGAGCGTCCGCAGGGTGTGGA
This sequence comes from Acidimicrobiales bacterium, assembly GCA_035649475.1. Classification (GTDB taxonomy): domain Bacteria; phylum Actinomycetota; class Acidimicrobiia; order Acidimicrobiales; family VFJN01; genus ZC4RG19. The sequence continues at coordinate 6,940 of DASRJM010000037.1, forward strand.
CGCCGGCCAGGCCCTCGGTCCCGGGCAGCTCGCGGGGCGAGGCGCCGGTGGCGACGATCAGCCCGTCGTAGGCGACCTGCTCGCGGCTCCCGAGCGTCACCCGGCGGGCGCCGGGGTCGAGGTGGGTGGCCCGCTCCCCCAGCCGCCAGTCGACGTCGAGGGCGTCGATCCCGCCCGGGGTGGCCACCTCCAGCGCGATCCGGTCGGGCGTCATGGTCCCGGCCAGGACCTGCTTGGACAGGGGTGGTCGATCGTACGGCGCGTGGGGCTCGTCGCCGATCACGGTGATCGTGCCGTCGAAGCCCCGGCTGCGCAGCTCCTCGGCGGCCCGCAGGCCGGCCAGCGAGGCGCCGACGACGACGACGTGCCGCGCCGGCGCCGTCACTCGTCGACGATGCTGATGGCCGCCTTGGGGCAGCGACGCACGGCCTCCTCGACCTGGGGCCGCAGCTGCTCGGGCGGCGTGTCGTCGAGCACGTACAGGAAGTCGTCGTCGCGCACCTCGAACACCTCGGGCGCCGCCTCCATGCACTTGGCGTTGCTCTCACACAGGTCGAAGTCGACCACCACGCGATAGCCCACGATGGGCCTCCCTCCCTAGGAACACGCCTGACCGGATCACGCTAGTCCCGGTAACTTCGCCGGAGCATGAACGCACCCGTCGAGATGAGCCTGCGCGACGCCCGGCGGGTGGCGCTGGCGGCGCAGGGCTTCGCGGACCCCCGCCCTACCGGCCGGGTCGACCGCCGCCACTTCCGTCGGGTGCTGGACCGGCTGGCGACCGTGCAGCTCGACTCGGTCAACGTCGTCACCCGTAGCCACGAGCTCGTCGTCTTCTCCCGGCTCGGCCCCTACGACCGAGACGCCCTGACCCGGTGGCTGTGGTCGAGCCGCGAGGTGTTCGAGTACTGGGGCCACGAGGCGTCCCTCCACCCGGTCGAGCGCTGGCCGCTGCTGCGCTGGCGGATGGCCGGCGACCACCAGTGGGGCGGGGTCCGCCGCAGCGTGCGCGACAACCCCGGGCTGGTGGCGGCGGCGCTGGCAGAGATCGCCGAGCGGGGCCCGATCCCCCTCGGCGACATGGCGGTCAACCGGCAGGCGCCCCGCAAGGAGGGTTCGTGGTGGGGCTGGGGCGACGGCAAGCGGGTGGTGGAGGCGCTGTTCCACAACGGCGACATCACGGCCGTGCGCCGCAACGGCTTCACCCGCTGGTACATGCTCCCCGAGCGGTGGATCCCGGCGGAGCACCTAGCCGCCAACGACCTCACCGATGTCGAGGCCCGGCGGGCCCTGCTGCTGCTCGGTGCCCGGGCCCACGGGGTCGGCACGGTCCGCGACCTGGCCGACTACTTCCGGCTCAACATCCCCGCGGCCCGGCCGCTGGTGGAGGATCTGGCGGCCGAGGGAGCGCTCATCCCCGTGCGGGTCGAGGGCTGGAAGGAGCCGGCCTACCTGCACCCCGAGGCCCGGCTGCCCCGCCGTCGCATGCGCACCCGGGCGCTGCTGTCCCCGTTCGACTCGCTGGTGTGGGAGCGGTCGCGCACGCTGCGGCTGTGGGACATGCACTACCGCATCGAGATCTATGTCCCCGCGCCGCAGCGGGTCCACGGCTACTACGTGCTGCCGTTCCTGCTCGATGAGGCGCTGGTGGCCCGGGTCGACCTCAAAGCGGACCGCCGGGCCGGCGTGCTGCGGGCCCAGGCCACGTGGGCCGAGCCGGGTACCGCCTCCGAGCCGGACCGGGTCAGCGCCGAGCTGGCGGCCGAGCTGGCCTCGATGGCCGGCTGGCTGGGACTGGACAACGGCGTGGCGGTCGAGCCTCGTGGCGATCTGGCGGAACACCTGGCCCGCGAGGTCTGACCGTCCGGTGGCCTGGGTACGCCTCGCCGCGTGACACTGATCTTGTTCCTCATCGCGGCCGTGCTCGTCATCCTCGGCATCGTGCGCATCGTGCGCGGCGAGGTGCTGCTCGGCATCGTGCTCATCATCGTCGGCTGCCTGGTCGGGCCGGGCGGCTACTCGATCTTCGGCGCCCTCACCCTGTAGCACCTCGGTGACACCATGGGCGGATGACCGTCCGTGACGACACCCTTCCTCGCTGGGACCTCACACCACTGTTCGCCGCGGTCGATGGCGCCGAGGTCGCGTCGGCCGAGGCGGCCCTCACCGACGCGGTCGGGGCGCTGGCGCGACGCTTCGACGACACCGGTGTGCGCGATGGCGACGATCCCCTTGCGCTGGACGACGACCTGGTCGCCGGCTTCGAGGGCGCCCTGGTGGCGCTCAACGAGGTGATGGACCGCTTCGCGCGGCTCAACAGCTTCGCCTACGGCCACGTCAGCACCGACTCCGGGGACGAGGCCGCCCAGGCCCTGTTGTCCCGGCTGTCCACGCTCGACGCCCGCATCTCGACGCTGCGCACCCGGTTCGACGCCTGGGTGGGCCGCCTCGACGTCGAGGCCCTGGTTGCCCGCAGCGGCGCGGCGGCGTCCCACGACTGGCCGCTGCGAAAGGCGGCCCGCAACGCAGCCCACCAGATGTCCGAGCCCGAGGAGGACCTGGCAGCCGAGCTGGGCATCACCGGCTCCACGGCCTGGACCCGGCTGTACGGCGATGTGACCTCGGCGGTCACCGCCGCCGTCGAGTTCCCCGACGGCCGCACGGAGACCCTGCCGATCTTCGCGGTACGGGGCCTGGCCACCCATCCCGACGCCGCCACCCGCCAGGCCGCGTTCCGAGCCGAGCTGGCCGCCTGGGAGGCCAACGCCGTCCCGCTGGCCGCCGCCCTCAACGCCATCAAGGGCGAGACGCTGGCCCTCGGGGCCCGGCGGGGCTGGGACGATCCGCTCGACCCGGTCCTGGAGGTGAGCGCGGTCGAGCGGCCCGCGTTCGAGGCGATGCAGGCCGCGGTCGACGACGCGCTCGGCGACTTCCGCCGCTACCTGGCGGCCAAGGCGACCGCGCTCGGCAAGGAGCGCCTCGCCTTCTGGGACCTGTTCGCCCCGGTAGGCGACGCCCCCGACGTGTCGTGGCCCGACGCCACCGCCGCCGTGGACCGCGCATTCGCCGGCTACGGCGCCGACCTTGCCGGCCTCGCCCGGCGTGCGCTCGGCGCCGCCTGGGTCGATGCCGGTCCCCGGGCCGGCAAGGTCGGCGGCGGCTTCTGCATGCACGTGGGCGATGGGGCCAGCCGCATCCTCATGAACTTCGACGGGTCGATCGACTCCGTGCACACCCTGGCCCACGAGCTGGGCCACGCCTACCACAACGCCGCGCTCCGGGAGCGCACGCCCCTGCAGCGCTGGACGCCGATGGCCCTGGCCGAGACGGCCAGCATCTTCTGCGAGACGATCCTCACCGACCGCTCGCTGGAGACGGCCACCGAGGGCGAGCGCCTGGCGCTGCTGGAGGCCGACCTCCAGGGCGCGTGCCAGGTCGTGGTCGACATCCGCAGCCGGTTCCTGTTCGAGTCGCGGCTGTTCGAGCGGCGACGGGCGTCCACCGTGCCGCTGCGGGAGCTGTCGGAGCTGATGGCACAGGCCCAGGCCGAGGCGTACGGCAACGGCCTCGACCCCGAGGAGCGCCACCCCCTCATGTGGGCGGCCAAGCCCCACTACTACGGCTCGACGTTCTACAACTGGCCCTACACGTTCGGGCTGCTCTTCGGCCTCGGCCTGTACGCCCGCTGGCAGGACGACCCCGCCGGGTTCCGGGACGCCTACGCCGACATGCTGTCGTCGACGGGGATGGAGACGGCCTCCCAGCTGGGGGGGCGCTTCGGCATCGACGTCACCGACGAGGCGTTCTGGACGGCCAGCCTGGACGTGATCCGCGGCCGGATCGCCGACTTCTGCGCCGCGGTTAGTCGACCTTCGTGAGGATGTCGACGCCGTCGTCGGTCACCAGCAGCGTGTGCTCGAACTGGGCGGTCCGGCGGCGGTCGACGGTCACCGCTGTCCAGTTGTCGGGCCAGACCTCGTGCTGCCAGGCGCCCATCGTGATCATCGGCTCGATGGTGAAGGTCATGCCCGGCTCGATGACGGTGGTGGCCCGCGGGTCGTCGTAGTGGGGGATCTGCAGGTCGGTGTGGAACTGCTCGGCGATGCCGTGCCCCACGAACGCCCGCACCACCCCGTAGCCCATGCCCTCGGCGTGGGCCTGGATGGCGCGCCCGAT
>DASRJM010000038.1:0-20230 GCA_035649475.1 Acidimicrobiales bacterium
ATCATCTCGGTGGACGACCACCTGATCGAGCCGCCGGACCTGTTCGAGGGTCGAGTGCCGGCGCATCTCGCGGAGAGAGCGCCACGGATCTCCGAGCTGCCCGACGGTCGGGAGGTGTGGCTCTACGAGGACAACATCTACCCCAACGTGGGCCTCAACGCGGTGGTGGGTCGGCCGAAGCACGAATGGAGCATGGAACCGGCCCGCTTCGACGAGATGCGGCCCGGCTGCTACGACATCGACGAGCGGGTGCGGGACATGGATGCGGGTGGCATCTGGGCGTCGCTGTGCTTCCCGTCGCTCATCGCGGGGTTCTGCGGTGCCGTGTTCTCCCAGAGCAAGGACCCGGAGCTGGGCCTGGCCTGCGTGCGGGCGTGGAACGACTGGCACCTGGAGGTGTGGGCGGCTCGCCACCCCGAGCGGATCATCCCGCTCCAGATCACATGGCTGAACGACCCGGCGCTGGCCGCCGACGAGATCCGCCGGAACGCCGCACGGGGATTCAAGGCGGTCAGCTTCGCCGAGTTTCCCGTCAAGCTCGGGCTTCCCTCCCTGCACTCGGGCCACTGGGATCCGTTCCTCGCCGCCTGCGAAGAGACCGGCACCGTGGTGTGCCTGCACACGGGGTCCGCGGGGTGGGCGCCGATCCCCAGCCACGATCCGCCGTTCGAGCTGTTCCCCACGCTGTTCCCGGCCAATGCGCTGATCGCGGCCGCCGACTGGCTGTGGTCCGGGGTCTGCGTCCGGTTCCCCGACCTGCGCATCGCCCTCTCCGAGGGCGGCATCGGCTGGGTGGTGATGCTGGCGGACCGGGTCGACTACGTCCTCGACCACTCGGCGTCCGGCCAGGAGAGCGGGCACTGGCAGGGTGACCTGCTTCCGAGCGAGGTGCTGGCCCGGAACTTCTGGTTCTGCGTCCTCGACGACCCGGGGAGCGTGGGCGCCGTGCTGGATCGCTTCGGGCCGGGACACGTGATGATGGAGAGCGACTACCCCCACGCAGACTCAACGTGGCCGGACACCCCACGGGTCGTCGAGCGCAACTTCGGTCACCTGGATCCGGCCACCGTGCGCCAGGTCTGCTACGAGAACGCAGCCGCGCTCTTCGGCCATCCGGTACCACCGACCCCGGACGCGGCGACGGAGGAGCCGGGCGATGGTTGACCTGCTGATCCAGGGTGGGCACGTCGTGGACGGCACCGGCGGACCCGGCCGTGTCGCCGACGTGGCGGTGCATGGCGGCCGGGTCGTCTCGATCGCTGCGCCAGGCCGCGTCGACGAGCCGGCCTCGCACCGGATCGACGCCACCGGCCTCGTCGTCGCCCCGGGCTTCGTCGACATCCACACGCACTACGACGCCCAGCTGTTCTGGGATCGCTGCGCGACGCCGTCACCGCTGCACGGCGTCACCACCGTGATCGGCGGGAACTGTGGGTTCAGCCTGGCGCCCGCCGGCGCCGAGCACGCCGACTACCTGACCCGCCTCCTGGCCCGGGTCGAGGGCATGCCCCTCGACGCCCTGCAGACCGGCCTCGACTGGGGCTGGACCAGCTTCGCTGACTGGCTGGGACGCCTCGACGGCGGCCTGGGCGTCAACGCGGGCTTCCTGGTCGGGCACTCGGCGCTGCGTCGGGCGGCCATGGGCGAGGCCGCCACCGGCGCCGCCGCCGACGCCCGGCAACTCGCGGACATGCGACGACTGCTCCGGGACTCGCTCGCCGCCGGCGCTCTGGGCCTGTCCAGCTCCCAGGCACCGACCCACAACGACGGCGCCGGCGATCCCGTGCCGTCGCGATCGGCCGACTCGGCCGAGATGCTGGCCTTGGCGTCCACGGTGGGCGACCAGCCCGGGACGACGCTGGAGCTGATCCTGGCGGGCACGCTCAGCCGGTTCAGCGACGACGAGGTCGACCTCATGGCCTCGATGTCCACCGCCGCGGACCGGCCGCTCAACTGGAACGTCCTGGCGGTCACCGCCCTCGATCCCGAGGGTTGGCACCACCAGCTGCGAGCGTCGGACGTCGCCGGCGAGCGGGGCGGGCACGTGGTCGCGCTCACGATGCCCCACCTGATGCGCATCCGGCTGTCGTTCCTCAGCGGATTCGTGCTCGACGCCCTGCCCGGCTGGGGCCCGGTGATCGGCCTGCCGCCCGCCGAGCGGGTGGCGGCGTTGCGGGAGCCGGACGTCCGGCGGCGCCTCGACGCCGGCGCCCACTCACCGGAGGCCGGTGTCCTGGCCGGGCTGGCGAACTGGAAGATCCTCGAAGTCGTCGAGGCGTTCGCGCCCCAGAACGCCGCCGTCGAGGGCCGCAGCATCGGGGAGATCGCCGCCGAGCGTGGCGGCGATCCGTTCGACGTGCTGCTGGACATCGTCTGCGCCGACGAGCTCCGCACCGGGCTGCGACCCCCCGCCTTCGGCGACGGCGACGGCGACTGGGCGGAACGGGCCAAGGCGTGGCACGACGACCGCACCATCGTGGGGGCTTCGGATGCCGGCGCCCACCTCGACATGATGTGCGGCGCCGTCTACTCGACGTCGCTGCTCGGCTGCGGGGTTCGGGAGCGGCAACTGATCACCCTCGAGGAGGCCATCCGCCAGCTCACGTCGGTGCCCGCCCGGCTCTACGGCATCCGTGATCGTGGCGTGCTCGCCGAGGGCGCCTGGGCGGACGTCGTCGTCTTCGACGCGGCCACCGTCGGCCCCGGCCCCGAACGCACCCGCAACGACCTCCCGGGCGGTGCTCCCCGGCTGTACGCCGACGCCCGGGGCGTGGAGCACGTCCTGGTCAACGGAACGGAACTCGTCCGCGGCGGTGAGCTGACCGGCGCGCTCCCGGGCCGCCTGCTTCGCTCGGGCCGCGACACGAGGACGGTCACTGCCCGCGGCCCGGAGTGACCCCCGGCCCGCCGCCATCGCGCACCCGCGCCCGCGGAGGACCCTACTGAGTCGCAACCGGTGGCCAGCCCGTTACGCCTCAGCCACGTCATCGTGAGAGGCGCCAGAACTAGATCCGTTCATGGCGTCAGCGCTTCGTAACCTGGCTTGGTGGACGGCGTGAACGATCAGGGACTGCACCCCGCAGTGCGGCGCATCGTGCGCGAGCACGGCGGTGATGGCGACCTGCTCGCTCTCCTCGGCAACGCATTGAGCGGCGCTGACCTCACGGCCTTGTTGCTTGAAGTGATGCGCCGGCGCGCGGCCGCCGTCACTCCAGCTGACGTGCTGGCGGCCTACCAGCGCGATCGCTTCGTGCGCCCCGCGGCAGTCGATCCCCGCCGTGTCCTGGAGGTGGGGCTCCTTGCGCTCGACGCTGTCGTGCCACCGTTCGCGCCGGTCGCGACCTCGCCGCTCGTACCGCTCGGCGCCCATTCCGCTGTTGCTGGTGTCCATCAGAACCGCGTGATAGCGACCGTGCGGCGCAGCGAGGTCGCGGCCGATCCCACCAACTCGTTGGCACTCGAAGCCGCAGTCCGGCGCCGACGACTGCTTGCGGACGATCGACGATCGACCGACGTGGTTCGCCTGGCATCGGTCGATCGCGTCGTCCGAGCACAGCTCTTCGACGGCCCACGGTCGTTCGCCCATTTCACCCTGCTGGGTCTGGTGTCCGCTGGTCGAGACACTGGCGACCAGACGTTCGAGTTCGAGTCGATGCGAGAGCACCTGCGGGCCCTCGCCACGGTCACGAACCGTCTCGGCTTCAATCACGTCGCCATCGAGCTCACGGACTTCGGCGCTCACCACCACGGCGTGCTCGATGCCCTCGCCGCGTCCATGGCGACCGGCGACATCACGATGTCCATCAGGCCGGACCGCACAGCTGCGCGCGGCTACTACCCGAACGTGTGCTTCAAGCTGAGCGTGATGGACGACGGCGAGGACGTCGAGGTCGGCGACGGCGGCATCGTGCCCTGGACCCAGACCCTGGTAGGGAGCAACAAGGAGCGACTGATGATCAGCGGGTTGGGCCTCGAACGCCTCGCCCTCATGCACGCGAGGGGTCGCTTCCGCTAATCACCGGCGGCGTGCCCGCCGCTCAGTCTCGACCCACATCGACGGGAGCTACGCCGGCGACGGGTCGTCGTCTCGCGTGGCGAGGAAGTCCGCGACGGCCTCGTGGTGGAGGAACTGCGCCCACTGGCGCGGCGTCGCCCGGAAGTCGGGATCCCGCGCCGTCGCGTCTGCGCCGCGGTCGAGCAGGGCCTTCACGACCGCGAGCTCGCCGGCGCCGGCGGCCAGGTGCAGCGGGGTCCGGCCCGCGGTGGCGACGGGGGCGCCGCGCTCGACGAGGCCGACGACGAGGTCCCAGCGGCCGTAGCGGGCGGCGTGGTCCACGAGGTCCGAGGTCAGGTCGACCTCGTCGATGTCCAGAACGGCCGCATCCCCCCGGATCACCTGCTCGACCACCGCCTCGTCGGCAACCGGGCGCTGCCATCGCCACAGGTCGCGCAGCAGCGCGATCTCGGCACCGTGGTGGATGAACTCGTCGAGCATGTGCAGGACGTACGCCGCCCGGGTCCGCTCCGCGTACTCGGGGCCGGCCACTCGGCCGACCGGCTCGGCGAGGCTCTCCTCGGTGACGAGCCCGAGGTGCGCGTCCCACCGGTCGTGGGCCCGTTCGAGCAGCGTCAGAGCGGCCGCGGCCTCGGCCGGAGGGGCTCCATGGGAGTCGTCCATGCCGATCGGCGGGCCCTGGGCAGGAACGTCCAGCCACTCGGGCGCGCGGTTCTCGCCGTACATGTCGATGAGGTGCCACAGCCGCCAGGCGATGGTCGTGAACGGCTCCGGGTCGGGACGAGGCAGTGGCCAATCGATCCGCCATGTGCCGTCAGCCCGCTGCCGGACCGACCAGCACCCGGGCGCCGGCTCCCAGAAGTACTCCTCGTCGCCCAGCCCCTCCAGGCGCGTGCGGGTCCGCCGCCACACGCCGTCGGACAGGTCGACCAGCTCGCGCTTCACGTCCCCCACGCCGCGCAGCGTACCCAGGCCTGGGTCCTAGCCCGGGAGCACCTCCGACCGCGCGCCGGCGGTGCGGATCTGGCGGGCGTCCTCCGGGAGGAGGAACCCGGCCCGCTCCGCGGCGCGGGTCGCCCGCACCCACGCCGAGACGAAGCCTCCGTGGTCGCCGTAGAGCGCCGCCAACTGCTCCGGCGTGAACGGCACCGTGATGCCGAACAGGAAGCAGAAACCCGTGCCCGTCTGGCCGAGGCCGTTGAGCTTGGCGACCGGCGCGTCCACCGCCGGGGTGCGGATGCCGCCCAGCACGTTGCCGTTGGCGTCCACGGCGTACTGCACCGGCTGGACGCTGATCGTCTCGAACCGGGGCGAGTGCGGTGGCGGGCGGCCGTCGGCGACCCAGCGGTGGAGGGACCGGATCGCCGAGCGCAGCACGAACGTCTGGGGCCCGCTGTTGATCGGCGTCGCGCACGTGAAGTTGGGGATCGGCTGAGCCGTGGGGTGCAGCATCGAGTCGAACCACGCCTCGACCGACGCCCGGGCGCCGGTGTCCGTCGCCCCCTGCCGCAGGCCGTAGAGGTCGAAGTGCGCCGTCCCGGCCACCTCCCACAGCCTGAACATCGCGGTGTCGTCCTGGCGGGCCGTCAGCCCCAGGTCGTTCTCGGTCTGGAACACCAGCACCGGGACGTCCAGGTCGTCACGGATGAAGCTGGGGTTGGGTGTCGGGACGGCCGTCAGCGGCGGCTGCGACAACGCGGAGCCCGCCGGGCCGCGGCTGTGGACCAGGAAGCCGTCGTATACGCCGGCGATCGGGTGCACCGCGTTGATGTAGGTCGTCAGGCGGGTGGCCGACTGCGACTCGCCGACCCCGAGGATGCTGCGGGGTCGCAGGCCGCCGAGCACCGTGGCGGCGTCGTCCCGGACCGCCTGGCCGGCCTGCGAGAACATGTCGTACGAGTAGCTGTCGCCCGGGTGCTCCAGGTCCGCGTAGCGGACCGGGTCGAACCCCTTGGTCGAGTTCATCCCGACGGCCTGGGCCGACACGCCGACCCACGCGTAACCCTGCCGGATCAGCTCGTCGTGCATGTGGATCCAGTCGGGGCTGGCGTCGGCGCCCCCGCTGACGTTCAGCCACTCGACGACGACGGTGCCGTTGAAGTCCCGCGGCCGGGTCGGGCGGTTCACGACGATCCGGGTCGTGAAGTCGGCCGGCGTCGTCGGCTCGACCGTCCAGCGGCCGTCGGACGTGAGCGGCGCGGCCGGCGCGTAGCCGTCGGCGGTGCCCTCCACGAGGAACTCCTCCTGCGTGTAGCCCACCGACGCCAGGTCGAACGAGGTGTGACCGAAGATGACGGGCACCCCGTTGCCACCCGTGGCCGGCCTGGTCGTGGTGGCGGGCCCGGTCTGCGCACCGGCGCCCCCAGCCATCCCGGTGGACACCAGGAGCACGCAGACGGCGCTCCCCAGAACACGACGAACCCTCATGTCTCTCCCCCCGAAGTGCGGCTCACACCGCCACAGAGCAACCGCGGCCCATTCTGAACATGCGCATCTCGAAAGGGAAGAGCGAGATTCCCGCGGGTCGCGCGGCCGGCCGCGGGTCAGTCGGTGCAGAGGCAGAACGGGTGGCCCGCCGGGTCGAGCATGACCCGCAACTGGGCGGGGTCGCGGTCCGCGGGCTGGTGAGGGGCGACCCTGGCGCCCGACTGGACGGCCAGGGCGACGGCGTCCTCGACGTCGTCCACCTCGATCTCGAAGTGGATCATCTTGTGCTGGGCGCCGGACTCCTCGGGCCAGGTCGGCGGGGTGTACCACTCCTCCGCCTGGAAGCTCAGGCTGACACCACCGGCCGGGTCGCGCATCGAGATCCAGTCGGGACCGTCGCTGGCGGTCACCTCCCAGCCGAGCAGGTTCCCGTAGAACCGGGCCATCTCCTCGGCGTCCGCACAGTCCAGGCACACGCCCGTCCACCGCACCGCGCTCGCACTCATGGCGCGACCGTACGCCGAATTCGGGTGCGACCCCGACCCGGCGCACGGTGGACTGTCCGCCCGTGACCGTGCCCCGCATGCACGACGAGGAGGTCGGCGTCGACGACGACCTCGTACGCCGCCTGCTGGCGGCGCAGATGCCCGACCTCGCCGGCCTCCCCCTCACCCGGATCGAGGCGTGGGGCACCGACCACGCCATCTTCCGGCTCGGCGACCGCCACAGCGTCCGGCTGCCGAAGATCGGCTGGGCCGCCCACCAAGGCGAGAAGGAAGCCACCTGGCTGCCGATCATGGCGCCCCACCTGCCCGTCGAGGTGCCCGTGCCCCATGCGGTCGGCGAGCCCGGTGGGGGCTATCCCTTCCCCTGGTACGTCGCGCCGTGGCTCGACGGGACGAACCCCTCGCCCGACGGCGGGACCGACGGCGCGGCCGCCCACCGGATGGCCCTGGCGGCCGACCTCGCCGCCTTCGCGTTGGCGCTCCAGGCGGTCGGCGACGTCGTCGACCCGGCCAGCGCGCCCCCGCTCCACCGCGGCCAGCGGGGCGGTCCGCTGGAGCAGGCCGACGGCTCCACGCGCCGCCGCGCCGCCGACCTGCGGGGCGAGGCCGGCGACGCCGCGGTCGACGGGCTCCTGGCGGTGTGGGACGCCGGCCTCCACGCGCCGGCGTGGGACGGCCCGCCCCGGTGGTTCCACGGCGACCTGATGGACGGCAACCTCCTGCGACGCGACAGGCGCCTGACCGGGGTCATCGACTGGGGCTCCTTGGCCGCCGGCGACCCCGCGGTCGACCTGGTGATCTGCTGGAGTTTCTTCGACGGTCCCAGCCGCACCGCCTACCGCGACGCGCTCGGCTTCGTCGACGAGGACATGTGGCTGCGGGGCCGGGCCTGGGCGGTGTCGGCGGCGATCCAGGCGCTGCCGTACTACCGGGACACCAACCCTGACATCGTCGCCCGGTCGTGGCGGGCGGTCCGGGCGGCCCTCGCCGACCTCGACGACCACGGTCGCTGACCTGGTCCGTCACCCACGCTCTCCCGGCAGGGGGATGTCGACGCCCCGCCCGGCCGCGGGCCTGACGATCGGCGGCGTCAGCGCGGGTCGAGCCAGAGGTGCATGAGGTCCCGCAGCCGGTCGATGCCGACGCCCTTGGTGGCGCTGACCCAGATCACGTCGGACCGCTCCAGCTGGCAGGCGGCCGCCACCTCGCGCTTGCGCTTCTCCCGGTGCGACGAGCGCACCTTGTCGTGTTTCGTGGCCACCACCGTGTGGGGGATCGCGTTGTCCCGCAGCCACTCCAGCATCTGCGTGTCGAGCGGCGTCGGCCCGACCTCGCCGTCCACCAGCACCAGCACCATCGCCAGCGCCTCCCGCTCGAGCAGGTAGCCCTCGATCATCCGCCGCCACGACGCCCGGGTCGTCTTGGACACGTTGGCGTAGCCGTAGCCGGGGCAGTCGACGATCGTGGCGCCGTCGCCCGCGCTGAAGCAGTTGAGCAGCTGGGTGCGGCCCGGCGTCTTGGACACCTTGGCCAGGTCCTTGCGCCGCCCCAGGGCGTTCAGCAGCGACGACTTGCCGACGTTGGAGCGCCCGACGATCGCCACCTCCGCCCGGGAGTCGGGCAGCCGGCCCGCGTCGGCCGCCGACGTCATGAACGCGATGTCGAGCGGGGAACTCACCATCCCATTGTCATCGATCAGCCGAGCCCGCTCGGCGCGCCCGGCGGGGCGACGACGGCGCCGTCCGCGATCAGGCGAGCGCGCGGCGCAGGGCCTCCCCCGCCTCGTCCACTGCGGCCTTGCCCTCGGGGATCATGTCGCCCATCGAGAAGAACCCGTGGATGACGCCGTCGTAGCGGGTCGTCGTCACCGGCACCCCGGCCGCCTGGAGGCGGGCGGCGTAGGCCTCGCCCTCGTCGCGCAGCGGGTCGAACTCGGCGGTGATGATCAGGGCCGGGGGCAGCCCCGCCAGGTCCTCGTGGGGCGCGTGGACCGGCGACACGTGCGGGTGGGTGCGGTCGCCGTCGCCGACGTAGTGACCCCAGAACCAGGCCATCGTGTCGCGGGTGAGGAAGTAGCCCTCGGCGTTCTCGGTGTGGGACGCCGAGCCCATCGTCCCGTCGGTGACCGGGTAGACGAGCAGCTGGAACGCGACCAGGACGCCGGCGTCCCGCATCCGGGCCGCGGCGACCGCCGCCAGGTTCCCGCCGGCCGAGTCGCCGCCGACCGCCAGCCGGGCCGGATCCACGTCCAGCGCCTCGGCGTTGTCGACGACCCACCGCACGGCGGCGCAGCAGTCGTCGAGCGGCGCGGGGAAGGGGTTCTCGGGCGCCAGCCGGTAGTCGACCGACACGACCGTGACGCCGCTCGCCGCGGCCACGGCTCGCACCGTCGAGTCGTGGGTGTCGATGTCGCCGATGACCCAGCCGCCCCCGTGGAAGTACACGAGCACCGGGCGGGGGCCGGGCTCGTCGGTCGGCACGTAGATCCGCACGGGCACGTCGCCCGCGGGGCCGGCTGCGGCGGCGTCGGTCACGGACGCCACCTCGGTCTTGGACTCCAGGGCGCTGAGCGCCGCGTACATCTCCCGGGCCTGCTCGGGTGTGACCTCCTTGAGTTCGGGTCCGCCCGTGGCGGCGATCATCGTGAGGATGGTCTGGACCTCGGTCGTGACGGGCATTCGGGCTCTCCCCCTGGCGGCGCTGACGTGGGCGTCATCTTGGCACCGTCCGGTCAGGTCGTGCCGTAGAACAGGCGCTCCACCACCCGGCGGGCCCGACGGGTGACGCGGCGGTAGTCATCCCGCAGCTCCCAGGGCGTGGTCTCGAGCGACGCGGCCAGGTGCGACAGGTCCTCCGACCGCTGGGGCAGCGCGTCCGCCGCCTGCGGGCCCGAACCCACCAGCCACCAGCGGTTCCGGGCCTCCTCGCAGAACCGGTAGGCGTCCGCCAGCACCTGGGCGTCGACCGCGGGCAGCGCCCCCGCGTCCGCCAGTGCCCCCAGCGCGCCCATGGTCGACGGCGAGCGGATCCCGGTGCGCAGCTGCAGCAGCTGCACCGTCCACTCGATGTCGGACAGCGAGCCCCGGCCCAGCTTGAGGTGGAACGCCGGGTCTTCGCCCGGCGGGATGCGCTCCCGCTCGATGCGAGCCTTCATCCGCCGGATCTCCCGCTCGTGCTCGGCGGTGAACGGCAGGTCCCACACCGCTCCGGCGAGCTGGTCGAGGAACCGCTGCCCCAGGTCGGGGTCACCCGCCACCGGCCGGGCCCGGGTCAGCGCCTGGCGCTCCCAGGTCTGGGCCCAGCGGTCGAGGTACGCGGCGTAGCCCTCCAGGCTGCGGGACAGTGCACCCTGCCGGCCCTCGGGTCGCAGGTCGGCGTCGATCGGGTAGATGCGCTGGGCCGGCGTGGCCCCGGCCAGGAACTTCACCAGCCCCGACGCCACCCGCAACCCCTCCTGCGGTTCGCCCTCGTGGACGAACAGCACGTCGAGGTCGCTGGCGTAGGACAGCTCCCCGCCCGCGAACCGGCCCATCGCCACGACCGCGAACGGCTCACGGGGCTCCAGCTGGGCGAGCGCCGTCTCGGTCGTGGCCTCGGCCAGCGCGGTCAGGTCGCGGCTCACCGTGGACACGTCGGCCTGGCCGAACACGTCGCGGGCCGCGACGCCGAGCAGGTGGCGGTGCCGCCAGCGGCGCAGCGCCCGCTGCCGCTCGTCCAGGCCGTCCCGCCAGGCCACCGTGTTGGCAGCCGAGGCGACCAGGCCGTCCCGCTCCAGGATCTGGAGGCGACCCGCGTCGGCCAGCCGGGGGATGAGGTCGGGGTTGGCCGCCAGGGTCTCACCCAGGAACCCGCTCGTGCCGAGCAGCTCGCACAGGCGCCGGGCCACCTCGGGGCTGTCCCGGAACGCGTGGGCGAGCTCCAGCGCCCGCTGCTCGCCCGACGCCAGCTTGCGCAGCCCGAGCAGGCCGAGGTCGGGGTTCGGCGACTCGGACAGCCAGTCGAGGACCAGCGGCAGAAGCTGGCGCATCATCCGCGACGAGCGGGTCAGGCCCCGGGTCAGCTCCCGCACCGCGTCCCGGGTCCGCTCGGCGTCGGCGAAGCCGAAGCTGGCCAGCGCCTCGGCCGCGGCCTCCGGCGACATGGCGCCGACCCCGGCCAGCGCGTCGAGCAGCGGGCGGAAGTAGACGCGCTCGTGGGTCGACCGGACCAGGTTGCGCTGGCGGGCCATCTCGCGGTCGAACGCCTCGGTCGGGCCGGTCTCCGGGCTGCCCCGGAACCCGAGGACCCGGGCGATGCGCCGGCGCTGGTCCCGGTCGGCGGGCAGCGTGTGGGTCTGGCGCTCGTCCTCGATCTGGAGCGCGTGCTCGACCCGCCGCAGCCAGCGGTAGGCGCCGGCCAAGCCCTCGGCGTCGTCGGCGGCGACATAGCCGCCCGCGCCCATCTCGTCCAGCGCCACCAGGGTCGTGGGCGAGCGCAGCTCGGGGTCCGACGGGCCGTGGACCAACTGCAGCGTCTGCACCGCGAACTCGATGTCCCGGATGCCGCCGGGCGATCGCTTGACCTCCCGGTCTGCGACGCCCTTGCGCTGGACCTCCGCCTCGGCCCGCGCCTTGAGCGACCGCAGCGAGCGCAGGTCCTCGGCGGTCAGCCGCCGCCCCCACAGCGCCGACGACGCTGCCGACGCCCACTCCCGGCCCACGTCGAGGTCGCCGGCCACCGGCGCGGCCTTGAGGAGCGCCTGGAACTCCCACGGCGCCGCCCACCGGTTCCAGTACGTGACATAGCTGTCGACCGACCGGGTCAGCGCGCCGTCCCGCCCCTCGGGCCGGAGGTTGGCGTCGACCCGGAAGCAGCGCCGCGCGATGTCCATGACCGCTCGGGCGCCCCGGGCGTCGCCGTGCACGAAGAGGACGTCGACGTCGCTGGCGTAGTTGAGCTCGCGGCCCCCGAGCTTGCCCATGCCGATGACCGCCATGCCGTCGACCCCGGCCAGCCGCACCGAGGCGTCGAGCACGCCGGCGGCCAGGTCCGACAGGGCGGCGGTCGTGGCCTCCAGGTCGTCGCGGCCGAGGAGATCCCGGGCGGTGATCCGCAGCTGGGCCAGCCGCTTGCGCCGGACCAGGTCCCCGACGTCGTCCGCCTCCGCCACCGGCCCGGCGGGCGGCGGCGCGTCGAGGGCGGCCAGGACGTCGAGGGCGACCGGATCGGTCTCCAGCAGCCGGGTCGAGCTGCGGCTGGCGGCCAGCACCGCCACCAGCGCCTCGGCCAGGGCGGGCGACGCTTCCACCCGGGCGCGGACATCGTCGCCCAGCCGGTCCAGGGCGGCCCGCACGGCGCCGGGATCGGCGCTGCGGTCCACCAGGTCGCCGATGTCCACCTCTTTGTTCTACGCCGCCACGCCGTAGCCTCGCGGTGTGGCCCGCCTCCGTGTCGCGCTGTGCCAGATCAACACCACCGTCGGCGACCTCGACGGCAACGTCGACCGGGTGCTCGCCGCGCTCGCCGACGCCCAGGCCCGCGGCGCCGACCTGGCCGTGTTCCCCGAGCTGGCGATGACCGGCTACCCACCCGAGGACCTGCTGCTCAAGCCCGGCTTCGTGGCCGACAACCGGCGGGCGCTCGACCGCGTGGCCGCCGCGTCCGGGGCGTGCGCGGCGGTGGTCGGCTTCGTCGACGCCGGCCGGGACCTCTACAACGCCGCCGCGGTGTGCGCGGGCGGCGGGGTCACGGCGATCTACCACAAGCAGAACCTGCCCAACTACGCGGTGTTCGACGAGCAGCGCTACTTCGCGCCCGGCACGGGTACCGCACCGCTGGTCGAGATCGGCGGCGTGCGGGTCGGCGTGTCGATCTGCGAGGACGCGTTCACCCCCACCGGACCGATCGCCGCCCAGGCGGCCGGCGGCGCCGAGCTGGTGGTCAACATCAACGCCTCGCCCTACTACGCCAACCGGCTGCCCGAGCGGGAACGGATGCTGGCCACCCGGGCGTCCGACGCGTCCTGCGCGCTCGTCTACGTCAACCAGGTCGGCGGCCAGGACGAGCTGGTCTTCGACGGGGCGTCGATGGTGTTCGACGCCAACGGCGGCCTGCTGGCCCGGGCCGGCCAGTTCACCGAGGAGACGGTGGTCTGCGACCTCGAGGTCCAGCCGGTTTTCCGCAAGCGGCTGCTCGACCCGCGCGGCCGCGACACCGAAGCTCCGCTCCCGGTCGTGCCCGTGTCGTCCGAGCCGCGGGTCACCGACCCGGGCGACCACGCCCGGCCCGGGATCGTCGACCTGCTGCCGCCGGTGCGGGAGGTCTACGAGGCGCTGGTGCTCGGGACACGCGACTACGTCCGCAAGAACGGCTTCAGCGACGTGGGCATCGCCCTGTCCGGCGGCGTCGACTCGTCGCTCGTGGCGGTCATCGCCGCCGACGCGCTGGGCCCGACGCACGTCCACGGCGTGCTGATGCCGTCCCGCTTCTCGTCCGACCACTCGCTGACCGACGCCGAGAAGCTCGCCGCCGAGCTCGGCATCGAGCAGCGGGTCGTCCCGATCGAGCCGGCACACGCCGCGTTCCTCGACATGCTGGCGCCGAGTTTCGCCGGTCTGGAGCCCGATGTCACCGAGGAGAACCTGCAGTCCCGCATCCGCGGCATGGTGATGATGGCGCTGTCCAACAAGCTCGGCTGGCTGGTGCTGACCACCGGCAACAAGAGCGAGATGGCCGTGGGCTACTCGACCCTCTACGGCGACACGGCCGGCGGGTTCGCCGTCATCAAGGACGTGCCCAAGCTGCTGGTCTACGAGCTCTGCCGCGACCGCAACGCCCGGGCCGGCCGCCCACTGATCCCCGAGGACGTGCTCACCAAGCCGCCGTCCGCCGAGCTGCGCCCCGGCCAGCGCGACGACCAGTCGCTGCCGCCGTACGAGGTGCTCGACCCGATCCTCGAGGCCTACGTCGAGGACGACCGCACCCGGGCCGAGCTGGTCGGCATGGGCTTCGACCCCGCCCTGGTCGAGCGGATCACCCGGCTGGTCGACGTGGCCGAGTACAAGCGCCGCCAGACCCCGCCGGGCGTGCGGGTCACCCCCAAGGCGTTCGGCAAGGACCGTCGGGTCCCGATCACCAACCGCTACCGCGGTTAGAGGCTGAGCCGATAGGCGCAGCTGTGGCCAGAGCGGCGAAGCTGTCGCCCATGCGGTCCTTCGACGCCGTCCTCTTCGACTTCTCCGGCGTGCTCACCACGTCGCCGTGGCCGGCGCTGACCGCGTCCGGGGGCGGGGACCTCGAGCTGGTCGTCGGCCCGTACCACGAGGACACCGACCACCCCTGGCACCGGCTGGAGCGGGGGGAGATCACGCTGGAGGCCTGGCTGACCGAGGTCCAGGCGCTGGCCGCGTCGACCGGGGCGACCTTCGACCTGGCCCCGCTCCAGCGGCTGTTCGGCGAGCTCCAGGTCCACGACGACGTCGTCGCGCACATCGTGGGCCTGCGGTCCGACGGCTACCGCACCGCGCTCATCACCAACAACGTGGCCGAGGGCTCGAACGCCTGGCGCTCGCTGGTGGCCGTCGACGACCTGTTCGACGTGGTGGTCGACAGCTCCTCGGTCGGGATGCGCAAGCCCAACCCGGCGATCTTCACCCACACGCTCGAGCTGCTGGGCGTCCCCGCCGACCGCGCGGTGTTCCTCGACGACGCGGAGGGCAACCTGGCCGGCGCGCGCCGGGCCGGCCTGCGCACGGTGCTGGTCGGCGACCCGCCGGCTGGTGCGCTGGCCGAGCTGGACGCCCTGCTGGGGCGGGACCGCCCCGTTCTCTGAGCCCGCTGCGTGTCCGAAGCCGCCGTCCCGCTCCCGGCCCGCGACGTCCCGCCGGGCCCGCCGGTCGCCCGGTGGAAGGCCGACGCCGCGCTGGTGGTGGCGGCCTTCTTCTTCGGGACGACGTTCCTGGTGGTGCAGGACGCCGTGGACGAGGCCGACCCGGTCCCGTTCCTGGCCGTGCGCTTCCTGATCGGCGGGATCGCGCTGGCGCTGCTCGGCGCCCGCCGCACGCGGACGCCGGGCGAGCTACGTCACGGGGTGGCCGGCGGGGCGGCGCTGCTGGTCGGCTATGTGCTCCAGACCGTCGGCCTCCAGTACACGAGTCCGTCGACGTCGGCCTTCATCACCTACCTGCTGGTGGTCTTCGTCCCGATCATCACGTTCGTGGCGCTGCGGCGGCGCCCGCACCCGCTGACGCTGGTCGGCTTGGTGCTGGCCGTGGCGGGCCTCGTCCTGCTGACCGGCGGCGCCGACATGTCGCTCGGGCGGGGCGAGGTGCTGACGCTGGGATGCGCGGTGGCGTTCGCCGCCCACATCGTGATCTTGGGCGAGACAGCCGATCGCCACGACGCGATCCGGCTCACCTGCGTCCAGGTGACGACCGTGGGGCTGGCCTGCCTGGCCGTCTCGGTCGTGGCCGGCGGGCTGGCGATGCCGGCCACCGCATGGGCGGCGGCCGCGTTCACCGGGATCTTCGCCACCGCCCTCGCCTTCTTCGCCATGGTGTGGGCGCAGCGGGTGGTGAGCCCGTCCCGCGCCGCTCTGATCCTCCTGCTGGAGCCGGTGTTCGCCGCGCTGCTCGCGTGGGTGACGGGTGACGAGATGACGGCGGCGACGCTGGCCGGCGGGACGCTGATCCTCGGGGCGGTGGTGGTGGCCGAGGTGCTGCCGCCGTACCTCGCGCGCCGCGAGGGGGCCGTGCCAGGATGACCGCCATGCCGCCGGCGGAGACCCTGGAGGCCAGCGCCCGGCGCATCGGGCACCACGTGTGGATCGAGCAGTCGCTCTTCGAAGAGCTTGGCGGCTGGGTCACGTCGACGCCCGAGCCCGCGGCCAAGGCGCTGCTGGCCGAGCATAGCCTCCATCACGCGTGGCATGCCCAGTTGTGGGACGGCCTGTTGCCGGCGGTCCCCCACCTCCCGGCCGCGGACCTGGTGGTGCCCCCGACCGGCGACGCCGCGTTCCCCACCGCGCCCGCCGGCGGGGCAACGGCCGAGCGCCTGGGTTGGTTGTGCGGCGAGGCCCTGCCCACGCTGCTGGACCGCTATGCCGATCACCTGGCCCGCACGACGCCCCTCACCGACGGCCCGACGATCCGCGTCCTGGGGCTGGTCACCACAGACGTCCGGGCCGACCTCGCCGCCGCGCGGGCCGCGCTGTCAGCCGTCGGCGGGCCGGTCACGCCGGATCTCTGACAGCACGATCTGGGCCAGCAGGTCGCCGCGCATCGGCGGGGCCTCGGCCTCGCCGCTGGCACGCAGGTAGGCCTCGAGGCCCCGGAGCTTGTCGTCGGCCGCCCGGCAGCCGGCGTCGACATGGGGGTCGATGTCGAGATCGGTCATCCACCCCATGTGAACGCCACGATGTGTGCGGAGGATATGGCTCAGCGCGCTGGTTCTGGCTCCGTCCGGGCCAGGTGCCGTCGCAGCGAGGCCAGCGCCCGATGCTGGAGCGCCTTGACTGCGCCTTCCCGCTTGTGCATCAGGCGGGCGACCTCGTCGACCGGCAGGTCGGCGACGATGCGCAGCAGCACGACCTCCCGCTGGTCCGGCGAGAGCACGGCCAGCAGGTGCTCCACCTCGTGGCGGGACATGGCGGCGAAGGCGTCCTCCTCCACGTCGCCGCAGCCCCGGCTCTCGTCGACGCCGCCGTCTCCCTGCAGCGGGATCTCCCGGCTGACGCGGCGCCGGTCGTCGATCATGCGGTGGTGGGCGATCGTGAACAGCCACGACCGGAAGCCCTGCTCGTCGCCCTCGAAGCGGCCGAGGTTGCGGTGGACCTGGGCGAACACGTCGTTGGTGAGGCCGTCGGGATCGGTGGCGCGGTGCCAGCGGAGGTAGGACGCGACCTGGCCGGCCAGCATGCGGTAGAGGCGCTCGAACGACGCCGAGCAGCCTGCCTGGGCCGCCACCACGAGCGGGACCACCCCGTCGGGAACCGCCGGCCGCCGGGCGGCGGCGGGGGCCGGCGGCGGCACGCGGTGCCCCAGCGGCCGGGACGGCGCGGGCGCGAACCGTCCAGGGGTAGACCTGGTCCGTTGCGTGAGTTGCACCCGCTCGCTCCCTCCCCGGGTCCCCATTGACCGTGGGCGCTGTAGCGCTGGATCCTCCCCGGGGGCACCTTACCCAACGAGCGCCGCCCGTCATCCCCAAACGCGAGGGGTGACTATGATGAGGTCGAGGCGCCTGTGGGGAAAGGTGACAGGAGAGGTGGCCACGCTTGACCGCCCCGGTATCCTTTAGCCCGCCTCGGGTTCCTGGTTGGGTGCCCGGAGTTTTGAGCCGACCGCCACGATCTCTCGGACCACGACGAGGACTTGCGGGGCTCCCCACGGACCGAGCAAAACGCGAGAAGGACGTTCAGTTGCCCAAGGAGCGCGTTGAGCGCGACGAGGAAGATCTCGTCCGGCTGTATCTCACCGACATCGGGCAGTATCCGCTGCTGACCAAGGACGACGAGGTCCGCTTGGCCCAGGCGATCGAAGCCGGGAATGCGGCCCGCGTTGAGCTCGAGGCAGAGGGACGCTCCTTGTCGCCGGCCCGCAAGCGAGAGCTGCGCCGCTCGGCGCGCGACGGCGAGGACGCCGAGCGCACGTTCGTCCAGTCCAACCTGCGGCTGGTCGTGTCGATCGCGAAGAAGTACCAGGCGTCGGGCCTGCCACTGCTGGACCTCATCCAGGAGGGCAACCTCGGCCTGATGCACGCGGTCGAGAAGTTCGACTGGCGCAAGGGTTTCAAGTTCTCCACCTACGCCACCTGGTGGATCCGCCAGGCCATCACCCGCGGCATCGCCAACACCGGCCGCACCATCCGGCTTCCCGTCCATGCCGGCGACACGCTGGCCCGGCTGCAGAAGGCCCGGGCCCGCCTCGAGCTCAAGCTGGGCCGCCCGGCCACGCTGGCCGAGCTGTCGGCCGAGGTCGAGATGCCGGAGGACAAGGTCACCGAGGCGCTGCGGTTCGCCGCCGAGCCGCTCTCGCTGTCCGAGCCGCTCCGCGAGGACGGCGACGCCGAGCTGGGCGACGTCGTCGAGGACCGCTCGGCCGAGTCGCCGTTCGAGGTGGCGGCCACCGCGCTGCTGCCCGAGGAGATCAACCGGTTGCTGGCGCCGCTCGACGAGCGCGAGCGCGAGATCCTCAAGCTGCGCTTCGGCCTCGACCGGGGCGAGCCCCGCACGCTGGAAGAGGTGGGCGAGCACTTCAACCTCACCCGCGAGCGCATCCGCCAGATCGAGGCCCGGGCGATGTCCAAGCTGCGGCACCCGTCGTCCGACACGGGCGCCCGCGACCTGCTGGCCGTCTGACCGGCTCGCCGGCTAGTTCAGGCCGGTCCGCTCGAGGATCTCGTCGAGGCGAAGGACCTCCTCGGTCGTCACCACGCCCACGAACCGGTCCGCGCCGTCCACGATGGCGATCACGTCGGTGTCGGCCCGCTCCATGGCGCCCACGGCGTCGCGCACCAGCCAGGTGGTGCGGCCCCGGGGCGCGGACGCGCGTGCGATCGTGCGGATGTCGGTCGTCGCCCACGCCTCCCGGCGGACGGTCACGACCTCGTCGAGCACCGCCAGGCCGAGGTAGCGGTTGGTGTCGTCGACCACCGGCACCGAGCGCCGGCGCTGGCCGACCAGGTGCACCGACAGGAACTCCTCGATGGTGGCGTCGGGGGGCACCGTGCGGACGTCGGTGGTCATCACCGCGCTGATCGGCAGCTCGAAGCGGCGCTCCAGGTGCCCGAGGCGGCCGGCCCGCTGGTGGACCGACACCGACGAGTCCCCCACCACCAGTTGGGATGCGGCCGTCGCCATGAGCGCGGGCACGACGAACCCAGGCGTGCCCGTGGTCTCGGCCACGAACATCAGCGCCGCCAGCGGCGTGCGGTAGCCGGCTCCCAGGAAGGCGGCCATGCCGACGACGACGAGCAGGTCGGTGTCCGGGACGCCGAGCGCCCCGCCCGCGACGCGTCCGGTGAGCGCGCCGACGACGACGAGCGGGATGAACAGCCCGCCCACGCCGCCGCCCCCGTAGGTCGCCATCACCGCAGCGACCCGGACGAGCAGGATCAGCAGCACCAGCCAGGCGCTGTGGGCCGGGTCGATGGCCCACTGGACGACGTTGTAGCCGGGGCCGAGCGACAGCGGGGTGTCGGCCGCCGCGTTCGACAGGAGCGCGAGCGCCGCGAGGACCGCACCGCCGACCACCAGGCGGGTGAGCCACGGCGTCTCCACCACGCGGGGCAGCGTCCGCAGGGCCCGCAGGCCGGCGCTGAACAGCCGGGCGCCGACGCCGCACAGGAGGCCGACGAGCAGGGCGCCGCCGATGTCCCGCCAGTTGAACGGGTGGTCGCCGCCCACCGGGAACAGCGGGTCGGTGCCGTTGACGAGGGCGAAGGTGATGTAGCTGGCGGCCGCGGCGACCATCGCCGGCAGGACGTTGCGGCGGGCGACGTCGGCTCGGTACGGGACCTCGATGGCGAACAGCGCGCCGGTGGCCGGCGCCTTGAAGATGGCGGCGATGCCGGCGGCGGCCCCCGCCACCAGCAGGAGCTTGGCGTCCTCCCGGGAGAAGAACCGCGCGAAGCGGCGCTGCATCGCCGCCCCGATCACCGAGCCCGCGTAGATCGACGGGCCCTCCATGCCGAGTGCGCCGCCGTAGCCGATCGTGGCGACGCCGGCCAGGACCCGCCCGACGACGGGTCGGGGGTCGATCCGCTCGGGCGCCTGGTCGTGGAAGCTGCGCACGTACTCGTCGGCGGTCGCCCGCGAGTCGCTGCCGGTGATCCAGCGCAGGCAGGCGGCGGCGATCAGCAAGCCGAGGGTCGGGGCCAGGGCCTGTATCCACAGCGGCCGCTCGGTGATCGCGTCCAGCAGGACGTCGACGGTGACCTTGTCGATCGCCACCACGACCAGGCCGACGAGGACGCCCGTGACGGCGGCGAACAGGAACGTCTGGTGCGTGCGGCGGGCGATCGTGCGCGCCTCTGCCTGCCGATGAGCGGGCAGCAGCGGATGGCTCACACGCATAGGCCTCAGACCTTATTGCGTGGCCAGGGTGTGAATTTCAGCGGCGCGGCGTCAAGTAAGGGACCGCGCGCGGTGGGTGCTGGACCGGCACTCAACCGGGTCGCGCGGCGCCGGCGTACCCCCCTTGGTGCTGCGCCCGCTACGCTCGCCGCCATGAAGAAGCTGCTGCTCCTTGTCGTGATCGTTGCGCTCGCCACCATCGCCACGAAGAAGGTGCGGGCCGCGTCCTGATCG
>DASRJM010000039.1:0-11497 GCA_035649475.1 Acidimicrobiales bacterium
CGACCCCGCGCCGGTCGGCGCCCGCCACCGCATCGACCGTGTCGCCCGGCCCGTCGAGGCCGACGGCCGCCAGCGCGGGGGAGTTCAGCACCCACTCGGACCCGGTCCGGTGCTGGACCCGCACCGGCCGCTTCGCGACCAGGGCGTCGAGCCGCCAGCGGTCGAGCTGGCCGGTGACCGACTCGTGGTAGCCGATGGCCCGCAGCCACTCGCCGGTGCCGAGCGCGTCGTCGGCGTGGCGCAGCGCGGCGACGAACGCGTCGTCGTCGTTGACCACCGGCGGTCCCACCCACGGCGCCTGCTCCGCCGCGGCCAGGGCCACCAGGTGGATGTGGTGGTCGTGGAGCCCGGGCAGCAGCGCGCCCCGCCGGCCGTCGACGACCTCGTCGCCCGGCCCGGGAAGGAGCGGGCGGTCGATGGCGGCCACCATGCCCTGCGAGACGCGCACGTCGACGAGGCGTCCCTCGACGACGACATCACGTAGCAGCAGATCAGGCACGGTGTTCCCCCCGGTCCGCCCTCGGGCCAGGAGCGTAGTTTCGGCCTGGGCACCCGGTGGACACGCCCCTATGGCGAGCGGTTTCCCCTGGCAGCGCTCCACGTCGTGGTCGAGCGCGCGTGTAGCGGGTAGCCGTCCGACATACTGGACGACCGGGGTGGCGGCTGAGGGAGGTCATTGCCATGGACGCGCAGTGGGAGACGTCGACGTCGACGACCCCGGCGCGCCTGGCCGGCCGCTACGCGCTGGGCGAGCCCCTCGGGCGGGGGCGGTCGACCGTGTACCGGGCCACCGACACCCGGCTGGACCGGCGGGTGGCGGTCAAGCAGGTCGAGCTGGTCGCCGGCCAGGAGGACGCCCAGCGGGTACGCAGCCGGGCGCTGCGCGAGGCGCAGGCCGCGGCCCGGCTCAACAACCCGTGTGTCGTGACGGTGTTCGACGTGGTCGAGGAGGCCGGCTCGATCTGGCTCGTGATGGAGCTCGTCGACGCGCCCAGCCTCGCCCAGGTCGTCGTGGACGGCGGCCCGATGCCCCACGCCCGCGCCGCCCGGATCGGGCTCGACGTCCTCACCGCCCTCGAGGCCGCCCACGTGGTGGGCGTGGTCCACCGCGACGTCAAGCCGGCGAACGTCATGGTGCAGGACGGCGACCGGGCCAAGCTGACCGACTTCGGCGTGGCCACGATCCGGGACGACTCCCGGCTCACGGCGACCGGCCTGATCGTGGGCTCGCCGTCGTACATGTCGCCCGAGCAGGCCAAGGGGGCAGAGGTCGGCCCGCCGACCGACCTGTGGTCGCTGGGCGCCCTGCTGTACTTCGCCTCGGAGGGCGAGCCCCCGTTCCAGGCGGGCTCGGCGCTGGCGACGGCGTCGGCGGTGGTTCACGGCGAGCCGCGGCCGGCCCAGTACGTGGGCCCGCTGAGCGAGATCATCTCGAGACTGCTCACCAAGGAGCCGACAGCCCGCCCCAGCGCGGGGGAGATCCGTGCGGGCCTGTCCCGGGTGGCGCGGGGCGAGCGCTCCCGCCTGCACACCGCCCAGCTGCCGGCGGTCGCGCCCCCGCCCCCGGTGACGCGGGAGGCGGCGGACCCGACGCCCGAGGCGTTTCCCCCGGTGGCGGCGCCCGCGGCCGGCGGCACACCCGCGCCGCCCGAGCCCGAGGCGTTCCCGGCCGTGGCCGGGCAGCCGGAGCCGACGCCCGAGCCCGGGCAGCCGGAGCCGACGCCCGAGCCCGGGGCCCCGCCGGCCGTGCCGCAGCCGCCGGGCCCGGAGCCGGGGCCGGACGTGCCGCCGATCGTGCCGCAGCCGCCGGAGCCGACGCCCGGGCCCGGGGCCCCGCCGATCGTGCCGCAGCCGCCGGGCCCGGAGCCAGGCCCGGACGTGCCGCCGATCGTGCCCGAGCCGGAGGCGCCGCCGATCGTGCCCGGGCCCCAGCCCGATGTGCCGCCGGTGGTGCCGGAGCCGGACGTGCACCCGGTGGTCCCGCAGCCCGAGCCGCCGCCGGTGGCGCCGGACATCGGGCCCGAGGTGCCGCCGATCGTGCCCGAGCACGACCCCGTGGTGCCCGGCACCCCTCCGGAGGTGCCGCCCTCCCGCGCCGAGTCCGAGGCGCCGCCCACGCGGGCCCAGGGGGCCGTGGCCGCCGCCGCGGCTGCGGCGGCCGTCGGCGACACCCGGGCCGAGTTGCGGTGGGCGCAGACCGGGACGCAGCCGGCCGTGCCTCCCGCCGGCGACGTGCCGCGGCGGACGTACCGGCCGCGCGAGCGGCCCCGCTCGCGGCTCGTGCTGCTGGCCGTGGCCGCCGTCGTCGTTCTGCTGCTGGTCGTGGCGGTGTCCGCCGTCACCGGCGGCGACGGTGACGACGAGACCGGCGGCGGCGAGCCGACGTCCACCACCGCCGCGCCGGACGGTGCCGCCACCACCGCGCCGCCCGCGGCGGAGACCACCCCCACGACCGCCGCGCCCACGACGACCGCGCCGTCCCCGGCCGCGGGGGCGGTCCCGGCCGGGTGGACCGCCTACGCCGACCCGTCGGGGCGCTACAGCATCGCCCACCCGCCGGGCTGGTCTGTGGTGCCGGTGAGCAGCACGATCACCGACTTCCGGGATCCCGCCAACGGGTCGTACCTCCGGGTCGACTGGACCGACACGCCGGGAGCCGACCCCGCCCAGGCGTGGCGGGAGCTGGCCGTCGGGTTCGCCCGCACCCACGACAACTACCAGGAGCTGGGCATCGGTCCCACGACCTACCGCGACTACAACGCGGCCGTGTGGGAGTTCACGTATGGGTCCGGCACCACCGTGCACGCCACCAACCTCGGGTTCGTGACGGGCGGCCGGGGCTACGCCCTGCTGTTCCAGACCCCGGATGACATCTGGGCGTCGAGCCAGGGCCTCAACCAGCAGTTCCGCGACGCGTTCCGCCCCGTGCCGGCCTGACGACGAGTTGCGCGGTCGCCGTGACGGGCGACACCATTCGTCGCCATGCTGGGGTTGCAGGTGATCGGGGCGGGCTTCGGCCGCACGGGCACGTTGTCGTTGCGCCAGGCGCTCGACGACCTCGGGTTCGGGCCGACCTACCACGGGGAGGACCTCCTCCGCCACTGGTCCCACGTCACCAAGTGGCACCGCTTCGCCACCACCGGCCATGCCGACTGGGACGACCTGTTCGCCGGCTATGGCGCCGGCGTCGATTTCCCCGTGTCGTGCGCGTGGCGGGAGCTGGCGGCCCACTACCCCGACGCCAAGGTGGTCCTCAGCGTCCGGGACCCGGGCAGGTGGTGGGACAGCATGGACAACACGGTGTATCCCGCCCGCACGATGCTGCCGGCCTGGCTGCCCCGGGTGTTCCGCCCCACCCGTGAGTACCTGGAGATGACCGACATCCTCATCTGGGACGGCATGTTCCACGACCGCTTCCATGACCGGGACTACGCCATCGGCGTGTTCGAGCGCCACGTCGAGGCGGTCACGGCCTCGCTCCCGCCCGAGCGGCTGCTCGTGTTCGACGTGGCCGAGGGCTGGGAGCCGCTGTGCGCGTTCCTCGACGTGCCGGAGCCGTCCCACCCGTTCCCCCGGCTCAACGACACGGCCAAGATGCGCCGGTGGATCTCCAGCACCCGCGTCCTGACCCGGGTCGGGCCGCCCGCGGTGCTCGGGGCGACGGCCTATGGCGCCTGGCGGCTCACCGGCCGGCGGCGGCCTGCTCTCGCAGCACGTACTTGAGCACTTTGCCGGTGGCGTTGAGCGGCAGGGCGTCGACCACCTCGACCGAGCGCGGCACCTTGTAGTTGGCCATCTGCTCGCGGCACCAGGCGATCAGCTCGGCCGGGTCGACCGTGGCGCCCGCGCGGGGCACGACGTAGGCGCGTCCCACCTCACCGAGGCGGTGGTCGGGCACCCCGACGACCGCCACCTGCCCGACCGCGGGATGGGTGGCCATGATGTTCTCGATCTCGGCCGGGTAGGCGTTGAACCCGCCGACGACGAACATGTCCTTGGTCCGGTCGGTGATGCGCAGGTTGCCCGCCTCGTCGCGGACGCCCACGTCGCCGGTGCGGAGCCAGCCGTCCGCGTCGATCGCCTCGGCCGTCGCCCCCGGGTCCCCGAAGTAGCCGGCCATGACGTTGTAGCCCCGGACCAGCACCTCGCCGGGCTCGCCCGCGCCGACCTCCTTGCCGTCGCCGTCGACGAGCCGCACCTCCACGCCCGGGATCGGCCGGCCGGCGGTGCGGGCGATCGTCTCGGGGTCGTCGGTGTGGCGGCACATCGTGGCGATCCCGGTTGACTCGGTCAGCCCGTAGCCGGTGACGATCGTGCGGAACGTGAGCTCCGAGCGCATCCGCCGGATCATCTCGACCGGGACAGTGGCGGCGCCGGTCACCGCCAGCCGCAAGGTCGAGAGGTCGTAGCGGTCGAGCTCGGGGTGGTCGAGGATCGTCTGGTAGATCGCCGGCGCCCCGGGGAGCATCGTGATCCGCTCCTCGTCGACCCGGGCCATCACGCTCGGCACGTCGAACACCGGGTGGGGGACGATCGTCGCGCCCGTGATCACGCAGGCGAGGATCCCCGCGTTGAGCCCGAACGTGTGGAAGAACGGGTTCACGATCAGGTAGCGGTCGCCGGCCTGGAGCCCGACCACCTCGGCCCAGTCCGTGTAGGCCCGCACCGAGGCGCCATGTCGCAGCATGGCCCCCTTGGGCGCCCCCGTGGTGCCCGAGGTGAAGATGATCGTGGACACGTCGTCGGGCCGCAGCGCCCCCGCCCGCGCGGCCACGACAGCGGGGTCGACGGCGGCGCCGCCCGCCAGGAAGTCGGCCCAGGGGGTGGCGCCGGGCGGCACCGGCCCCGACAGGACCACCGTGGTCTCCAGCGACTCCGGGGCGCCGGCGTCGGCCAGCAGGGCGACGTAGTCGGTGTCGAGGAAGTCGGTGACGGTGATCAGCATCCGCGCCCCGGCCGTGCGCAGGACGTGCGCCGCCTCCCCGCCCTTGAACCGGGTGTTGACCGTGACCACCACGGCCCCGGCACGGAAGGCACCGAGTACGGCGATCACCCACGCCCCCGAGTTCGGCGCCCACAGCGCCACCCGGTCGCCCGGCTCGATCCCTGCGGCCACGTAGGCGCGGGCGGCGTCGTCGACCGCGGCGGCCAGCTCGGCGAAGCTCAGCCGCACGTCGCCGTCGACCAGCGCCTCCCGGTCGCCGTGGCGCGTGCCCGCCAACTCGACCGCTGCGGGGATGGTGCCTGCCTCGTTCTCGGCCATACCTGACAGCGTGTCAGATATGCCAGCGGAGCGCGGGCGCTAGGACGCGTCGCGCTTGCTCTTGCGGTTGAGGATGCCGTCGAGCACGAGCGCGCTGCCGATGGCCAGCAGCCACGAGTCCTTGGCCAGCGGGATGCCCTGCTGCGTCGGCTGGAGGCTGCCCTCCTCCCGCAGGCCCGGCGTCCGGAGGTACAGGCCGCCGAGCAGGCCGGCGAAGGTGGTGAGCGCGGCGCCGGCCACCGCCGTCGGCACGACCGGCGTCAGGAGCAGCGCGCCCACCGCGATCTCGCCGGTGGACAGCAGCTTGGTGAAGTCCTCCGGCGGCATGTCCTCGAACTGGGGATACGCCGTCTTGGCGAAGCCGTGGAGGCCCTCGGCCGTCTCGCTGTCCGCCGCCCGCTTCTGCAGGCCCGAGTTGAGGATGTACGCGCCGGTGATCAGCCGGACGGGGATGTGCCATGCCGCGAAGGCCATGGCGCCACGCTACTCAGCGGTGTCGGCGGCCAACAGAGGGATCAATCGCCGGTCGAGCCGTCCACGCTCTCGCGGATGAGGTCGGCGTGGCCGTTGTGGCGGGCCGTCTCCTCGAGCATGTGCAGCATCACCCAGCGCAGCGTCGGCCGGTAGCCGCGCCGGGTCTTGTGGGCGGCCAGGGCCTCGGGGTCGCCGAGCCGGGCCACCGTGGCCCGGCTGCGCTCGCACGCCTCGGCGTAGAGCGCCAGCACCGCGGCGGGGTCCTCGTCCGGCGCGGTGTGGAAGTCCCAGTCGGGGTCGGCCTCCCAGTCGACGCTGGCCCACGGCTCGCGGGCATCCTCGCCGCCCATTGCCTCCTGGAACCACATGTCCTCGACCAGCGCCATGTGCTTGACCAGGCCGGCGAGGGTGAGCTCCGACGCCCCGAGCGTGGCCCGCCAGCCCGCGCCGTCGACGCCGCTGGCCTTGTTGACCAGCGTGGCCCGGTGGTAGTCGAGGTACTGGCTCAACATCGTGAGCTCGTCGGCGTCGTCGTCGGGACGTGTGCGCTCCACGGCGCCCGACGCTAGGGCGTGCCGGCGGCGACCGGGGTGAGATTCAGAACCGGTGGCGGGCCCACGCGTCCGCGACGAGGTCCCGGGGGTCGCCGTAGTCCCGCATCGGCACGCCTGCCACCAGCAGCTCGCTCCAGATGCGGTTGCACTCCAGGCGCACCAGGGACCGGCTGATGCCGAGGGACTCGGCAACCTGCTGGTGCGACGCCGGATGCCCGCCCGCGGCCAGCGGCGCCACGTAGGAGTCGAGGATGCGGCGCTGCCGGTCGGTCAGGCGGGGGCGGGCACCGGTCGGCGGTTCGGGGCTGTCGGGCTCACCGACCGCCACGACGCGGGTCGGGTTGCCCGCCGAGTTGACCGTGACCGCCAGCTCGTACGTGAACGTGCCGGTGACCAGCACGTCGAACGTCCGCTCGGGTGGGGCGTGCCAGTGCCCGGGCGGGACCGTGAGGAGGGCCCGGCCGTCGACCCGGACGTCGAACGCGAGCGTGTCGTGCAGATTCTCGACCACGACCCGGCCGTCCATGGCGAAGGCCCGGCCCGCCAGCTTGGGCACGACGTCGTCGTACACGGGGGCGTGGCCGATGCGCAGGTGGGCGGTCGGCTCCCGCCCGAACGTGACCGGGCGGTCCGCGGCGATGACCCGCACCTCCCTCTCGCTCGCGATGGTGCCGGCAGCCGCCTGGTCCATGAACAGGACGGTATTGGGCCGACCCTCCCCGGCGTCCCCCGCGACACTGGCAGGCGGTGCCAATTCCTCCAGGCTTTCATTCACAGGTCGCGACCTCGTCGGCTGCGGCCGCCTCCATGTAGCCGTCCTCGAAGTCGAGCTCCAACCGTCCGCCCAGGAAATGGGGGTTCGTGGTCGGGAAGCCGAGCCCGCCGTCGAGACCGCCGTGGGCGTTCCACAGGGGAAGGACCTGCGGTGTCAGCCAGAAGATCTGCGTGTCGTCGCGGCGCCCGACGAGGAAGCCGCCGACGTCGAGCGTGACGGTGACCGTCCCGTCCTGGTCGACGGCCACGTCCGTCGGGTAGCCGCCGTAGTTGGCGGCGTTGGTGGGCGTGGCTCGGCCCGCCATCTCCCGGTAGGACGCCCACATCGCGAAGTTGAGCCGCACCGCCGCGCCGGACGGCGCCAGGACCACGGCCCCGTCCGGGCTTCCGTCGTCGTCGGCGAGGGGCTGGACCCGGGCCTCGACGAAGAGCTCGGGGGTCCCGCCCATGCAGGCGTCGGGGGCGAGGCGGGCCACGGCCTCGGTCAGCGCCGGCGACGCCCCCGCGCCGGGCGGTGCCGCCGTGGCGGGCGTGCACGGCAGCGGGTCGTCGGCCTCCGGTCTCGCGTCCTCGACGCGAGGCTCGTCGTCGGTCAGCGCCCACGCCCCGGCCGCCGTCGCGGCAACGGCCAGGGCCACCGCCACGCCGGCTGCCGCCACGAGCGGGCGGCCGCTCCGGCGGGTCAGGCAGCCCTCCAGGTCCCGCGCCCAGCGTTGGGCGTCGGGCGGCCGGGCGTCGGGGTCGTCGTCGATCATCGCCATCAGCAGGCGGACTGCGCCCCGCCGGTCGGCCACGCCGTCGAGCGCGGCGGCCAGCTCGGCCTCCAGGGCGGGGCGGGTGGTCGTCCCGCGGGGGTGGCCGAGCAGGGCGAAGATCGTCACCATGCCCAGGCCCCAGCGGTCGACGGCCGTGCTGCCGGCGCCGTTGAGCATCTCGGGGGCGATGAACCCCAGGGCGCCCGCCACCGTGACCGTGGCGGTGCCGTCGTCCGGCCGGGACGACCCGAAGTCGATCAGCACGGCCCGCCCGTCCGGGCCGAGGATCACGTTGCCCGGGTGGATGTCCCGGTGGAGGATCCCCTGGGCGTGCAGCTCCGCCACGCCGGCGGCCAGGTCGCCGGCCAGGGCGATGGCCTCGCCGGGCGCCAGGGGAGCGGCGCCCCGCAGGCCCCGGCCGTCGACCCAGGCGGCCGAGATGTAGAGCACGTCCTCGTCCCCGCCCGGCGGCGGGCCGGTCCGGAACAAGCCCGGCCCGAGGAACAGCTCCACCGGTCGGGCCAGGTTGGGGTGGTCGATGCCGGCCAGGGCCTCCCACCGCTCCCTCATGCGCCCGACCTGCCCGGGGTCGAGGACCTCCGAGCTCACCTTGAGGGACACCGGCCCCTCGTAGCCCGCCCGATCGCCCGCGAACGTCCGCCGCTCGGCCCGCAGCACGTGCCCCTGCCCGCCCCGCATGGCCCGGATGTCGTCGACCACGTACGCCCGCCGATCGCCCGGTGGCCCGCAGTACCACAGGTCGCGCGGCTCGGCGCCGCCTCCCGCTTCCCCCACTTCTCCGCCTCCCGACTACCACGGAGCGCACCCGCCGTGCACTCCGCCGCCGCCACCAGTCCTATCGGCCCGCGATTACTCGCGCAATAGCGATCTGACGGCGGCCGCGAAGGCGGCCGAGCGGTCGCGGTAGTCGCGGTAGCGGTCGAAGCTGGGGGCGGCGGGCGACAGCAGAACGACGCCGTCGGGCTGGGCCCAGGCCACCGCTCTGGGGACGGCTTCGGGGAGGTCGCCGCCGTCGATCACTTCGGGCCCGCCGGCCAGCGCGGCCAGCAGGCGGGGCGCGGCCTCCGACGCCAGCACGACCGCCGCGGTCGGGGCGTGTCGAGCCGCCAGGCCCGCGGCGAGCGGGGCGTAGTCGATGCCCCGGTCCTGCCCGCCCACCAGCACCGCCACCCGCCGGCCCGGGAACGCGTCGACCGCGGCCAGCGTCGGCAGGACGTTGGTGGACAGTCCGTCGTCGACGCACAGGACACCGTCCACCGTCGCCACCGGGCACAGCCGGCTCTCCAGCGGCGCGAAGCCCTCGGCCGCGGCCACCAGCGCCGCGTCGTCGGCCGCCTCGGGGACGCCCAGCGCCGCCAGCGCGGCGCGGGCGATACGGGCGTTGCGGGCGTTGTGGCGACCCAGCAGGCCCAGCGGCCGAGCCCACACCGGCAGGGCGTCCGGCCCGTCGGGGGCGCTGACCCACTCGACCCGCGGGCCCAGCAGGTCGCGGTGGTCCCGCAGCAACGGGCTGTCGCCGTTGGCCACCGTCAGATCCGCGCCCGGCTGCGCGCACAGGGACAGCTTGTCGGCGTAGTAGGTCTCGGGGTCGCTCCGGTGCCAGGGGAGGTGATCCGGGTGCAGCGACGTCACCGCCACGACCGGCGGGGACACGGCGACGTCGGTGGCCTGGTAGCTGGACACCTCCACGACCCACCAGTCGGCGTCGGTGGGGGCGCCCGGGGCGTAGGGCGGGACGCCGAGGTTGCCGCCGGTCACCACCCGGTAGCCGAGGCCGGTCAGCAGGTGCCCCGCGATCGCGGTGGTCGTCGACTTCCCCTTGGTCCCGGTGATGCACAGGACCCGGGCGAGGTCGGCCTCGGCCAGCCACAGCCCGAGACCGCCGACGACCGGCGTGCCCCCGGCCGCCAGGGCCTCGACATCGAGCCGGTAGCGGCTCAGCCCCGGCGTCTTGACCACGGCGTCGCACCGGGCCAGCGCCTCCAGCCCGCCGCGGGCCGTGGCCAGGACCGGCCGGCCGTCGAGGCCGCCTGCCGGCGGCGCGTCGTCCACCAGCACCGGCTCGACGCCGAGCGCTTCGAGCTTGGCCACGTTGGCCCGGCCCTCGACGCCGAGACCCCAGACGCCGACGGTCCTGCCCCGCAGGTCAGACCAGGAGATCGTCGGTCGCGTAGGCATCGGGCACGTGGTGGGTGCCGAGCGGGCGGCGCAGGCGCTCGGCGGCCTGGGGTGCCGGCAGCGCGCCGCCCAGCCGCTCGACGAGCGCCCCCAGGACGGGCGAACCGGCCCGGTCGGGCCGCTCGGCGGCCAGCGTCACGGCGGCCCGGCACTCGTCGACGTCGCCGACGCACTCCCACGGCTTGACGTCGCCGGACGTGCCGACCAGGTCCTCGAACCGGCGGAGCAGCGACGGGTCGTCGAGCGGCTCGCTGCCGGCGAACACGGCCCGCAGCTCGGCGGCGTCGAGGAACGGGGCCAGGATCAGGTCGATGAAGCAGCACTTGTCGCACTCGCCGCACCAGTGGTCGAGGCGGCGCGCGGGGTCGACGTGGAAGCCCCGGTTACAGCTCTGGAAGCTGCGGTGGTAGGCGGTCAGGTCCGCGAAGCGCTCGGCGATGAGCAGCTCGGTGTAGGGCCGCAGGCGGGAGAAGTAGTCGACCCGGTCCCCGAGCCCCGCCGCCAGCACCTCGCGGAAGCCGGCCTCGAACGCCTCGCTCTTGGACCACTGGTGGTTCACGGTGCGGCCGTCGTCCAGCACCAGATTGCCGGCCGACGACGACCACTCGTTCGACATGACCACCGCGTCCCGCCCCGCCAGCACCGCGGCGGTCACGGCCGCGGCCGAGACGATGCCGGTCACCGGCACGTGGCCGTTGAGGAATCCGAGCTCGGCCGACCGGAGCACCTGGGGGTCGATCTCCCGCTCGGCCCGCACGATCGGCAGGCCGGTCACGGCCGCCGGGCGCTCGATGGCGGCGAAGCGGTCGCCCGGCCGGGCCACGACGAACAGCGCGGGATCGGCGACGGGCCGGACCAGTTCGACCGAGACGATCGAGTCGATGCCGCCACCGAACGGGATCAGCGGCCGCAGCCCGCCGCCCGCAGTCCCCGCCGAGGCGGGGGGCACCGGCGGGGCGTCCAGCACCGGCGCCTCGATCCGCAGGCCCGACAGGTCGAGGCCGTTGCGGTAGGCGAACTCGCCGAGGCCGTCCACGTAGAACGTGCGCAGGAACGCCGCCTCCACCGGCCGCATCGGCGTGTCCGGCAGCTCGACGACGAGCGGCGCCGCGGTCTTGTGGTACGAGACGCCGGCCAGCAGGAACAGCAGCCGGGCCGCGGCCGCCGTGGCGGGGTCGTCCCAGCGCTCGCCGGTCGGGAACGTGAACCGCTCGACGAAGGTACGGTCGCCGAGCGAGTACCGGCAGGTGACCCGGCGGGCGGCCGCGTCGACGTCGAAGCCGTCGTAGCGGAAGCCGGTCACTGGTGCACCCTACGGGCGCACGAGTGACCGCATCGCCACTTCGTGGCGACGGGCCGGCGGTGCTGCTGGACCTCGCTCCGCCCGGTCATCGCAGGACGGCCAGGGCGGCGAACCGCCCGCAGGGCCGCTCGGCCCGGTCGCTGAAGTACGGCGTGCCCGGCCCGGTGGCGAGCCC
>DASRJM010000040.1:0-12222 GCA_035649475.1 Acidimicrobiales bacterium
GTCGGCCAGCTCCCCCAGGATCTCCAACCGCTTGATCGAATCGATCGACAGGTCCGCCTCGACGTCCAGGTCCGGACCCAGCATGTCCTCCGGGTACCCCGTCCGGGCCGACACGATCGCCGTCAACCGGGCCAGGAGCTCGTCGGCCGACGGCAGCACGCGCGACGGCGCTGCGGGCGCCGCGACCGGGGCAACGGCCGGC
This sequence comes from Acidimicrobiales bacterium, assembly GCA_035649475.1. Classification (GTDB taxonomy): domain Bacteria; phylum Actinomycetota; class Acidimicrobiia; order Acidimicrobiales; family VFJN01; genus ZC4RG19. The sequence continues at coordinate 203 of DASRJM010000040.1, forward strand.
GCGGGCGCCAGGGCGGGGGGCGGGGCCGGCGTGAACGCCGCCGGCGCCGGCGGAGCCACCGGCGCGGCGGTCGGGGCCGCGCCCAGGTAGTTCAGGACCAGCTGGTGGCCCGCCGCCATGATCTCGTGGGCGGTCCGGAAGTACTCGGCCAGCACCTGGTCGGCCGGCACCGTGCCGTGCCCGTTGCCGTTCCCGAGCGCGGCCGGGACCAGCGCCCCGCCCACCGGCGAGGGCGCGGCCACGGCCGGGGCCGGACCGGCGCCGTCGCCCGACCAGCCCCCCGCCGGGATGGGCGGCGTCGTCGTGGCCGGGCGGAGGGCGCCGGGCACCGTGTCGCCGCCGGCCAGGCGGACCAGGTGGCCACTGACGGTCCAACGGGCCACGGGGGGCGGCTGGGTCCACCGGGTCGGGTCCACGCCCCGCCCCTCGAACAGCTCGGCCGGGTCGACGGGGACGCCCGCCACGGCCAGGCGGGCCACGGCGTGCAGCAGCGCCCGCACGCCGTCCTCGCCCGGACGGTCGGTGGCCACCGCCAGGTGGGGTCGGTCGCCGAGGATCCGCTCCACGCACCCGGTCAGGGTCCGGCCCGGGCCGACCTCGACGAACACCCGGGCGCCGGCCTCGTACATGGCCCGGATCTCGTCGGTGAACCGCACGCCGTTGGCCACCTGGGCGGCCAGCAGCTCCCGGGTCTTGCGGCCGTCGGCCGGGTAGGTCTCGGCCGTCAGGTTGCTGAACACCGGGATGACCGGCTCGGTCACCTCGACCGCGTCGAGGTAGCGGGCCAGCGTGTCGGCGGCGCCCGCCACCACCGGGCTGTGGAACGCGCATGCCACCGGCAGGCGCTTGGCGGTGATACCGGCGTCCTTGAGCCGCCCGAGTGCCTCCTCGACCGCCGGCGTCGTCCCCGCCACCACGATCTGGGTCGGGTGGTTGTCGTTGGCCACCACGACGTCGACGTCGTGGAGCACCTCGTCGATCCGCTCGCGCGGCGCGGCCACGGCCACCATCCCGCCGGGGTCGCCGTCGGGGGCGGCGGCCACCATCGCCTCGCCCCGAGCCTCGCTCAGGGCCAGCAGGGTCTCGCAGTCGAGCGCGCCCGCGACGCACAGGGCGACGAGCTCGCCGTAGCTGTGCCCCGCGACCATGTCGGGGCGGATGCCGAAGCGGTCGAGCACGGTGGCGGCCGCCAGCCCGGCCAGGCCCAGCGCCGGCTGGGCGACCCGGGTGTCGGTCACGGCCCGGCGCTGCTCGTCCCGGTCGGCGTCGCTGAACGCCGCGGGCGGCAGCATCGTCGCCGCCCACTTCTTCCCCTGCCGCAGCAGCGGTCGGGTCTCCGCGAACGTCACGAACAGGTCCGACGCCATGCCCGGGCGCTGGCTGCCCTGCCCGGGGAACAGGAACGCCACGGTCGGCGTCTCGCCCTCGGCCGCCAGCGGCTCGCCGGGGGCGTAGATGCCGGGGCCCCGCTGGCCGGCCCGGGCGGCGTCGACCTTGGCCCGCAGGTCGTCGACGTCGTCGGCCACGATGGCCAGGCGCACGGGCCCCCGCCCGCCGCTGGACACGGCGGCGGCCAGGTCTCGCAGCCGCCAGGGACGCCCGGCCGGCGCCGGCTCCGCCAGGCGGGCGGCCAGGTCCCCCAGCGCCCGCTCCACCGCGGCGTCGTTCCCCCGCAGCGCGATCAGCTCGGCGGGCCAGGCCTCGACGCCCCGGTCCGGCAGGTCGTCGTCGGCGTGGGCCTCGATCACGGCGTGGAAGTTGGTCCCGCCGAAGCCGAACGCGCTCACACCCGCGACCCGGCGGTCCTCGACCCAGGGCCGTGCCTCGTCGAGGAAGACGAACGGGCTGGTCTCGGGGTCCCACGCCTGGTTGGGCCGGGCGATGTTGAGCGTCGGCGGCTGCACGCCGTGGTAGACGGCTTTCGCCGCCTTCACGAGCCCGGCCAGGCCGGCGGTGCACTTGGTGTGGCCGATGTTGGACTTCACCGACCCGGCCACGCACTCGGCCCGGCCCATCCCGGCGGCGGTGAACACCGAGGTCAGCGTCGACAGCTCGGTGCGGTCGCCGACCACCGTGCCGGTGCCGTGGGCCTCGATCAGCCCCACCGTCCGGGGGTCGACCCCGGCCTGGGCGTAGGCCCGGCGCACGGCCCGCTCCTGGCCGTCCTGGCGGGGGGCCGTGAGCCCGAGGCTGCGGCCGTCCGAGGACGCCCCCACGCCCCGCACCACGCCGTAGATCCGGTCGCCGTCCCGCTCGGCGTCCGCCCGGCGCTTGAGCACCACGCAGGCCACGCCCTCGCCGAGGGCGATGCCGTCGGCGTCGGCGTCGAAGGTGCGGCACTGCCCGGTGGTCGACAGGGCGTGGACGCTCGTGAAGAGCAGGAAGTCCTGGACGCCGTTGTGGAGGTCGGCGCCGCCGCACAGCACCATGTCGCTGCCGCCCGACCCCAGCTCGATGCAGGCGGCGTCCAGCGCGGCCAGGGACGAGGCGCAGGCGGCATCCACGGTCAGGTTCTTGCCGCCCAGGTCGAGCCGGTTGGCGATGCGGCCGGCGATGACGTTGGTCAGCAGGCCGGGGAAGGAGTCCTCGGAGATCTTGGGCAGCCACCGGTCGAGCTCGGCCGGCAGGACCCCGGCGTAGGCCGGGTACAGGGCCCGGAACCCGTGGGCCGTCGACTGGTCGGTGCCGCCCTCGGCACCGAAGATCACCGAGGCGCGCTCGCGGTCGAACGCCCGCTCGGCGTAGCCCGCGTCGGCCAGCGCGTCGGCGGCCACCTTGAGGCTGAGCAGCTGGGTGGGCTCGATGGCCGCCAGCGAGGCCGGAGGGATGCCGTAGGCCAGGGCGTCGAACGGGATGTCGGGCAGGAAGCCGCCCCACTTGGAGGCGCTGCCGCTGCGCTTGGTGGCGGTGGCGTGGTCCCACTCGGGGTCGAAGTACGTGTTCACGTCCCAGCGCTCGGCCGGGACCTCGGTGATCGAGTTCACGCCGGACACGACGTTGCGCCAGAACTCGTCGAGGTCGGCGGCGCCCGGCATCACGCAGGCCATGCCGATGATGGCCACGTCCGCCGGCGTGACCGCGGGCGCATGCTCGGGCAGTCCCAGGCGCTCGACCACGTCGCCGGCCACCCCGGCCACGTGGGCGGTGGCGCCGGCCGTGACCGCCTCGTGCAGCGCGGCGACGGTCGTGAGCTCGTGGCGCAGGGTCGCCACGTCGCCGATCATGAACATGCCATCGGACCGCTGCTCGTCCCGGTCGACCCGGATCAGCTGGTCGCCATCGCGGCGCAGTGCCTTGGACGCCACCCGCAGGCGGCCGAGGTTGAGGTCCTCCAGCTCGGCCCACCGGGTCTGGTGGTCGGCGCCCTCCTCGACGAGGCGGCGCCGGGTGTCCTCGAACAGCCCGACGAACGGCGTGTCGGCGCACCGGGTGACGTGCCCGGGCCCCGACTCGAGGAGCGCGGTCCGTTCGCAGGCCAGCGCCTGGGCCTGGAACTCCTCGCCAATGGCGCCGCCGGCCAGGGCCTCCTCGGTGAACAGATAGGCGGTGCCCATCAATACGCCGATGCGACCGCCGGCCGCGGCCAGCGGGCCGGCCAGGGCCGCCACCATGGCGGCCGAGCGGTCGTCGTGGATGCCGCCCGCGAACAGCAGGTCCAGCTCGCCGGCGTCACCGCCCGCCGCCGCCCAGGCACTGAGCACGTCGAGCTGGGACTCCCACAGGGCGAAGCTGGAGCGGGGGCCGGTGTGGCCGCCGCACTCGAAGCCCTCGAACACGAACCGGCGGGCGCCGTCCTTCAGGAACCGCTCGAGGAGGCCGGGCGCGGGCACGTGCAGGAACGTGCGGATGCCGGCCTCCTCCAGGACCGTGGCCTGCGACGGGCGGCCGCCGGCGATCAGCGCCAGCGGCGGGCGCACATCCCGGATCACGGCCAGCTGCTCGTCGCGCAGGTCTTTGGGCACGAAGCCGAGCACGCCGACGCCCCACGGTCGGTCGCCGAGCAGCTCCGCCGTCTCGGCCAGGAGGGGCCGGACCTCGGTCTCGCCCCGCAGCAGGGCGAGGGCCAGGAACGGCAGCGCCCCGCCGTCGGCGACCTTCACCGCGAACGCGGCCCGGTCCGAGACCCGGGTCATCGGGCCCTGGACCACCGGGTACGCGGTGCCCGTCGTGGCGGCCACGCCGCCGCCGGGCGCGAGCGGCTCGACCCGGCGGGCCGCCTCCACGTGGTCGGCGATCTCCCGCCGCAGGCCGGCCACCATGGCCCCGACCGTGCCGTAGCGGGTGGCGAAGCCAGAGGCGAGCGCGGCGTCCTGCCCGGCGGGCAGGGCGTGGTCGCTCAGGGACGCGGTGCCGAGGCGGGCGGCGAGCTCGTCGGGGGCGGTGCGGTCGTCGAGGCCCGCCACCCACAGGTCGGGGCGGGTGAAGATCCGGTGGCCGGCCACGACCTTGGTCTCGCTGCCGTCCATGGCCGCCAGCGCGAGGCGGACCGGCCGGGGCAGGCGCGACTCCCGCAGCAGCGCGGTCTGGGCGTCGACCACGACACCGGTGGCGCCGCCGACCAGGGCGGCCGCCGCGGTGTGGCGGCCCACGCCGCCCTGGATCCACACGGGCAGACCGGTCAGCGCCCGGACCTGCTGGCCGAGCACGAACGCGCCGGTCGTGCCGACCCGGCCGCCGCTCTCGGCGCCCCGGGCCACGAGCCCGTCGACGCCCGCCGCCAGCGCGTCGCGGGCCTCCGCCGCGGAGCGGACCTCGGCGACGAGCCGGCGGGCCTCCCCCGTCCCGCCGGGCTCGCCGACCGAGTCCCCCGCGTGATCGTCCCGCCAGCGCTCCAGCACGCCCAGCTCGGCCACCACTACGGTGTGCACCGTGGGGGGCAGGTCCGCTGGGGACAGAGCACAGCGAGCGTCCACGCGCACGCCGAACGGCGCGCCGATGCGCGCGGCCACGACGGCCAGCGCGTCGCGGGCGCCGGAGGCATCCGGCCCGAGGTCGAGCACGCCCAGGGCACCTGCTCGGGCGGCGGCGACGACGATCCGGGGCTCCGGCGCACCGAAGGGCGTCTCGACCCAGATCACGTCCTGCTCGCGCTGCAGCGATCGACCGATGGACACGCAGCCTCCCCCTGATTCCCCAAGCCGCCCGGATCATTGTGGACCAAAGTATGGCGTCGACGCCACCTTGTTGACTTGGACGTCGAAATCTGCGCTACTGCTGACAACCATGCCCGACGCCGGAGTGCAATCCGAACACGAACGCCACGCCGAGCGGGTCCACGTGGACGAGCGCCTGGTCATCGCGCCACTCAACGGCGTGTTCTTCCCCGCCTACACCGAGGTCGAGGGCGCGGAGGTGGCGGTGGGCGACGAGATCGGCGTCGTCGTGCGCAACGGCGAGAAGTACCCCGTGCACAGCCGCTTCACCGGGGAGCTGCTGGGGCTGCTGGCCGCCCCCGGCGAGCGGGTCCGCGCCTACCAGCCCCTCGCCTGGCTCACCACCGCCGACGTTTCCGGCGTCCCTCAGCCCTCACATTCCGACTGAGGGCCGCCAGAACGGGGCATCGACCGGCACCTCGCGCCGATCGCCGCTGGCGCGGTCCACGACCTCCACTAGCCCCCGGGCCAGGCCCCGGCCGACCACGATCAGCCTGGGCATGCCCAGCAGCTCGGCGTCGGTCAGCTTCACCCCGGGCGACGCCTCGGAGCGGTCGTCGAGCAGGACGTCCACCCCGCCGGCGTCGGCGGTCCGGGCCAGGCGCTCGCCGGCCTCCCGGTGCTCGTCGCCCCGGCCGACCACCGCCACGTGGACCTGGGCCGGGGCCACGGTCGCCGGCCAGCACAGTCCCTTGGCGTCGTGGGTGGCCTCGACGATGGCGGCGACCGCCCGGCCGATGCCGATGCCGTACGACCCCATCGTCACCGGGACCGACCGGTTGTCGCGGTCGAGCACGGTCAGGTCGAGCGCCTCGGCGTAGCGCCGGCCCAGCTGGAAGATGTGGCCGATCTCCAGGCCCCGGGCCAGCTCCAGCGGCCCGTCGCAGCGCGGGCACGGGTCGCCCGGGCGGACATCGGCGGCGTCGACCGTGCCGTCCGGAGCGAAGTCGCGGCCGGCCACCAGGTCGAGGACGTGCCGGCCGGGCCTGTCGGCGCCGGTGACCCAGGCGGTGCCGGGAGCGATCCGGGGGTCGACGACATAGCGGATGCCCGCCGGCCGGTCTGCGCCGAGCGACCCCGGGCCGATGTAGCCCCGCTCCAGGGCCGGGTGGCCGTCCAGCTCGCCGGGGAGGAGCTCCTCGGGCACGTCCGGGGTCAGCGCCGCCTCGAGCCGCTTGAGGTCGAGCTCGCGGTCGCCCGGGAGCCCGACCGCCAGCAGCGACGCCTCGCCATCCGGGTGCCGGACCCGCACGACCACGTTCTTCAGCGTGTCGGCCGCGGCCCACGGGCGGCCGTCGGCCCGCCGCAAGTCGTCGCGGGCGTTGAGGTGGTCGACCAGCGTGGCGATCGTGGCGGTGCCCGGGGTGTCCTCCACGTGGGCGGGCGGCGCCCCGTCCGCCGGCTCGGCGGCCGGCGGGGCGATGTGCAGCGCCTCGGTGTTGGCGGCGAGCCCGCAGACCGGGCAGTGGGCGAACGTGTCCTCGCCGATCGGCAGGGGCGCCAGGAACTCCTCCGACCGGGATCCGCCCATCGCGCCGGCGTGGGCGGCCACGATCACGTACGGCAGCCCGAGGCGGTCGAAGATGCGCTGGTAGGCCTCCCGGTGGAGCGCGTAGCTGCGGTCCAGGCCGGCGTCGTCGACGTCGAAGCTGTAGGCGTCCTTCATCGTGAACTCGCGGCTGCGCAGCAGGCCGCCCCGAGGCCGGGCCTCGTCCCGGTACTTGGCCTGGATCTGGAACAGGATGAGCGGCAGGTCGCGATACGACGAGCACGTGTCCCGCACCGCCAGCGTGAACATCTCCTCGTGGGTGGGCGCGAGCAGATAGTCGGCGCCGCGCCGGTCCACCACCCGGAACAGGCTGTCCCCGTAGTCGCGCCACCGCCCCGTCGCCTCGTACGGCGCCCGGGGCACGAGCGCCGGGAACCGCAGCTCCTGGCCCCCGATGGCGACCATCTCCTCGCGGACGACGCGCTCGACGTTGCCGGCCACCCTCAGGCCGAGCGGCAGCCATGCGAACCCGCCGGGAGCGACGCGCCGGATGTACCCCGCCCGCACCAGCAGCCGGTGGCTGGCGGCCTCGGCGTCGGCGGGATCGTCGCGGCGCGTCCGCACGAACAGCGAGGACATGCGCAGGATCACGCCGAGCGAACCTACCTCCCGCCCCGCCGCCGGCGGCGCGAGTTCAGGGCCTACGGTGGGCGGCATGACGATCGACCGGGCTGCGGTGGAGCGCTGGGTCGCCGGCTACGAGCGCCTGTGGCGGACGGCAGGGACCGACGAGCTGACCACGCTGTTCACCGAGGACGCGTCCTACCTCCAGTCGCCGTGGGCGACGCCGAAGGTCGGGCTCGACGCCATCGCCAGGATGTGGGACCACGAGCGGGACGGCCCCGACGAGGTGTTCACGATGGCCAGCGAGGTCCTGGCGGTCGAGGGCGACACCGGGGTCGTGCGGCTGGAGGTGACCTACGGCGACCCGGTCACCCAACGGTGGCGGGACCTGTGGTTGCTGCACTTCGCCGACGACGGCCGCTGTGCGGCGTTCGAGGAGTGGCCGTTCGCGGCCGAGAAGCGCTGACGCCCGCCTACCGGGCGGCCAGGAACGACAGGAACAGCGGCACCCGCCGCCAGGCCCGGAACCGGCCGCGCTCGCCCGCCGGGCGTGGCTCCCGCAGCCCGACGATGCGCAGGCCGGCCGCCTCCAGGGCCCGCGCATAGTCCTCCAGCGAGTGGGTCCAGCCCCGGAACGTCATCGTGAGCTCGCCGTCCTCGACGGTCGTCTCCACCCGCTCGTTCTCGAAGTACCGGTCCCGCAACACGAACGGCGGCAGCGACCCCTCGTCGGCGAAGCGGCCGAGGTCCGTGACCGGGTGGGCGACGCACGCCGCCAGGTGTCCACCGGGACCGAGCACCCGGGCGGACTCGGCCACCGTCGCCTGCATGTCGGCCACGACCTGGAGAGCGTTGTACGCCACCACCAGGTCGAAGAGGCCGGAGGCGAACGGCAGCGCCCCGCCGTCGGCCAGCGCGAACACGCCGCCGCCGTCCTCCCGGGCTTGGCGGACGAGGCCGAGCGCGGTGTCCACGGCCGTGACCCGGTGGCCCCGGGCGGCCAGGTCCCGCGCCACCCGGCCCTCGCCGCAGCCGACCTCGAGCGTCCGCCGGCCCGGCGGAGGCAGCAGGTCGTCGAAGAACGCGTCCCGGAAGTGCCAGTAGGCGTCGTGGCCGGGCGTGCGGGCCCAGCGGATCCAGCGCCCGGTCTCGGGCTCCCACTCCCCCGGCGTCACGTCGCCAGTACCCAGGCCGCCCACAGGACGATCATGAGCAGCGCCGCCGCCAGCTGGACCACCGCGGCCCAGCCGAAGCCGACCAGCGTCGCCCGCGTCGCCCGCCACGCGGTGGCGGCGTCCCGGGTGCGCAGGTGCTCGCCCACGTAGATGCCCGCCACGCCGCCGAGCGGCAGGCCCACCACCGGCACCAGGAAGAAGCCCGCGACCGCACCGGCGATGCCCAGCCACACCGACCGGCGGTCCGCGCCCGACGCCCGGGCGGAGCGGTGGGGCACGACCCAGCCGGCGACGATCCCCGCCGCCGCCACGACCGTGATGGCGGCGAAGAACGCCCCGCCGGTCGCGCCGAACCCCTCGGCCAGGCCGTAGCCCAGCGCCGCGAGCCACGCAAGGCCCAGTCCGGGCACGAGCGGCAGGACCGTGCCCACCGCGCCGATCGCCATCACCAGCGCGACCAGCGCCACCGTGCCGTCCACGGGCCCAGTCTGCCCGCCCGATGGGTGGCCGAATCGGCGCCCCGCCTAGTTTGGCCGCGTGACCGAGGTGCGCACCTACCGCCAGTTCCGCTTCTCCCGGCCGCCGGGCGCCGCCGAGCTCCTGCTGGTCCGGCACGGCGAGTCGATCCCCGCCCGCGACGACGTCCCCTTCCCCCTGGTCGACGGCCAGGGCGACCCCGAGCTCGACCCCGTCGGCCACGAGCAGGCCGAGCGGGTGGCGGACCGGCTCCAGCACGAGGACGTCGCCGCCATCTACGTCAGCACCCTGCAGCGCACCGCCCAGACCGCGGCCCCGCTGGCGGCCCGGCTGGGCATCGCGCCCCGGGTCGAACCCGACCTGCGGGAGGTCGGGTTGGGCGACTGGGAGGGCACCTTCCGGCGCCACATCGCCGAAGGCCACCCCATCGCCCGGGAGATGTACCTCCAGCAGCGCTGGGACGTGATCCCCAACGCGGAGCCGGCGGAGGCGTTCGCCGCCCGGGTGCGGGGGGCGATCACCCGCATCGCGGAGGCCCACGCCGACGAGGCCGTGGTCGTCGTGTCCCACGGAGGCACGATCGGCCAGGTCCTGGCCCTGGCCACCGGGGCGCGGGCCTTCGCCTTCAACGGCTCGGACAACGGGGCGATCTCCCACCTGGTGGTGACGCCCGAGCGGTGGATCGTCCGCCGCTACAACGACACCGCCCACCTGAGCCTGGCGTTCACGACGGCCCCCGAGCCGCCGACCTGATCACCGACATCCGGCCCCAGCACCGGATGTCAGACCCGGCGAGGACCGGAAAACCAGAAGGCGAGAAACGAGCGAGAAAACGAGAAGGTGGGCGACGGCGCGACCTGAGGCGTAGATCGCGCCGCCGCCCTGGCCCGAAGGCGGCGGGTGCCGACGGCCCGGCCCGTCAGTCCTCGGGCAGCTCGCCGAGGGTGACCTCGACGGACTGCTCGTTGCCGTCCCGGGTGAACGTGACCTCGACCTTGTCGCCCGGCCGCAGGTTGCGGATGGCGGCGGTCAGGTCGGCGGCGTTCGAGACGGACTCGTCGCCGACCTTGGTGATGAGGTCGCCGGCCTGCAGCCCGGCCTGGGCGGCCGGCTGGCCGTCCTCGACCTCGGCCACCAGGGCGCCGCCGCCGTTCTCGGCCTCCGTCAGCTGCACGCCCAGGAAGGCGTGGGTGACCTGGCCGTCGTTGATCAGCTGGTCGGCGATGGAGCGGGCCGAGTCGATCGGGATGGCGAAGCCGACGCCGATGTTGCCGCCCTGGGACGTCGTGCCCTGGGCAAGCGAGGCGATGGCGGTGTTGACGCCCACCACCTCGCCGTCAGCGTTCACGAGGGCGCCACCGGAGTTGCCCGGGTTGATCGCGGCGTCGGTCTGGATGGCGTCGATCACGGCGACCTGGCCGGGGCTCGACTGGCCCTGGTCCGGACCGAACGGCGACTCGCTCTCGCCCCCGAGGGTGATGGCGCGGCCCAGAGCGCTCACGATGCCGGCGCTGACCGAGCCGTCCAGCCCGAGCGGGCTGCCGATGGCCAGCACGGTGTCGCCCACGTTGAGCGAGTCGCTGTCGCCGAAGGTGGCGGGGGTCAGCCCGCTCACCCCCTGCGCCTTGATCACGGCCAGGTCGGTGGCGGGGTCGCGGCCCACGATGTCGGCGTCGGCCCGGCTGCCGTCGGAGAACGTCACCGACAGGTCGCCGCCGTCCGCCACCGCCGCCACGACGTGGTTGTTCGTGAGGATGTTGCCGTCGGCGCTGATGATGATGCCCGACCCGCTCCCGCTCTCCTGGCCCGCGTCGAAGGTGATCGACACGACGCTGGGAAGCACCGCGGCGGCCGCCTGGGACAGCGGCTCGTCCGGCGTGGAGGCGTCGGAGCCCGACGCGGGGGTGTTGAGGCTCGTGGCCACGGGGCTGGTGGTGGTCGACTCGTCGTCCAGGTTGAGGGCGATGAGGGCCCCACCTGTGGCCGACACCAGCATGAGACCGGCGGCTGTCAGCACCGCCACGGCCCGTCGGCCCCGCCCGGGGGGAGACGGCGGGACCGGCGAGCTCGCGGCGTTGGCTGTGGGGGGCTGGGTCGGAGAGTGCGGGTGCCCCGGCGCGGCCGGCGGGGACGGCGGACCCGGGGGCGTCGGGTGCGCGGTCCCCGGCACGGCTCCGGGCGCCGGGGCACCCGGCGGCACGGGGGGCGGTGCCGTCGGGGGATGCGGCGCCGCCGGCGTGCCGGCATGCGGAGTGGGAGCGGAGGTGGGCTCGGCGTGCGATGGCTCGGAGGTCACGACGCCGGGACCCACGGGGATCGTCTTCGTGGTCTCGTCGCTCATGGGTCACACCATGGGCCGCCACCCTGCGCCCCGGCTGGACGCCCCCTGAGAGTTTCCTGAGCGCGCCGCAGGCTCAGTCAGCGTTCAGGCGGCGTCCAGGGAACACCCAGGTGCGGGGATCACAGTGAGCCCGTGCCCAACGCTGCGCGCCCGCGGGTGGGCGGTACCGTCATGGTCGATCATGCCCCGTTGCTTCCCACCCCCGAGATGACCGATGTGCTGCCGCCCACCGGCGGGCGCGCCGCCGAGGCGCGGCTGTTGGTGGTGGACGACGAGCCCAACATCGTCGAGCTGCTGTCGGCCAGCCTGCGCTTCGCCGGCTTCGAGGTCGTCACGGCCACGAACGGCAACGACGCCGTCAAGGCGGCCGAGCGGCACCACCCCGACCTCGTTCTGCTGGACGTGATGCTGCCGGACATCGACGGGTTCGTCGTGCTGCGGCGGCTGCGCGCGACCCGGGACCCGCTCCCGGTGCTGTTCCTCACCGCCCGCGACGCCAACGAGGACAAGGTCCAGGGCCTGACGCTCGGCGGCGACGACTACGTCACCAAGCCGTTCAGCCTGGAAGAGGTCATCGCCCGCATCCGGGCGGTGCTGCGCCGGACCCGGGCGGCCGACGACCGACCGGTGCGGCTCACGGTCGCCGACCTCGAGCTCGACGAGGACAGCCACGAGGTCCGCCGCGGCGGCCGGGACATCCCGCTGTCGCCCACGGAGTTCAACCTCCTCCGGTACCTGATGGTCAACGCCGGCCGGGTGCT
>DASRJM010000041.1:0-2308 GCA_035649475.1 Acidimicrobiales bacterium
GCGTGTCCGGACCGGCCGGCGAGTCGACGGCCAGCACGTGGGCGAACGTGCGCTGACGGATGCGCCAGCGGGCGCCCGTCCACGGCGCGTCCTGCCACGCCTCCGGCAGCGCCAGGCAGATCGCCCGCAGCTGGGCGACCACCTCGGGGGACACGTCGGCGTAGTCGGTCATCCGCCGCCTCAGCTCAGCGGGTGCCCCCGCACGTGGGACACCACCAGCTCGGGGACGGGCGGCTGCCCCGTGGCGGCCGGATCCGCCTTGGCCGGGAAGTCGAACACGCCCAGCATCAGCTGCACCGGGTAGTCGGGCGCCTGTCCGACCCGGCGCACCTCCTCGCCGTCGACCAGGAACGTCAGTGAACCCGGCCGCCAGTCCACGGCGTAGCTGTGGTCGTCGGCCAGGTCGAGCGGCAGCGGGTCGGCCGAGAACTCCTCGGTCAGCGAGGGGTCCCGGAACCGGTGCAGGCCCATGCCGACGGCCGCCGAGCCGGGGCGCACGGCGGCGCCGAAGATCTCCGCCACGCAGATCTCGCCCGACCGCTCGGGCCGGTCCTCGATGCCGGACAGCCAGAACGCCACCATCGACCGGGGCGTGATCGTGCCCCGCATCCGCACCTCGATGTACCCGTACCACGGGGTGTAGCCCCAAAACGTCGGCTGCTCCTCCCGCACCACCAGGCCCTCACGGAACGGCTGTTGCCCGACGCCCGATCCGAGCGGGCCGGCGAAGCAGCCGGTCTGCAGGCACGACACCCGTAGCGGCCCGTCGTGCGTGTCCTCGCACCACAGGCCCTGGTCCGGCGGGATGGTGAGCACCAGCTCGCCGTCCCGCACCGCGTACGTCGCCGCCGACGCCGCCCGCGAGCTCCAGTGCGGCAGGTAGTACGGGAGCCAGACGCCGAGGTCGAGCTCGTCCCCGGAGAAGCGGTCGTCCAGGTCGGCGCGGCTCACCGCGCAACGAGCGCCGGGAACGAGTCGTCGTCGAACGGGTCATCGTCGTCGAAGTCGTCATCGTCGACGCTGAGCAGGAAGGCGAAGCCGATCACCATCAGGACGACGACGACGGCGCTGATGATGGTGCCCGCGATGGCGAGGCCCTTGCCCTCCTGGCGGACCGGGGAGTTGTTGATCTGGTTGATGGCGATGATCCCGCAGATCAGCCCGGCGATCGCCGGGATCCCGCACAACGCCAGCCCTGTGAGCGCCAGCACCAGGCTGGCGATGGCGAGCCCGTTGGTGCCGCCGCTCGGGCCCCACGGGGGCGGCGGCGGTGGCGGGCCGCCGGGATAGCCGCCGGGGTAGCCGCCCGGCGGGAAGGGGCCCGGGGAGTAGGGCCCGGGAGGGCCGGGTGCGTCGTGGGGTCCAGACATGTTCTCCGCCGTAGGTCGTCCGCTCGCCGGAGCGTAGCCACAGGCGGTCCGCCCCCTTGCGCGCATCGCCCTCCCGTGGACGTCGCGTGGGGAGACGGTCGTGGGACCTAGCGGCCGAAGGCGATCGTGCGGCCGGCCCGCACCCGGTCCGCCGGGTAGCTCACCTGGTCGACGGTGCGGCCGCCGGCGTCCACCAGCACGAGGGCGTCGCCCTGGTTGCCCAGCCGGAGAGCGGGACCGACCGGCACCTGGGCGACGCCGCCGGCGGCCAGTGTGCCGGCCAGCGGGTGGCGGGCACCGGCGGCGTCGACCAACGCCCAGCCGTCGAGGTCGACCGGGGCGGCGGCCGCGTTGAGGAGCGTGACCGTCTCGGCGCCGGCGTCGATGCCGGACGGGTCCGGCAGCGCTGCCACGATCAGGATGTCGCCGACCACCACCGGCGTCCCGCCGGTCGGGGTGCCCGGCGGCGCGGGGTCGGGCACGATCACGAACCCCTCGGGCCACACCGTGAGCCGGACCTGCGCACCCTCGGCCCGCACGACGTCGTGGAGGTTGCCGGGCTCCAGCGTGTCCACGAAGAACAGGGGATCGTCCCGATTGACGGGGTCTGCCCGCAGCCACGCGTCGAAACCGTCGAAGTCGGCGAACCCGGCCGCCAGGTAGGGGACGATGCGCCGGAACAGCTTGGGCCACATGACCAGCGCCTCGGCCGCCGCCAGGTCGGCGACGGTGGCGGCGCCGTCGGGGTCCGCGGTCGAGCGTGGCCACAGGCCGGACCCGGCGGCCCGGGCCGCCTCCGACGCCACGGTCAGGTGGCGGCGCAGCGACACCGGCAGGGTCGTGTAGAAGGTCGGGTAGGCGTGGCCGTCGGCCAGCAGGCGGGCGTTGACCGAGGCGTCGGCGAGGTCCTCGTCGACGAACACCGACGCCCCGTCGGG
>DASRJM010000042.1:0-2701 GCA_035649475.1 Acidimicrobiales bacterium
CGCCCGGCACCGGCCGGCCCCGCTCCCGGGCCCCGGCCTCGAACCCGGACGGGTAGCCGGCCTCCCACAGCGCCGCCTTGGCGTCGAGCATCGCCGGGTGGTGGACCAGCTCGTTGACCTCGGTGGCCCACCGGTCGTAGCGGCGGAGCTCGGGCGGGTGCTCGTCGATCGTGTCGGCGGCGCGGGCGATGCGGCCGCCCACCAGCTCACCGAACCCGTCGAGCGTCCCCACCGCCCAGTCGAGGTCGTCGGGCGGGCAGTCGCGCCGCACCCGGTCCTGGAGGTCGGGGTCGAGCCGGTACCAGTTCCGGCCCACCACCGCGTCGATGTCCGTCCAGTCGATCACCCGACCAGACTGGCAGCGTCACGCGGCTGCGGCCAGGCGGAGGACCTAGCTCACCCGCGCGTGGCCGTCGCCAGCGCCTCGGCGCATGGCTCGAACGCCGTGAGGTACGTGACGCCGGCCTCGGTGAGGCGGGCGACCTGGTCGGCGAGGTCGCCGGGGGTGCCCAGCAGGACGAACGGGCTGTCGACCAGCATCCCGGCGTCGAGCTCACCGCCCGCCCACCGTTCGGCCGCCGCCCGCCGGTCGGGCGTGACCTCCACGTGCTGGATCAGGATCGACAGCTCGACGGTGTCGAACCGGTCGCCGGCGTGGGCGCGGACGTGGGCGATGCGCTCGGCCAGCCCGTCCCACGTGAAGTGGGACAGGTCGCTGTGGGTGCGGCCGGTGCCGGCGGTGAAGCCGACGAGGCTGACGATGTCGGCCTCCCGGGCGGCCAGGGCCAGCAGCCGGTCGCCGTTGCCGCCGATCATCACCGGCACCGGGTGCTGGGCCGTGGCCAGCTCGGTGGCCGCCGCCACCAGCCGGTAGCGGTCGCCGTCGTGGTCGACGGTCTCGCCGGCCAGCAGCCGGCGGACCAGCGGCACGGCCTCGGCCAGGCGGGCGACCCGGACCCCGGGCCGCTCGTAGGGGATGCCGGCCGCCGCGAACTCGTCGGCCGTGTGGCCCGCGCCGAACCCCAGCTCCAGCCGACCGTCGGTGAGCACGTCGGCGCCGGCCGCCTCCCGCGCCAGCAGCATCGGGTTCCAGAACTCGTTGTTGAGCACCTGGACGCCGAACCGCAGCCGGTCGCTGACCGACGCAGCCGCCACCAGCGGCGACAGGGGCGGCCACTGGCCCAGGTGGTCCGGGATCAGCAGAACGTCGTGGCCCAGGACGTCCACCTTGCGCACCCGGTCGTCCCACTCGGCCCGGGTGGTCGGCGGCGTGCGGGTCACCACGCCGGTGCGCAGGCTCACGTGCCCCCTCGCAGGGCCAGGACGCCGCGGGCCCGGGCGTCGCGCACCGCGGCCACCGTGTCGTCGACGGCGTGGGCGGTGGTGTCGATGACGTGGTGCTCGTACGCGCCCAGGTCGCAGAACGCGGCGTGCATCTTGCGGATCGGCTCCTCGTCCACCAGAGCCCGCTCATCGGTGCGGGCCAGGGCCCGGGTCATCGCCGTCTCCCCGTCGGGACGGAGCACCACGTAGTCGGTCGGGCCCGGCGGCAGTTCGGACCGGAACGTGGGCAGGAACCAGGGGCCGACGATGCCTTCGACGACCACGTCGTATCCTCCTTCCGCGAACCGGGCGACGGTGGCGCCCAGCGCCCGGGTCATCGTGGCGTTCTGGTCCTGGGACTCGGGCAGCCAGGGCGCCACCCAGCCCCGCACCACCCGCTCCCAGAACCAGTCGGCCTCGATCAGCGCCGAGTGCTGGGGGTCGGCGGCCAGGACCCGGGCCACGGTCGACTTGCCGGCGCCGGGCGGGCCGGTGACCACGAGCACGGACATCCCGCATGCTTACTCCCAGCGGGCGAGCAGCCTCTTCAACAATTCGTCGGATTGGTGGCTGGGGAGGCCGGCGCCCCCGTCGACCACGATGTCCTGCCCGGTGAGGTAGGCGGCGTCGGGCCCGCACAGGAACGCCACCACGCCGGCCACGTCGTCCACGGTCCCGATCCGCCCGAGCGGGATGCGGTCCTCGACCCGGGCCCGCAGCTTCTCGTCGTCGACCACCGCCCGGGTCAGGCGGGTGGCGACGTAGCCGGGCGACACGGCGTTGACCCGGATCTGCGGGGCGTACTCGACGGCGGCGGTCCGGGTCAGGGCCACGACGCCGGCCTTGGCCGCTGCGTAGGGCCCCTCGCCCCGCGTGGGACGGGACGCCGTGGTCCCGGCGATGCTGACGACGCTCCCCTGCCCGTGGGCCCGGAGGTGCGGCACCGCGGCCCGGAAGCCGTGCCAGGTGCCGGTGAGGTTCACGGCCACCAGCCGGGCCCACTCGTCGTCGCTGTAGTGGTGGAGCGGCTTGGCCGCCCCGAACCCGGCGTTGTTGACGAGGATCGCCAGGCCGCCGAACAGCTCGGCGGCGGCGTCGACGGCCGCGGTCAGCGCGGCGGCGTCGGCGACGTCGGCCTGCCAGCCGTGGTGGTCGCCCCGCGGGGCGAGCTCGACGTCGACGACCCCGACCTGCGCGCCGTCGGCCGCCAGCCGGTCGGCGACGGCCTTGCCGATGCCCCGCGACCCGCCGGTCACGATCGCGCCCCGCCCGGCCAGGGGGCCGGCCGCCATCAGAACCCCTGGAACCACTGGCCGGCGTTGACCCCCAGCGCCTGGCCGGTGATGGGCTTGGACATGTCGGAGGCGAAGAACACGAC
>DASRJM010000043.1:0-5358 GCA_035649475.1 Acidimicrobiales bacterium
TCGGACCTGCGCAGCTACGACTGCCACGAGGCGGTCTCGCTGCACGCTGCGCTGGCCTGCCACACGTCCCGAGTGCGCTGCGGCTGCCTCGTCTACAGCGCCGGCTACCGGCACCCGGCCGTCCTCGCCAAGGCCGCCGCCACGATCGACCACCTCTCCGGCGGGAGGGCGGAGATCGGGCTGGGCGCCGGCTGGGCCGAGGCCGAGTACGTGGCGTTCGGCATCCCGTTCCCGCCGCTGGCCGAGCGGTTCGACCTGCTCGACGAGGCGGCGGCCGCCATGCGGGCCCTTCTGCACGACGGCGTCGCCACGATCGGCGGCGCCCACGTGAGGATGCGGGACGCCCACCTCGAGCCCCGGCCGGTGCAGGCCGCCCTGCCGGTGTGGATCGGCGGTGCCGGCGAGCGGCGGACCGCGGCCTGCGTCGCCCGGTCGGCCGACGGCTGGAACCTGCCGTTCCTGCCGCCCGAGGCACTCTCCGGCAAGCGAGAGGCGCTGGCCCGCCACTGCGACGCCGTCGGCCGCGACCCGGGCGAGGTCCGGCTCGGGATCAACGTGGCCGTGGCCGACGACGACGCCTCGCTGGCGGCCCAGTTCGGCCCCCGGGCCGAGGTCGTGCGGCCGGGGTCGATCGTGGCGACCAGCGTGGCGCACACCACCGACGCGCTGGGCCGCTACGTTGCGGCCGGCGCCGACGTGGTCAACGTGGCACTGCGGGCGCCGTGGGACCCGGGCGCCCTGGAGCGGGCGGGGGCCGCGGTGGCCGCCCTGCGCTGACCCGTCCCGCCCCGCCAACACCGCCACGCACGTACGCCCGAGCCGCCCATGTCCGACGCCCGCATCGACGACCTTACCGGCGCCACCACCGTGATGGCCGGGTCGCGCCAGCACCGGCCCAACCGGCCGGCCGCATCGTGCCCGTTCTGCGTCGGGGGCCTCGAGGCCCCCGAGCCCTACGACGTCCTGGCGTTCCCCAACCGCTGGCCGTCGTACCCGGACGGGCGCTGTGAGGTCGTCCTCTACACCCCGGAGCACGACCTCACCTTCGCCGACCTGGCCGGCCTGCCCGCCCGCCGGGTGGTCGACCTGTGGGCGGAGCGGACCGAGGCGCTCGGGTCCCGGCCCGACGTCGCCTACGTGCTCGTGTTCGAGAACCGGGGCGAGGAGGTCGGGGCCACGATCTCGCACCCCCACGGCCAGATCTACGCCTACGACCACGTGCCCGACGCCCCGCTGGCCGAGCTACGCCGGGCGTCGCGGGGCGAGTGCGCCCTGTGCCCCCAGCCCGACCCGGCGCTGACGGTCGCCGAGGCGACCGGGTGGCGGGCGTGGGTCCCGGCCGCTAGCGCCTACCCCTACGCCCTGCTGCTGGCGCCGGACGTCCACCGGCCGGACCTGCCGGCGCTCGACGGCCCGCAGCGCGACGGCCTGGCCGACCTGCTCGTCGACATGCTCGGCCGGCTCGACCGGCTGTTCGACATCCCGCTCCCCTACATGCTCTGGATCCACCAGCGCCCGACCGACGGCGGCCACTGGCCCGAGGCGCACCTGCACGCGCACGTGGTCTCCCCCCTGCGGTCGCCGGGCGTGCAACGCTACGTGGCCGCCGCCGAGCTGGGGAGCGGCGAGTTCGTCAACCCGGTCGTCCCCGAGGACGCCGCGGCAGCACTGCGAGGAGCGTGAGGTGGGACTGCGCGCGTTTGCGCCCGGTCGGGTCAACCTGATCGGCGACCACACCGACTACATGGGCGGCCTGGTGTTGCCCATGGCCATCGGCCTCGGCACCGAGGTCACCGGCGACCGGGGCGGCAACTGGGTGATGCTGGGCTCCGACCGGTTCGAGGGCGTGGCCGAGATCCCGCTCGGCGGGGTCGAGGACCCTATGGCGGTCGAGCCGCCGTGGGCCCGCTACGTGGCTGCGGTCGTCGACGAGATCGACCCCGACGACGGCCTGGTCGGCATGGTGCAGTCGACGCTGCCGGCCGGCAGCGGGCTGGCCTCGTCCGCCGCGCTGCAGGTGGTGGTGGCCACGGCCCTCGGCGCCGACCTGGACGACCCGCGGGCGGTCGCGGAGGCCTGCCAGCGGGCCGAGCAGCGGGCCACCGGCGTGCCGGTCGGGATCATGGACCAGCTGGTGTCGCTGGCCGCGGTCGAGGGCTCGGTGCTGCGCATCGACTGCGACAGCCTGACCCTCGACCACATCCCGTTTCCCGCGGACGCCGAGATCGTCGTGCTGCACTCGGGCGAGCACCGGGAGCTGACCGGGTCGGCGTACGCCGAGCGCCGGGCCCAGTGCGAGGCCGCCGAGCAGATCGTCGGGCGGCTGCGGGACGCGTCACCGGTCGACGTCGAGGCCATCGAGGATCCGGTGCTGCGCCGGCGCGCCCGCCACGTGACGACGGAGAACCGGCGGGTCGACGCTCTGGCCAGCGCGCTGGCCAAGGACCAGCTGGCCTACGCCGGCGAGCTGCTGGTGGCCAGCCACGCCAGCCTGCGGGACGACTTCGAGGTGTCGACCCCGATGCTCGACCAGCTCGTCGGGACGGTGCGGGGCGTCCCCGGCGTGTACGGAGCCCGGGTCACCGGCGCGGGGTTCGGCGGCTGCGTGGTGGCGCTGTGCAAGCCCAAGACCCGGATCAACGGTCCGGTCGTATGGCGGGGCCGCCCGGCCCGGGGGGCGGCGCTCCTGTCGACCTGACTCTGGCGTTCGTTCGTGTCGGCAACCGGCACGAACGCCAGAGCGGTCAGCCCAGCCCCGCGAGGGCCTCGCGCAGGCGCGCCAGGGCCGCCGGGGTGCGGGCGCCCCACCAGAACAGGTCCTGGCCGTCGACGAGGACGACAGGGGCGACCTCCTCCAGCAGCGGGACGTGGCGCTCGGCGAACGGGTACGGCTCGCTCGGGGCGAGGACCACGTCGGGCCGCCGCTCCCGGGCCTCCTCCAGCGTCACCGTCGGGTAGCGGTCCCGAGCGCCGGCGAAAACGTTGGCCACCCCGGCCGCCGCCAGCAGCGACGACCCGTACGTCCCGCCCGACATCGTCATCCACGGCCGCTTCCAGATCGGCACGAACGCCCGGGCCGCGCCGGGTGGTGCGTCGCCCGCCGCGACGTCCTCGACGACCCCGGGGGCGACGCCCACCAGGCCCGCCAGCATCCGCAGCGCGGGCGCGACGTCGGCGACCGAGTCCACCGACAGCGACGCCGTCACGAGCCCGGCGTCCGACAGCGCCTCGGCGTCCTCCCGCCGGTTCTCCTCGACGCACATCACCACCAGGTCCGGCGCCAGGCCGGCGATGGCGGGGACGTCGGGATCCTTGGTCCCGCCGACATGAACCAGGTCGGGCTGCTCGCAGAACCGGGTGCACGCGACCGGCGTGACCCCCCAGGCGAGCAGCGTCTCCGTCACCGACGGGACGAGGCTCACGACGCGGGGCTGGCGCGCCGTCACATGCGGTCGAGGAGCTGCTGCTTCTTGAGGGCGAACTCCTGGTCGCTGAGGAGGCCCTGCTTGCGCAGCTCGTCGAGCTCGCGGATCTGCTCGGGGATCGAGCCGCCCGAGCCGTGGCCGCCGGCGGCGGCCGACGCCCCGACCCGGTCGAACTTGCGGTTCTCGTTCGCCTCGATCTGCCGGTAGATCTCGTTCTGCACCGCGGAGGGGTGCCGCACGTTGGAGAAGTGCTGGCGGCCCATCTCGCCCGCGGACTCGATCACCAGGTCGCCCGAGCCCACGAGCCGCTCGAACACCGACTGGCGGAAGAACACCGTGTTGACCCGGTCGAGGGGGATCTCGATGCCGTGCTTGGACAGCACCCCGTGGCGGTAGATCAGCCGGTCGGTGGTGACGACGAAGTTGGTCGTGATCCAGCGCAGGTAGCGCCAGCCGAACCAGCCGAGGAAGAACAGGATGGCGATGCCGAGGGGCACCTGGAGCGCGGCGGCGTCCGTGGTCGTGAACGCCCACAGCCCCACGATGATCGACGCGACCAGGGCGAACAGCGGCGGGGCGAAGAACCACCAGTGGGGGTGGAGGTCGAGAACGATGTCCTCGGACTCGTTGAGCAGCTTCCGAGGGAACGGCACTGCGCAAGCGTAACCCCACGCCGGATCACGGAGTCGCCATCCGGCCGCCCGCGAAAGCTGTGCGCCCGCTGTGCGTTCCCTGAAAGCTCGGTCTGTGAACCTCACGGCGAGAGCGTGGTTCACGCCCTCAGCCTCGGGACCGGAACCCTTCCGGACCCGAGGTTGCGGGCCGGCCCGTGGGTGAGTCGGTTCGCCGGCTCACCTACGGCGGAACGGGCCGGCCCGTCCCCCGGCGGCGGCGGGTCGGCCCCCGTTCCCTGTGGCGGCGGGCCGGCCCGCGCCACCACGCTCCACCACGGGGTTCGCGAGGGGTTCACGAGAGGACAGCAAGACGATGCCGAGGTACCGGATCGACGTCTACACCGGGCAGGCACGCACCGGTGCGGCGGCGGCGACGGACGCCAACGTCTTCGCGACCCTCTACGGGACCCGGGCGTCCAGCGCCGAGCTGCCCGTGGGACACGGGAGCAACGGGGACGGCCGGTTCGGCCTCACCGGGGTGGACACCGTCACGGTGCACCTCCCCGACCTCGGCGAGGTCACCCGCGTCCACGTCCGCCACGACAACACCGGCATCGCCCCCAGCTGGTTCCTCGACCGGCTGGTCGTGCGGGACGAGGACCGGGGTGTCGAGTGGACGTTCCCCTGCCAGCGCTGGCTGGCCCGCCACGAGGACGACGGCGAGATCGAGCGGGTCCTCGACGCCGCGTGACACCACCCCCCGCTGCCGTCGCCCACTATCGGTGGGCACTCTCGCGGCTTCCGTGCAACAGACGCGTGCGATCGGCGCCTAGGCTCCGAGGTGGGGCTGGGAGGTGCGGCGCCGTGAGGATCGGCATTCTCGGGCCCCTCGAGGTGAGCGAGGGGGAAGCGACACGACGGGTCGGCGGACCCAGGAGCCGCACCCTGCTGGCCGCGCTCGCGGTGCGGGCCGACGAGGTCGTCCCGAGCGACGTGTTGATCGCGGCGCTATGGCCCGCCGGGCCCCCGGCCGACGCCGCCAACAACCTCCAGACCCAGGTGTCGCGGCTGCGGAGCGCGCTCGGGCGCGACCGCATCGAGCTGGTACCCGGGACCGGCTACGCGCTGCGGGTCGCCGCCGCCGAGCTCGACGCCCTCGCCTTCGAGGACGCCGCCCGCCGGGCCCGCGCCGCGCTGGACGCCGGCGCGTGGTCCGAGGCGGCGGACGCCGCGGCCGAGGCGCTCGCCTGCTGGCGGGGCGACGCGGCGCTCCCCGAGTTCGCCGACCAGGACTTCGCCGGGCCCCGGGCCAACCAGCT
>DASRJM010000044.1:0-2116 GCA_035649475.1 Acidimicrobiales bacterium
CCGGCGCGGCGGTGGCGGCGGGGCTCGCCGGCCGGGGGCGTCTGGCGACGGCGAGCGGCCTGGCGTGGGCGGCCTCGACCGCCCGGTTCGCCTGGGGGCGGGTCGCCCCCGGTCCCCGCACGCGGCGGGAGGTCGGCGCCATGGTCGCCACCAGCGCCCTCATTCCGCCGGCGGCGGTGTGGTGGCGGGCCCGGGGCACGGTCCGCTGGCGCGGCGTCGGGCGGGCGTGACGTGCGCATCGCCGCGCTGCGAGCACTGCCGGGGGTGGGCGACCTGCTGTGCGCGGTGCCGGCGCTGTGGGCGGTCCGGGTCGCGCACCCGCGCGCCCGGATGACGCTGCTCGGCCTGACCGGGGCGGCATGGTTCGTCGAGCGCTTCCCCCACCTGCTGGACGATCTGCTGGTGGTGGAGGGCGTGAGCGGGATCCCCGAGGTGACCCCCGACCGGTGGGCGTTCGTCCGGTTCACCCAGGCCGCCCGGGCTCAGCGGTTCGACCTGGCGCTCCAGCTCCACGGCAGCGGGGTCACCAGCAACGCCGTCGCGGCCTCCGTCGGCGCGGACCGGGTGGTGGCGCCGGGGGAGGCGCTGCCCTACCGCGACGACATCCCGGAGATCCACCGGCTGCTGGCCGTGGCGGAGGCCGCCGGGTGCCCGCCGGCCGGCGACGAGCTCGAACTGCCGGTGACGGCCGCCGAGCGGGCCCGGGCGGCGCGGGTCGCCGGCGAGGGCCGCCCGCTGGCCTGCCTGCACCCCGGGGCGAGCCGAGCCTGCAACCGCTGGCCCGCGGACCGGTTCGCGGCGTTGGGCGACCACCTGGCCGGCCGGGGGATGGCCGTGGTCCTCACCGGGACCGCGGGCGAGTCCCGGGTGACGGCGGCGGTGGCCGGCGCGATGCAGGCGCCCGCGCTCGACCTGGCCGGTCGCACCGACATCGGCACGCTGGCGGCCCTCTTCGAGCGGGCCCGGGTGGTGGTCAGCAACGACACGGGCGCCGCCCACGTGGCCGCGGCGGTGGAGGCGGCCAGCGTCGTCGTCTACCCCGCGACGGGCGACCCCGACCGTTGGGCACCGCTCGACTCCCGCCTGCACCGCCGGGTGACGCCCCCGCCGGGCGAGGCCTGGCCGGTGACCGGGGGCGTGGTCGCGGCGGTCGACGCCCACCTCGACGAGGTGGCGGTGTGAGGCCCCTGCGCATCCTCACCTGGCACGTCCACGGGAACTACCTGTGGTATCTGTCCCACGTCCCGCACGAGCTCGTGCTGCCCGTTCGGCCCGGGCGCCCCCACGGCTATGCCGGGCGGGCCGGGGCCTTCCCGTGGCCCGACTCCGTGTCCGAGGTCCCCGCCGACGAGGTCCCCCACGCTGATGTCGACGTCGTGCTGTACCAGAGCCACGGCCACTGGTCGGTCGACCGTCTCGAGTTGCTGTCCGACCGCCAGCGGGCGCTCCCCCGGGTCGTGATCGAGCACGACCCGCCTCGGCAGTCCCCCACCGACACCCGCCACCCGGTCGACGACCCGGGTGCGGTGGTCGTGCACGTCACCGCCTTCAACCGGCTGATGTGGGACAACGGCGCCACGCCCACCGTGGTGATCGAGCACGGTGTGGTCGTCCCCGACCGGGCCCGCTACCGGGGCGACCTGCCCCGCGGGCTCGCCGTGGTCAACGACCTCGCTGCCCGGGGGCGACGGCTGGGCGCGGACATCTTCGTTGACGCCCGCCGACGGGTCCCGCTCGACCTCGTCGGCATGGGATCGTCCGAGGTGGGCGGGCTGGGCGAGGTCCAGCCACCCGACCTGCCGGAGTTCATGGCCGCGTACCGGTTCTACTTCCACCCGGTGCGCTACACGAGCCTCGGCCTGTCGCTGTGCGAGGCCATGACGGTGGGCCTCCCGGTGGTCGGCCTGGCGACCACCGAGCTGCCCACGATCGTCGAGGACGGCGTCAACGGCATCGCCCACACCGACCCCGACCGGCTGGTCGACGGGATGCGGGCGCTGATCGAGGACCCGGCGCTGGCCGAGCGGCTGGGCAAGGCCGGCCGGGAGACCGCCCGCGAGCGGTTCGGGATCGAACGGTTCGTCCGGGACTGGGACCGGCTCCTGCGGAGCCTGTG